>CAMUVE010000028.1:0-23328 GCA_947163985.1 uncultured Prevotella sp.
GAAAATTTACTGCAACTTCTCATCACCATCCAACAAACGCAAATGCTCTTCCATCACGTTCGAGTCATTACGGACGGCAGGACCGGTCTGAGCAGCACGGGGGGATAACGCATGAACCTTACTGACCATCTCGTCAACCAAAGGCAACATCACGTCAAAACCTATACCGCGACTCGCTAACAGACGCTCTGATAAAGCAAAACAGTGATTGGCAAAATTACACGCAAAGACGGCAGCTAAATGCAAATACTTACGGTCCTCGGAACTTAACGTCATCACACGAGGCGTGATACTCCGGGCAAGTTCCTCCAATACCTTACACGAAGACGGGTCTGAACTTTCTATAAAACAGGTGACGTCACGAAAATCCACCTCTCGCTCCTTACTGAACGTCTGCATAGGATAGAAAACGCCATAATGCTCGGCATAACCGCGGAAAAGGTCTATACTCATACTGCCTGCAGTATGGGCAAACACGCCCCCTTCCCTACCCTTACACAGCTCTGGTATCAGCGTCTTCAGTACGCTGTCCTTTACTGCCACAAGATACACGTCGGCATCTTTTACCACCGCACTCAGGTCGTTAACGGCTTCTGCATCTACTATTTTCGCCAGCATCTCTGCCGACTCCATAGTACGGCTATACACCTGTGCTATCTGGTGTCCATTCCTACTCAGCTCTTTCCCGACATTCGTCGCCAGCCTTCCTGCCCCAATCAAAACAATTCTCATTCCACCTTTAACCATCAATATTTTGCTACATGCACATTCTCCCACTTCAACTTATCCTCGTTTTGTGGTTTACGTTCATCAGCTTTATGTCCAAAGGCAACGACACACAGACACGACAAATTCTCAGGTATGTCCAATATGCCACGAATAACTTCGTCTGCCGTAGTACCATCAGAGAGTCCTCTGCCTCTCATCTGCACCCAACAGCTTCCCAGTCCGAGGTCTTCCGCCTGATATTGCATTGATATCGCTGCTATTGCACCATCTTCCACCCAACAGTCGTTCTGCATAGGGTCTCCAAGTACTACCACAGCCATCGCAGCACCTTTTATAAACTGTCCTCCGAGGTCTTTAGCGTCCGACAACTTCTCCAAATCCATCTTGTCGTCCACAACAACAAAATGCCACGAACGCTGACTCTTACTCGTAGGAGACATCAGCGCTGCACGCAATATCAACTGAACAGTGTCACCACTGATCTCTTCACCCGTGAACTTCCTATGACTGCGACGCATCTGCGCCAATTCTTTAAAATCCATATCTTATACCTTTATATATACTATTAAAAACTCCTTTACTTAAATAATTTGTGCCACCAATGCTGTGCGGTCGTGATTGAAGTCGCCTAACCTGACCTGAAGTATCTCATTGTCATACTCTTCACGACTCTGTGAAGCGGGCAGTTCCACACGAATGTAGTTCTCCGTAAATCCGTGCATTGCCTTTCCACGTGGAGCACGTTCAAATAGCACATTACCCTCCTTACCTATATACTGCGCATAGAAAGACTGCGTCTTCTCATCGGAAAGTTCCAGAAGTCGTTTTGAACGCAACTTCTTGTCTTTCTCCGCAACAACATACGGGATGCTAAGTGCCGAGGTCCCCGGACGCTCACTATACGGAAAGACGTGGAGTTGTGTGACGTCAAGAGAACGTAGGAACTCATAACACTCCTCAAAGAGCTCTGGTCGTTCACCACGTGTGCCCACCATAACATCAACACCAATGAAGGCGTGGGGCATACGCTCTTTTATAAGCTCTATCTTATGGGCAAAAAGAGCTTTGTCATAACGTCGATGCATAAGACGCAGCACTTCGTCGCTACCACTCTGTAGGGGGATGTGGAAGTGTGGCATGAATGCCCTGCTTGTGCTGCAGTACTCTATGAGCTCATCACTGAGGAGGTCTGGTTCCAGTGAGCTGATGCGATAACGCTGTATGCCATCTACCTTATCGAGTGCCTTCACAAGTTCTATGAAACTCTCACCGCGAGGATGTCCAAAGTCTCCTATGTTAACACCTGTGAGCACTATCTCCTTACCGCCTTCGAGAGCAGCCTGATGTGCCTGTTCTACAAGTGACTCAATACTTGGACTACGACTGAAGCCGCGGGCGTAAGGTATCGTACAGTATGTACAGAAATAGCTGCAGCCGTCCTGTACTTTGAGGAAATAACGTGTGCGGTTGCCTCGAGAACATGAAGGAGCGAAGGATGTAATGTCTTTCGTCTTCTGCGCTATTGCCTTGGGACCCACAGCTCCACTCCACGCATCGGAGAGGTACTGTATCAGATTTGCCTTCTCGTTACTGCCAAGAACCAGATTGACGCCCTCTATGTTACTTACTCTCTCCGACTCCAGCTGGGCATAACATCCTGTAACAACGACAAAGGCTCCGGGATTCTCGCGCACCATACGGTGGATAGCCTGACGACACTTATGATCGGCAACGTCGGTTACCGAACAGGTATTTATAAGACATATATCGGCAGACTCGCCCTTAGCGGCTGTACGAACACCCATCTCCTGAAGCATCCGTCCGAAAGTTGATGTCTCGGAAAAGTTCAACTTACACCCTAAAGTGTAATACTTGGCTGTCTTGCCTTGAAAAGAGGAGGTATCAATCATACTTTCTATACCTTATTATATATATAGGGAATGCAAAGGTACAAAATTAAATCCATAATGCATAATTCATAATGCGAAATACAACCCACCGTCAATCGACAAATAACACCCAAAAATGTCGTTTTTTCTTGTTGTTTGCGCACACCGAAAAACTTTAACAGTTATTCACATTTCGTAATTTATTGACTTTCAGCGCTTTGCTAAAATGTTACAAAAATGCTGAAAAAAAAGTCTAAAAAAAATGAACAACGTATTAAAAAAATACTTACCTTTGCAGCGTTTTAATAAACAAATAATTGTTTTACAGATTTTAAAAGCTTAGAAAAATGAAGAAATTAGTTTTGATGTTCGTAGCTGTAGCAGCTATCTCATTCGCTTCTTGTGGTAACAAAACAGCTCAGAGCGCTGACGTTGATACAGCAGCTGTTGACACAGTTGACACTGTAGCTGTTGACACTGTAGCTGCTGACACTGCTGCTGCTGTTAAGTAATCAGAAGCTCGAACAAAGGAAAAGAGAGAAAAAATCGTTGGACATCAGGTCCAACGATTTTTGTTTGTCTTTTATTGAAAGAAATCCTGAACTTATCAGGACCCTATCCCCTCAATCTGTCTGCACTACGTACGAGTCGTTCGTCTGCCTTGATAGCACGACGTGCCATATATACCAGTACGAACGAAACGAAAGGTAGTAACATTGCCCATTGGAAATTCCAATGACACTCCAACTCCTGACACTTATAACCCACTACTATTCCGTAGGTTGCGTACCACAGCACAATAAGAATCAGTGCTGTCGCCGTCCAATGTAGTTGACGTAACCTATTTTTATATAGGAATATGGAGAAAACCTCAACGGTACATGCTAAGAGCAGAACAACATATAGTGGTATATTGTTGTACATCGCTATGTTCTCTCCTATCGTATCAGGCACAAGTAGAGCTACCGGCTGTGTGAGCGCCACAAAGGCAGCAATAACAGCAAGCAACAAGTAAACGGTCTGTATGCGTTGTATCATAAGAGCTTACTCCTCTTCCTCTGTTTTCTTCATTGGATCACGATAGTACACCTGACCATCAACAAATTCCTGTGTTGCAAGAAGTGTTGGCTTTGGCAACTTCTCGTAATAGCGTGAAATTTCTATCTGCTCACGATTTTCAAAAACTTCCTCCAGGGAATCATTATATGAGGCGAACTCAGCCAGCTTCTTGCTGAGGTCCTGCTTCATCTCTACAGAAATCTGATTAGCACGTTTCGCGATAATGGCAACGCTCTCGTAGATGTTGCCAGTATCCTTGCTTAAATCCATAATGTTTCGTGTCACAGTATTCACTGGAGCCTTTGACTTTTTGTAATCCATCTTTATAATTTACTATTTTACTATTTACTATTTATTTACTATTATATTATTGTGCGCCTTACATTAAAGGACTTTTTGAAAGTATTTTCTTGCAACGCTCTATATACTTCTCTGCCGTTGTAACTTCCTTGGAATCAGGATACTGGTTTATAAAACCGTAGCACTCATCCTCAGCATCACGATAGCGGTCGAGTTTCTTTGCCTCAGTACTCTGCTGCGCCAGTTCAAACTTACTCTTCATTATGAGAACCGAAAATTCCTCACGCATCGATGAGTAAGGATAGTCCTTCAGGGCATTCTGAGCTGTTATGATACATGCCTCATAGTTGGAGCCTCCGAAAAGACAGTTACTGAAGTATGTTCCAAGATTGTAGTAAAGACGGGCACTGTAAAACTCCTTCTTCACCAGTTTATCCTGCAGCTCGAACATTATCTGTTGTGCCTCATCCTTACGCTGAGCATCAGGGAACAAATCCATATATTCCTGCAGCGCCGCAATAGAATTGACGGTCTGCGTCTGGTCCAGACGTGGTTCGGGAGTTCCCATATAAAGACTCTTTCCTACGTAGAACTTAGCATTCTCAGCGTAGAGGCCGCGCGGATAGCTCTGGTAGTACTTCTTAAAGGTATATGATGCAGACTCGTAATCTTTGGAGTTGTACTGCGCCATACCCAGCATATAGAGGCACTCCTGTCCGTTCTCCGTTCCCTTAAGAACATTGATAAGGTCAGTGAGCAATACTGCAGCACGCGAAAACTTACCCTCGGCAAAGAGTTGTTTTGAGTATTCGTATTTCAGATTGTTGTCTGAGGTTTTAAACATGCTATTGAATTCTGATGCACAACCTGACAACAGACATACTGATGATATTATGACGAGTAATTTCTTCATTTTCCGAAAATTATCGTGCAAAATTACATATAATTCCGCGAAAAACAAAATGAGATAAGAGTTTTTTAGAAAAAATCACGTCCGATTTGTGTTTTTTTACTATTTTTGCAGGATGAATTTCAAATTGACCTCGAAATATAGTCCTACTGGCGACCAGCCCGAAGCAATAAAAGAGTTGTCGAACGGTGTTTTACGCGGTGACAAAGCACAAGTGCTTTTAGGTGTTACCGGTTCGGGAAAGACGTTTACTGTTGCCAACGTCATTGCCAACGTAAACAAGCCCACACTCATACTCAGCCACAACAAGACATTAGCGGCTCAGCTGTACGAGGAGATGAAAGGCTTCTTCCCCGAAAACGCTGTGGAGTACTACGTCAGCTACTACGACTACTATCAGCCGGAGGCGTATCTGCCTACCTCTGACACATATATAGAAAAAGACCTTGCCATCAACGAGGAGATTGACAAGCTTCGCCTTAGTGCCGTATCGTCACTACTTTCGGGACGTAAGGACGTAGTAGTAGTTTCGTCAGTATCGTGCATTTACGGTATGGGTGGTCCCGCAGCTATGTCAAGCAGCGTTATAACACTCAAGAAAGGAATGGTTCTGGAGCGTAATATGTTCCTCCGAAGACTCGTTGACGCCCTCTATGTACGCAACGATGTTGACCTGAAACGAGGGTGTTTCAGGGTCAAGGGCGACACCGTTGATATCTTTATGGCATACAGCGACAACATTCTTCGAGTGACCTGGTGGGACGACGAGATAGACACTATCGAGGAGCTCGATGCCGACACCTATCACAGGATGGCTTTGTTCGAAAATTATCAAATATATCCCGCTAATCTTTTCGTCACTTCCAAGGAACAGACAGAGATTGCCGTAAGACAAATTCAGGACGACCTGTTAGAGCGAATTGAGTTCTTTAACGAAATGGGTGACGGCATTAAGGCACAGCGTATTAAGGAACGTGTGGAATACGACATCGAAATGATAAAAGAGCTTGGACACTGCTCGGGAATAGAAAATTATTCGCGCTATTTCGATGGTCGCAAGGCGGGCGAAAGACCTTACTGTTTGTTAGATTTTTTCCCAAAGGATTTTCTGCTCGTAATAGACGAAAGTCACGTCAGCGTACCGCAGATTAGTGCTATGTACGGAGGCGACAGAGCACGCAAGACAAATCTCGTAGAATATGGTTTCCGACTGCCTGCAGCCTTCGACAACCGTCCCCTCACCTTCGAGGAGTTCCAGAGTCTTGTGCCGCAGACGATATATGTCTCTGCAACACCTGCCGACTTCGAACTCAACGAGGCGGAAGGCGTCGTCGTAGAACAGCTGATACGTCCTACTGGGCTCTTGGACCCCGAAATCGAGGTCCGTCCCAGCGAAAATCAGATTGACGACCTTATGGATGAAATCCTCACCCGTTGCAACAGGAACGAACGTGTACTCATAACGACGCTGACGAAACGTATGGCGGAGGAAATGACGGAATATCTTCTAAGCCACAACGTAAGAGCCAATTACATCCACAGCGACGTAGCCACACTGGACCGTGTAAAGATAATGAACGATCTGCGTACGGGAGCCTTCGACGTGCTGGTGGGAGTAAACCTGCTCCGCGAAGGACTCGACCTCCCCGAGGTGTCATTAGTAGCGATTCTCGATGCCGACAAAGAGGGATTCCTGCGTTCGCACCGCTCTCTGACACAGACGGCAGGACGAGCAGCACGTAACGTCAACGGTAAAGTAATAATGTATGCCGACAACATCACGGAGAGCATGCAGAAGACCATCGACGAGACGATGCGCAGACGCGAGAAACAGATGGCTTACAACGAGAAACACGGCATCACACCACAGCAAATAGTAAAAGCCATCAAGGGCGACCTTACACGCAACATCGCAGACACAAAACAGTCTTCTGCGAAAGTTACCGAATACCGTCCGTACATCGAGCCCGACCCGATGGCAATAGCGGCAGACCCGATAATGAAGAGTATGAGTCAGGAGCAGCTGCGTAAGAGTATTGCGGACACTACAGCACTCATGAAGAAGGCCGCCAAAGAGCTCGACTTCCTCCAGGCAGCACAATATCGCGACGAGATAATAAGGATGACAGAATTGTTAAATAATGAATAAATGCTCCGAAATAGCACATTATTTAGTAATTTTGCACGAATGAAAACAACAATCTTAACAATAGCATTAGGACTGTCACTCACCTGTCAGGCTCAAAACGTGTGGGAAAAACCCGAGACAGAGAGCGAGACAAAGACAGTCGAAGCGCCAAAGAAAGCTGAGGCTCCGAAGGTGTTGCGCGACGCTAAATACCTGGCGGGAGCAGTAACCGAAGTGGACGGCAAAGTAACCTGGACACTCGATGCCGACGTGCCCGGAAAGAGTGCACAGCAGATTTACGACAAGGTGATGGAATACATGACCCGTCTCACCCACGAGAGCAACCAGCTCGAGGGCAGTCAGGTAAGTCTGGTAAACAAACAGGACCACATCATCGTCACCAACGTCAGGGAGTGGCTCGTCTTCAAGAAGAACGCCATAATGCTGGACCGTACAAAACTGAGATACAACCTCATCACCACCTGTAGCGACGGACACGTCAAGATGGTAATGAGCAACATCACATACAAGTACGAGGAGGACAGGTACAAGGACAAGAGCGTCATACGTGCCGAGGACTGGATTGTCGATAAGTACGCTATGAACAAGAAAGCCACCCGCCTCTACCCCGTTTCAGGCAAGTTCCGCAGGAAGACTGTCGATAGGAAAGACTTCCTCTTCAAGGACCTTGTGGAGTATCTTAACGACAAGAAAACGACAAAGAAATGATTAGCGAAGAAGAATATCTCCAGCAAAGAAAAGAAGATCGCGAAGAACCTCGTGACCGCTTTTTCACGATACGTCAGGTGCTGAACATCTGTTTCATACTGACAGCTATCGTGGGAGTAGCCATTTACCTGCTCTCCGACAGGACGGTAGGACTGTACGTAGTATTCCTGGCTATGGCTATAAAGTTCTCTGAGTCGGCATTAAGAATGATGAAATGAGAAGCAGCAGATGAAAAGGTTTTTCACGATAACACTACTCTGTCTCTTAACCCACTGCATCTGGGCGCAGAGCTATAACCAGCTGAATGACGACGGTACGTTCCGTTCTGCCGACAACGAGTTTGGTATAGCTGGGCGCAACGACTCCGTATTCAAGAAAAACAAGAAACAGGAAATACCCCGTAACCTCAAGGTGTGGACCGTCGATGAGCGCTTCGGCGACATCACTCCTGCAGAGCCCGACACTATGCACCACATGTTCATGAACTCCGTACTCAACGGAGGACTTCGTGGCGAGTACAGCTCGGCAGGAAACATCGGTACCCCACGACTGAACCGCATCTTCATAGACCGCCGACATGAGGAGTTCGTCTTTGCAGAGAACTACGACATGTTCATTGTTCCCGTAGAGAACTTCCACTTCACCAATACCCTGTCGCCGATAACCAACATCAGTTTCAACACCTGCGGAAGCAACGACAACGGTGAGGACCACTTCAAGGCGCTCTTCGCTGCCAACGTTGGAAAAAGATTCGGTTTCGGCATCAAGTTCGACTACATCTACGGCAAGGGCTACTACGACGACTCCAACACCAGCCACTTCGGCACAACACTGTGGGGCTCGTACCTCGGCGACAGATATCAGGCTCACCTGCTCTTCAACACCAACCATCAGAAGATTGCCGAAAACGGAGGTGTCGTCAACGACGACTACATAACACACCCCGAGAGCAAGACCACACAATACAGGGAGAAGGAAATCCCCGTCATGCTCGACCAGAACTGGAACCGTCACGATAACCACCATATCTTCTTCACTCACAGATATAATGTGGGCTTCCACCGTAAGGTTCCAATGACTGAGGACGAGATAAAAGCAAAGAAATTCGCACTCGAGAGTGCGAAGGAAAATGCCGAGAAGAAGAGGAAGGAACGAGGCGAAGAGCCCGTACAGACCTTCTCGGGACGTCCCGACGACGCTAAGGTGGCTGGCGACGAACCTGCCAACATTGCAAGCACCGCTCAGGAACGTGTAAAGGTGGGCAGCAAGGAAGTTGCCGACAGCATCATGAAGGCTAACCGCAAAGCTCAGGAGGACACTATGTGGATGAAGGAAGAATATGTCCCCGTGACAAGTTTCATCCACACAGCTAAGGTCGATTTATACCGCCGTATCTACGAGGCATACGAGATTCCTACGCTCGACGGCAAACTGAAATACTACAAGAACAGCAAGTTCTACGACAACCAGGTACTCTCGGGCGACTCCATCTACGACAAGACTCGCTACTACTCCGTAAAGAACACCTTCGCTATAGCGCTGCTCGAGGGCTTCAACAAATACGCAAAGGCTGGTCTTAAGGTCTTCGCGAGTCATGAAATCAAGGGCTACCGACTGCCCGACCTCCAGGGTGGTTTCGAGCGCTACTCGGAGAACTACTTCTTCGTGGGAGGACAAATCAGTAAAACCCAGGGAAGGACACTCCACTACAACGCCACCTTCGAGGCTGATGTGGCTGGTCCCGACGTAGGCTGCTTCTCTCTCGACGGCAACATCGACGTTAACTTCCCCGTCTTCGGCGACACAGTGACGCTGGCGGCAAAGGGCTTCATACACCGTGTGTCACCATCGTTCTACTTCAGCGACTACCACTCTAAATACCTGTGGTGGGACGACCTCGACAGAAAACCCGAAGTGAGAAACCACGTAGAAGGACTCTTCTCGTACCAGAAGACACGCACCACACTGCGCGTTGCCTTCGACAATATCTCCAACTACACCTATTTCTCACGCTCCTACAGTTCCGACCCCGAATACGGAAGATATAACGTCATAGTGAAACCTAACCAGCAGAGCGGTACAGTAAGCATCATGACGCTACAGCTGACTCAGGACTTCACCTTAGGAATCTTGAACTGGGAGAACGTGGTAACTTACCAGAAGAGCAGCAACCAGAACATCCTGCCGCTCCCCGACCTCAACGTATATACCAACCTGTACCTTAACTTCAACATAGCAAAGGTACTCAGGGTGCACCTCGGCTCCGACATGAGATACTTCACCTCGTACCAGGCACCCGACTACAGTCCGCTGATGAACACCTTCGCCGTTCAGGACAACGGCGCAAATAATATAAAGGTAGGCAACTTCCCCGAAATCAATGTGTATGCTAACCTCTTCCTGAAACACGCTCGTTTCTTCGTTATGGTGAGCCACATCAACGAGAGCTGGGGCAAGAAGAACTACTTCCAGATACCTCACTACCCTCTCAACAAGACACTGTTCCGATTCGGAGTGAGCTGGAATTTCTTTAATTAAATAAATTACATAAAAAAATGCCACAAATATCAACACGAGGAATAGAAATGCCTGAGTCGCCAATCAGGAAACTGGCACCACTGGCGGCAGCAGCAAAGAAAAGAGGAACAAAGGTGTATCACCTCAACATCGGACAGCCCGACCTGCCCACACCGCAGGTGGCTCTTGACGCCATGAAGAACGTTGACCGTAAAATACTGGAATATTCTCCGTCGCAGGGCTATCTCAGTTACCGTGAACGACTTGTCGATTACTATGCCAAGTACGACATCAAGGTTACTGCCGACGACATCATCATCACCTGTGGCGGTTCCGAGGCTGTGCTCTTCGCCTTCCTCTCGTGCCTTAACCCGGGCGACGAAATCATCGTTCCAGAACCTGCCTACGCCAACTATATGGCATTCGCAATATCCGCAGGAGCTAAAATCAGAACTATCGCCACAACGATAGAAGAAGGGTTCTCGTTGCCTAAGGTGGAGAAGTTCGAAGAACTCATCAACGAACGCACAAGGGCTATACTCATCTGTAACCCCAACAACCCCACAGGCTACCTCTACACACGCAGGGAGATGAACCAGATTCGCGACCTCGTGAAGAAGTACGACCTCTACCTCTTCTCCGACGAGGTCTATCGTGAGTACATCTATACCGGCTCACCTTACATCAGCGCCTGCCACCTCGAGGGCATCGAGGACAACGTAGTACTCATCGACTCCGTATCAAAGCGCTACAGCGAGTGCGGAATACGTATCGGAGCACTGATAACAAAGAACAAGGAGATTCGTAAAGCCGTCATGAAGTTCTGTCAGGCACGACTCTCCCCACCACTCATAGGACAAATTATCGCCGAGGCATCACTCGACACCCCCGAGGAGTACATGCGCGACGTCTATGACGAGTATGTAGAGCGCCGTAAGTGTCTCATCGACGGACTGAACCGCATCCCGGGCGTCTATTCGCCAATACCTATGGGAGCGTTCTACACCGTAGCAAAGCTGCCCGTCGATGACGCCGAGAAGTTCTGTCGCTGGTGTCTCGAAAGCTTCAACTACGAAGGCGAGACGGTGATGATGGCACCCGCCAGCGGCTTCTACACCACCCCTGGAGCAGGAAGAGACCAGGTACGTATAGCCTACGTGCTTAAGAAGGACGACCTGCAACGTGCACTCGTAGTACTCAAGAAGGCTCTCGAAGAATACCCAGGAAGGAAGTGAACCTACCACTATTCATAGCACGACGCATCTATGGCAACAGCGGAGACCAGCAGAAAGTTAGTCTCCCCGCTATCCGTATAGCTACGGCAGGCATCGCCATAGGACTGGCGGTGATGATAATATCCGTCAGCGTGGTGCTTGGCTTCAAACACACCATACGCGACAAGGTTATAGGCTTCGGAAGCCATATCACGGTGGCCAACTTCATGGCTATACAGTCGGACGACCAGTACCCTATCGTCATGAACGACTCCATGATGAACGTACTGCGCAAGACCGAAGGGGTGCGCCACGTACAGCGCTTCGCACTGAAGAGCGGCATCCTCAAGACCGACAACGACTTCATGGGACTGCTCTTCAAAGGCATCGCCGAAGAGTACGACACCACCTTTATACATAATAATATGGTCAGCGGCTCCATACCTAAGTTCAGCGCCACGAAGGGCTCGCAGCAACTCGTCATCTCCAAATATATCGCCGACAAGCTGCTCCTGAAGACTGGCGACAAGGTCTTTGCCTACTTCATCGCGCCTGGCGACGTCCGTGCACGCCGCTTCACCATCGCCGGCATCTATGAGACTAACCTTGCCCACTTCGACAAGTCGCTGGTATTCACCGACCTCCACACCACAGTAAGGCTCAACGGCTGGGAGGACGACCAGACGTCGGGAGCCGAGCTCCTCGTCAACGACTTCAGCCAGCTCAACACCGTCGAGGACCGCATCATCGACAACGTCAACAGGACCATCGACCACTACGGCTCCACATACAGCTCGGAGACCATCATCGACAGCGTGCCCAACATCTTTGCGTGGCTCGACCTTCTCAACCTCAACGTGTGGATAATCCTTGCTCTTATGGTTGCTGTGGCGGGCTTCACAATGATTAGCGGACTGCTCATCATCATCCTCGAACGCACCAGCATGATTGGCATCATGAAGGCACTCGGAGCACGCAACAGCACCGTGCGCCACACCTTCCTCCTCTTCGCCGTCTTCATCATCGGTCGCGGACTACTCATCGGCAACCTCATAGCCCTCGTCCTCATAGCCCTTCAACACTTCACGGGACTCGTAACCCTCGATGCCTCAACCTATTATGTCAGCACCGTTCCCGTCGAAGTAAACTGGCTCTATTTCCTACTCATAAACATAGCCACACTCGCCATTTGTACCCTCGTTCTCATCGGTCCGAGTTTCCTCGTTTCGCACATCCATCCGGCAAAATCTATGAGATATGAATAAAAGACAAAAATATTGCACAAAATATTTGCGAATGTGCAAGAAATGACTTACCTTTGCACAAAATTAATGAAAATGTGCAATGGAAGCTATAATACCAAGCTTTAATTCATATATTGAAAAAACAATAATTGAGAATTGGGATCAGGATGCCCTAACAGACTATAAAGGAGCCACATTACAGTTTCATGATGTGGCACGAAAAATCGAAAAGCTACACATTCTTTTCGAGAATAGCGGTGTACAGAAAGGCGATAAGATAGCCATCTGCGGACGTAACAGTTCACACTGGGCAGTAGCATTTATGGCAACCCTCACCTACGGTGCTGTCGCCGTTCCTATCCTCCACGAGTTCAATGCTGAACAGATTCACAACATAGTGAACCACAGCGAGTCGAAACTGCTCTTCGTAGGCGACGTCATCAATGCCGTCATCAATGCCGACGAAATGCCTAACCTTGAGGGAATTATATACATACCTGACTACTCGCTGAAACTCTCCAGAACAGAGAAACTTACTTACGCGCGCGAACATCTTAATGAAATGTTCGGTCGCCGCTTCCCCAAGTACTTCCGTCAGGAGCACGTCAGGTACCACCGGGACTCTCCCGAGGAGCTGGCACTCATCAACTACACCAGCGGAACGACGGGTTTCTCCAAGGGCGTCATGCTGCCATACAGAGCACTCTGGGGCAACGTACAGTTCTGTCTCGACCATCTGGGCAACCACATCCCCGTAGGCAGCAACGTACTCAGCATCCTCCCTATGGCTCACATGTACGGAATGGCTATAGAGTTCATCTTCCCCTTCTGTCACGGATGCCATCTGTTCTTCCTCACACGTCTGCCGTCACCCGCCATCATAGCTCAGGCGTTTGCCGACGTCAGACCGTCCATCATCATCTCCGTGCCTCTCGTCATCGAGAAGATTATCCGTAAACGCGTGTTCCCAAAAATCCAGAACAACGCCGTACGTCTCATGCTCAACATGCCGGTAATATCGAAGAAGGTGAAGGCAAAAATCTGCGAACAGGTCTATGAGGCGTTCGGAGGCAGAGCCTACGAGGTCATCGTCGGCGGAGCAGCCCTCAACCAAGAGGTGGAGGCGTTCCTCAAGAGCATCGACTTCCCCATCACCGTAGGCTACGGAACCACCGAGTGCGCACCACTAATCACCTACAGCGACTACCACGACTTCGAACCCGGAAGCTGCGGCACACCCGTTGACCGCATGGAGGTGAAAATCCTCAGCAACGACCCCCAGAACGAACTCGGCGAGATTGTCACACGAGGCACCAACGTCATGCTGGGATACTACAAGAACGAAGAGGCCACACGTCAGGTTCTCGACGACGACGGCTGGTACCATACCGGCGACATGGGCATCATGAATGACGACGGTCACGTCTTCATAAAGGGACGCATAAAGAACATGCTCCTCGGTGCCAACGGACAGAATATCTACCCCGAAGAAATCGAGGACAAACTGAACTCTATGCCTATGGTTTCCGACGCCATCATCGTTCAGCGCGAGGACAAACTCGTAGCACTCATCTACCCTGACTTCGACGCGGTAAAGGAGATGGGCTTCAGCGACGACGAACTCCACGACATCATGGAGCAGAACCGCAACGACCTCAATGCCACACTGCCAGCATATAGCAAGATACAGTCCTTCCAGATACAACAGGAAGACTTCGCCAGAACACCAAAAAAGAGTATAAAACGATACCTGTACAAATAATATTATGAATCAAATACCAAGTTTCAACGCACTGATCCAGAAAAGCATTATCGACCACTGGGACCTTGATGCTCTCACTGACTACAAAGGAGCCACACTGCAGTATCACGACGTGGCTCGCAAGATAGAGAAACTGCACATCATGTTCGAAAACAGTGGTGTGGAGAAAGGCGACAAGATAGCCCTCTGCGGACGCAACAGCGCCAACTGGGCGGTAGCGTTCCTCGCAACACTCACCTACGGAGCAGTAGCAGTGCCTATACTTCACGAGTTTACCGCCGACCAGATACACAATATCGTTAACCACAGCGAGTCAAAGCTCCTCTTCGTCGGCGACGTCGTAGCAACAACCATAGACCCCACAAAGATGGAAGGTCTCGAGGGAATCATCAACATTCCGGATTACTCGCTGCTGCTGTCAAGAACCGACAAGCTCACCTTCGCCCGCGAGCACCTCAACGAGATGTTCGGCAGCAAGTACCCCAAGTACTTCCGCAAGGAACACGTCAACTACTACATAGAGCAGAGTCCCGACGAGCTGGCACTCATCAACTACACCAGCGGAACCACAGGCTTCTCCAAAGGCGTTATGATACCCTATCGCGCCATCTGGAGCAATGCCGACTTTGCCAACGAAGTTCTCGGCAAAGTCATCAAGCCCGGCGACAACGTCATCAGCATCCTCCCTATGGCCCACATGTACGGAATGGCGTTCGAGTTCATCTATGAGTTCATCAGCGGCTGTCACGTATATTACCTCACACGTGTCCCCTCACCCGCCATCATAGCTCAGGCGTTTGCCGACGTCAAGCCCATCATCATCATCGCCGTACCACTCGTCATCGAGAAGATAATCCGCAAGAAGGTGTTCCCCAAGATTCAGAACAACCGCATGCGTCTCCTCCTCAATATGCCCGTAATATCAAAGAAGGTACGCGAGAAAATCTGCGAACAGGTAGTAGCAGCCTTCGGAGGCAATTTCCACGAAGTAATCATCGGCGGTGCCGCCTTCAACCAGGAAGTAGAGCAGTTCCTCTACCGCATCGACTTCCCCTACACCGTAGGCTACGGAGCCACGGAGTGCGCCCCCATCATCTGCTACTCAGGCTGGGAAGACTTCATGCCAGGCTCCTGCGGACGCGCCGTGTGCCACATGGAAGTAAAGATTGATAGTCCCGACCCCGTACACATCCCCGGCGAGATACTCACCCGCGGACTCAACGTCATGCTCGGATACTACAAGAACGAAGAGGCTACACGTCAGGCACTCGATGCCGAAGGATGGTACCACACCGGTGACCTCGGAACAATGGACGCCCAGGGCAACGTCTTCATCAAGGGACGCTCAAAGAATATGCTCCTCGGTGCCAACGGACAGAACATCTACCCCGAAGAGATAGAAGACAAAGTAAACTCCATGCCTATGGTCGTAGAGAGCATCGTAGTACAGCGCGACGAGAAACTCGTAGCACTCATCTACCCCGACTACGACGAAGCAAAGAACATGGGACTCGGAAAGGCAGACCTCGAAGAAGTAATGGAACAGAACCGACAGGAACTCAACACCGTACTCCCAGCATACTGCAAACTCTCCGCAGTAGAACTCTACGAAGAAGAATTCGAGAAAACACCAAAGAAATCCATCAAACGATTCCTATACAGCTAACAGAAAAGGGAGTAACGACTTGTTACTCCCTTTTATCGACCATACTTTCTCTATCTCCCATATTATTACCCGGACTGGTTACGAAAATAGTATGACGCGTACCAGGTACCTGTCATAATCGTTCAGGGTAAGTAACCAGAAACGTATTGCCAATAGCAGTATATTCATGTCCCCTTTTTCCTGCCTTAAAGTCATACACTTTATGTAGTCGATTAGGGAAATGAATTTTAAGCCATAACCTACGTGGGTTATCATTCAGATATGCGATCCACGTTTGTAACTGTCCTTTACGAAACAAGATGCGGTCATTAAATCCTACTCTTCCATGCAGCGACTATCTTTCCCAATGCATAATCAGCAGGCAAAGTATCACGGACATATAGTATGCCATGAAAATGGTCAGGCATAATCTGATAATGAAGCACCTGAATGCGACATCCAGTCTTCTTGGTTGTCTCTGCAGCAGTCTGTCGAAAAGCCTCAGCCACATATGAACCTAAGGCCGTAGGCTCAATTGCAGCCGTACTCGCACTATCTCCCACAAGCGAACCTAAGATGCGCTTACGTCCTTCCGTCGTTACAGTAATAAGATATATGCATGCCGAAGTATAGTCATGCACATCCATCCGACGCAGCCTATTATGTTTAATTGGTGCTCTTTTCATTCTTATTGTCTTTCACTCCCTTCCCTCATCCTTCAGCCCTCTGCACTTTCTTCCGCCGCCATTCTAATATCTTCATCCTCATCAAGAGGCTCGTAGGGCTTCACTACGGCGTGATTCTGCAGCCATATATGGTTCAGCGTATAGGCTATTGAGTCCAATGTCTGCTCCCGCTGGTTGGGTTTCAGCTCACACTCCCATACCGTGATGCAGTTCCACCCCATCTCCGCCAACTTGCGCTGCTCCTCCTTGTCGCGCTCTATGTTCCTACATATTTTCGCCACCCAGAAATCACGGTTCGTCTTCGGAATCTTACAGCACTCCGAACTTTGAACCTTGAACCCTGAATCTTGAACCGTTGGCTGCGCCAACTTATGTCCGTGCCAGAAGCATCCGTTTACAAAGATGCACGTCTTGTATTTCCTCAGCACTAGGTCAGGATGTCCAGGCAGCCGTTTATGGTTCAGTCGGTATCGGAATCCCCTACTCCACAATCCCTTGCGCACAATTATCTCCGGCTTCGTATCCTTCGAGCGGATAGCCGCCATGTTCCGATGGCGTTGTTGTGGGGTTAGACGATCCATAGCTGTTTATTTCAAGTATTCTATCAGCTCTTCTATAGAGCAACAAACCTTGTCGAACAGTTTATACATCAGTTCCGGCTCTTGCTTCTCCGGGATATATGCTATCGTCATCTTCCCCCGTCCAGCAAACCACCCTGCTTCAGTATGAGCACTTCTGCCACAGGGCAGCACCATCACGCAGGCATCACAAGCCTCCATAGCCACGATGTCGTTTTTAAACTGCCTTTCTGCTTTTGGGTGCTGCAGCATATCACGATACTGCTCAGGAGTCCATTCCATATAGTCCTCGCTCACGCTGCTCCACTTAAATCCCGGGTCACCCGACGGCGGATTACGGAAGTCATAAACATCATGTCCCGCCTCCCTGAGTTTCTCCACCACCTCGGGATAATACTCATTCCTCCAACTACTTGCAACATATATCTGATGTTTCATTAGTAAGTATGTTTATCCCACAAGAGGTTTACAATATGTTTTATTAACGACTCTATCTCTCATCAGCTTCATATCTTTAAAATTTCTACTGATATTCTGTATCAACTCAATATAGTTATCATTATTATCATCTATCTTATGGTAGTATGGTTTTATAGATACACAATTCTTGTGTTCAAAAATTGTATTGAGAAGAGTCCTATCAGAGTTGCCGCAGGAGTGTCCCATAATGATTACTTGGAAAGGAGCAGACTCAACAAACTCATGCATCTTCCTGTAGTTGTCCGATTCCAAATATCTTATAGTTTTTATGTTTTTCAGACATTCATTATTATTCAGATTTTGAAGTTTCTTATATTTATCTTCAAATTCATCTCCATAACCAAAAATAATACTTTCCGGATCCTCCAACACTCCATGAATATGATTAAGGCTAAACATGTTACTATTTTGATTAAGGTATTGTTTAGCTGTTTTTGTATAGTTGAAATTAAGTAACATTATTTTTTGAGGAAGCATATAAGCTTCTGGAACAGAGTGATTCAACGGATCTTTTTTATAATCTATTATATCATATAACAATCCTGAACCAACAGTATCTTTACAATAATTGTTTAGTACATATTTCCAATAATCTTCTTCTTGTTTATTACACCATTCAATATAATTATTTAGTGTTTGGGTCGCTTCAACAGCTATGTCTGACAGCTCTATGGGAGCATACATTTTCTTTCGTATATTATCATTTACTTGTATCGGCTCCTTATTTATTTCCGTCAAATATTCTGTTAATTGCTTTTGCAAGTAAAGAAGCTGATTATTGAGTTCTTCTATATTCTTTGCTGAGTAATTTGCAAATGAATTTTGCTCTAATAAATCATAGTATTCTTTCTCTATATCTACCCAGCCTTTTGTTTCTATGCTATGATGAATACTTTCAAAGAATGGAGTATAATTTATCTGAAATTTGTTTGGGTTATCTTTGAGATAATTATATAATTCTTTTCCATTAGAATTACCAAAATAATATGAATTGTTATGATATACTACGGACCAAGGCGCCATCGACGTCAGAGTACACAATATATCTTTAGACACATTACTCCCATTCCCTATAAAACTATAAAATCTTCGTTCCCAATATTTGTAGATGAAATCTTCATATCTCGTCTTCAAATCATGAGCTATGTCGAATCCATTCCCTATAAGAACCAATCTATTCATAGAACATTACTATTTGTCAACCTTACAACTCATTAGTTCAGAGAGTTTGACAGCTACAGCCCCCTTATCGTGTCCGGCATTATCCTTGCCGTATCGGTTAATCAGGGCTTCTATCTTATTCCTGTCAAATTCTATTTCGGCAAGGGCTCCTTCCTTTACTTGTTCTTCTATGAAGAAAACCATATAGAAGTCGTGGTGTGGGTTCTTGTAACCACTTTGTTCCATATCTTTTTTGTCCCAAATGCGGAGGCTGTTGGGCTTCAACTTAAACTTATATATGCCTTGTTTACCATACAATAACAAGTATTGAGCAGCACACACACTTGGTGATAGGCTGACGGAACCTTTATCCTTTCCAGAACGCACATTGTACAAATTCTTTTTGAGAATCCAATCCAGATGATCCTCGCCCCTGTAATATCCAATAATCACATTATCTTCCGTGCTGAACTGGAATCCGACAGCTGCAGGCAGATCAGGCTCTTTTCCTAACGAGAAATTATAGTCTATATCAAAGTCCTCACTCAATACATTTATGAGTTCTCTTTGTTCCGACGACAAGGAATCTTTTCCGTTCGGAGTATTAAGCGCTAACGTCAGTATCTCTTTGTCTTGGAATGGTGTAAATACCTTGCCATTAAGTTGGCGGAAGTGTTTTGTAATATAATCATCTAACATTACACCTCTCGACCTCATAGGATAGAAACTGAATTCGTTTTCAAGCACTTTTCTAATTTGCTCACGGAATTGTTTTCTAACTTCCTCTTTCCACGCAGCCTTCTCCGACTGACGATTACGGGCATAGAGAGCCACAACAAACAGGAAGTTCACATTGTAGCGTGACAGCAACATAGTATCTCTATCAAACAACCTGTCTTTGAATTGGAATTTTATTTCAGGATTTTTGTTTCCTGTTTGTGTCAGTTCTATTTCGCTATGGTTGTAACTATAATCCCCAGGCTTCATTGCTGCACTTATGAAGAAGTTAGGAATAATGTTATAACCTTCCGTCAAATCATCCCTCAGCCTTACTTCAGGATTGGGCTGCATTTCATCCAACCACAAGTCAATATTATATTGCACAATATTACGTGCATAAGTATATTGCTTGTATATTGAAGTGTCGCCCAACTTTGCTCCCAACTTATAATACTTACTATCTCCAATATAGTAAGTCCTTTGCTCTTCGTCTGCTTCGATAAGTCCTGGATAGGTATAAAGGTGGTCAACCAGCTTGCCGTCCTTCTGTTCCTTGAAGTCTGCTGGAAGCTCCTCTTTGCTGTCGCCTATCAGCTCGTCTATTATAGCTTCAAACACAACGTAGAAGTTCTTTACCAACAAATACTCCCTCAACTCGATAGAGGTGGTTATTTCCGTATGGTGAGCAAAGAAAGCATAACAAAGGTTCCAAAGTTCCAGAGCCTTGTCTGAGAAGTATTTGTATTTTATTTGTTTCAGACGAACAACACCAAAGCCTTTCAGGTAGCTTTCAAACCTTGCACCTTGTATCAGTTCAAAACCCATCTGAATATTCACATTGAATCCATAAGTCTTGCAGATATAGTCAAGAATACTATAGTATATTACCAACAACTCTTCATCAAAGTTTATCTTTCTCTTTTTGTTTACAAGTTTCAGATAAACTGGCTGTTGGTCCTGAATAATAGCAGTCTCGTTACTGATGGTACGAGTCCAGTTTATCTTGTTAAAACCCGAATGGATATTCTTCAGTATGAAGGTAATATAGTTCTTATTATCCTTGTTAAACTGAATCAAGGAGAGCAGTATATCCAGCAAAGTATTTGCCCTCCTTCGAGTCCCATGTCCTACAAGCGAAAGTTTTCTATGATAGACTATATCGCTATCCTTGTGAGTCTGTTGAAAAACATCTATTGCCCTGTATATCCATACTGCAAACTCATAAAGGAATCTTCGCTCATTCTCGTCTAACTTTGCCGATTCCAGATGTATAATAGAAGATGGAGAGTATTTTGAGAATACCCTACCCTGTTCATCGAGGAAAACCTTTGGCAGAATGAATACAATATCCTTCAGCTTTGTGTTGTAGAAGTAGCCCACATAACTCAATGATACAAGCCCTTCTACACTCTCCAAAGCATCAACGCCATCAAGTACTTCACGCACTAAACTGGCATCATATTGATATTCTTCTACAAGGATTCTCATGCCATTACCTTAGCAAGTTTAATCCCCCAATTAGCATTATTTATGGCATCCATGAATTCATATACCTTTCCATTTGAACCATAGCCATTGTGCGCCACATAAATAATAGTATCACCACATTTCACATAATATGAACGCTTGCTATCGTCTGTCCTGGATTCGTACTCTTCCTTTGACTCTACAAAATGAGGCACATTCACGTTCAAGCTCTTCCAGTTGTTCAAAACCTCATTAGCATTCAAACCCGGATTCATCTCAACATACTTCTTCAGACACTCATATGGCAATCTATTCTTTCCCCATTTTCCCTCGCCATTTACCGAAAACTTGTCGTAATTCTTGTTATATGATGAAGGATTATTTCCGTCTTCATCCTCCTCTGGCTCATCATCATTGGTAGAATTAGATGTTGTTATTGGTTCAACTCCAAGGTTCTGCATGAGTATAGCAATCTTTGGCTCTACAACCATTCTCTTGCCATCAGTGCCAATAGTATAGAACTTGTTGAATGACAACATACTTCCATCCATATCCTTAAACAAGTTTCCTGCCTCTTCTGCAAAGTCTTTGAAGACATCATTCCAGATATAGAAGACAACCTTGCCTACAAATGTTTCTGCATCAATAACACCATCTTTCGCCTTGCAGAAGAAGTAACCAAGTTTCTTATCCTCAGAATAAGTAGCAGTACCAATCTTATTATTCATGGCATCTACGAACTGCCACCAATCATAACGCTTGCCGTCAGCTTTTATCTGCCATCCTTTTCCTCCATCATGAATTGGCACATATTGCCAATCCCATCTGCGTTTGAAAGCAGAATCTATCGGGAACAAACTCTGGTCAGAAGTGTTCATTGTAGCCCAAATATATAGGTTTGAAGGAAGTATGAGTTTCTCACCACTTCTTATTGCCCTTGCAGTCTCTTCTGCATTCATCTCACCTATTGCTGGAGCTTCCAGATAAGCCATATCTTGGAAAGCTTTTGCAAGATGCTTCTGCATATCTTTGTCTGCATTTATAGGATATTCTGAGAAACCATTATCACCTCTATCGAGTAGTTGGAAGAGGTCACCAAATATCTGAGCGCAGTTACCACGATTTATTTCCTCGATAACGAGATATTGTTTCTCTGGATTATTCTCGTCTTCAGCATACATCTTCCAAGCCTTGATGTATGCTTTTAAGAATGCCTGTTCAACGAACTCATATACAATGCGGTTTTCTGTTACCTTTTGTCCATTCTCTACGATAACCTTTCCTGTAACATCACGCATTGGGACTTCAATCGATGTTGGCTTATAACAACCTACGAAAGAAGAGTAATCGCTATCAGGATGGAATGTTGTGCGGACGACATTATCCTTACCTGTCAGCTCCTTCACCTTATGACTTTTACCTGTTCCAGGGGCACCATAGAAAATTTGCTGGAGAGGTTCGGACTCACTAAACTCATCCTGCTTCCGAGCATAAGTTTGATAATTATCTTTTAATTCTGTATCAAGCAAATCCAACCATTTCTGCCTTCTTGTTTGAGAGTCTGGATAATCAACAGAATTGTTTGCATCTACAATTGCAGCATACATATGTAATTCATCCTGATTGATAACTTCCATGCTATAAATGAACCAACAAGCTTCATCTGCCAAACCAAGCTTCAACCTTGCCTGTTTCACAAACTGCTGATTGTTGTATTGACTTATACCATCATTATATGCTATTTTATCAGAATATTTTATTGTTCTACGCCCTGTATGACTTGCAGATATTTCTCTGACAAGAACCAATAAAAATGGATAATCTATTCTCGTTCCATTTATATATACTTTCTTAAAAAGTGATGCAAGCTGACACTCCGGCATTTCAGATGCGACATTTACCCTACCTCCTTTTCCGAGTGGCAAACTTACATATTGCAATGGAACAGAGCAATACATCATGCCAATCAACATATTCTCTGCTCCAGGATAAGTAAATTTATAATCTGGTTGAGATTGCCCTAATGATGTTCCCCATGATGGAGTATTACCACCAGTTAAGACTACACCTCCATATGCAAAAGAGCCTAAATCGATATTCATAATTTAAT
>CAMUVE010000029.1:0-22977 GCA_947163985.1 uncultured Prevotella sp.
GTTCTGGGAACTCATCTACGATGCTGCCCATCGCGGCATCACCGTCTTCGTCACTACCCATTATATGGACGAGGCAGAGTATTGTGACCGTATATCTATTATGGTGGATGGAAAAATCAGCGCCCTGGGTACACCTGACGAACTGAAGCAACGTCTCCACCAGCCTGATATGGATCATGTATTTACTTATTTAGCCCGCCAGGCAACACGTTCAAGCGATTAAGTGTATGAAACAGTTTATAGCATTTGTAATCAAAGAAGCCAAGCATATTCTGCGCGACAAGCGTACGATGCTGATACTCTTCGGAATGCCTGTGGTGATGATGCTGCTCTTCGGCTTTGCAATCTCTACCGATGTGAAGAATGTACGCACGGTGGTGGTAACCTCCGAGATGTCACCCCGTACGCAGCAGGCTGTAGAACGACTGGCACAATCAGAATACTTCATTATTACGCAGACGGTGAACACGCCAAAGGAGGCAGAACATCTCATCCGTAGTCAGAAGGCGGATATAGCACTGGTATTTACACAGAATCGGGGTATGCAGATTATGGTTGACGGCAGCGATCCTAATATGGCTCAGCAATGGACTAACTATGCCCGACAAATCATATCGGCACCTAATAATTCTCAATTCTCAATTCTCAATTCTCAATTGTTGTACAATCCCCAAATGCGTTCCGCCTATAATTTTGTGCCCGCTATTATGGGTATGTTAATGATGCTTATCTGTGCCATGATGACCTCTATTTCGATTGTTCGCGAGAAAGAAAAAGGCACGATGGAGGTACTACTGGTGTCACCCGTCAGACCCTTGATGGTCATCATCGCTAAGGCTGTGCCCTATCTGGTGCTGGCATTCGGCATCCTTATCACCATCCTTCTGATGGCGCGTTTCGTGTTGGGAGTACCCTTGGCTGGTTCGCTATTTTGGATCTTGGCTGTGAGCATCTTATATATATTATTGGCGCTCTCGCTGGGACTGCTCATCTCCAACGTAGCACAGACGCAACTCGTAGCGCTACTGATGTCGGCTATGGTACTATTGATGCCAGTGGTAATGCTGTCTGGCATGCTGTTCCCTGTAGAGTCGATGCCGCAAGTGCTGCAGTGGCTGGCTGCTTTGGTTCCACCACGCTATTATATCGAGGCAATGCGCAAGCTGATGATTATGGGTGTTGGCATTAGCGAAGTAGCTCGAGAGGTTACTGTGATGGCAGGTATGACGGTGGTGCTACTGACCATCGCACTGAAGAAGTTCAAGCAGCGCTTAGAGTAATCATAATTCTAAATTCTAAATTGTCAATTATCAATTATGCTCAAATACCTCATACAAAAAGAGTTCCTGCAGATACGCCGCAATTCGTTTCTTCCTAAACTCATTATTTTGTTCCCCATCGTCATCATGTGCATCATGCCGTGGGTGATGCAGATGGAAGTGAAGAACGTCGTTGTGGATGTGGTTGACATCGACCATACCGTGGAGTCGCAGCGATTGGTACAGCAGATAGCAGCTTCAAACTACTTTATCTTCGGTGGACAGAAGGCCACATACGCTGAAGCGATGAAAGATATCGAGAAGGGTAGTGCAGATGTTATCCTTGAGATTCGTGATGGAAAATATCTCATTGCAGCCAATGCCGTCAACGGCACCAAAGGCTCAATGGGTAGCGCTTATCTGAGCCAGATAGTTACTTCGCGCCAGCCAATTGTCAATTCTCAATTGTCAATTCTCAATTTGTATAACAAGGGCCAGGACTACAAACTCTTCATGATTCCCGCCCTTTTTGCCATTGTGATGATGCTGATGACGGGTTTCCTGCCCACGCTTAATATCGTTGGTGAAAAAGAGACTGGTACCATCGAACAAATCAACGTTACACCTGTCTCTAAGTGGTCGTTTATCCTTGCTAAGCTTATTCCATATTGGCTCATTGCGCTATTTGTTATCACAGTATGCTTATTGTTGGCATGGCTCGTCTATGGCATTACGCCTGTCGGTCCTCTGTGGCTCGTCTATGTGCTTGCCATGTTGCTGGCACTATTCTTCTCGTCGTTCGGACTCATCGTGTCCAACTACTCTGATACAATGCAGCAGGCTATGTTCGTCATGTGGTTCTTTGTTGTGAGCATTATGCTACTATCAGGACTTTTCACTCCGACACGCTCTATGCCTCAGTGGGCCTATCTTACTACTTACATTAACCCAATGCATTACTTTATCGATGCCATCCGCACCGTCTTCATCCGTGGTGGCGGATTACACGAAACTGTCCACCAGGTCTTAGCCCTCGCGGGCATCGGCACACTGATGGGCATTTGGGCAGTACAGAGCTATAAAAAGAATAGTTAAACTATTTTCCAACGCAGAAGTGTTTGAAGATATTTCCTAAGACTTCGTTGGGAGTTATTTGACCACCGGTGATCTCAGCAAGGGTAGAGAGTACGTCGCGTAGATCCTCGCTTAGGAGGTCACCGCTGAGCCCCGAACGCATACCGTCAAGGACATGAGATAGAGACTGACGGGCACGAACCAGCGCGTCGTAATGGCGGGCATTGGTAATGATGACGTCCGTCTCGGTTAGGGTAGGGATGTCTGCCGCCTCATAGATGGTCTTTTCAAGCTCGTCAATGTGCTGGTTATACTTGGCAGAGACACGAAGAAACGTATAATTATGCAGTGAATGAAAAGTGTATAAAGGAATTTTAACAGAATTTTCTTTGTCTTCTTTATTTTGTATGATAACCAGATGTTTATTATTCGTTTCTTCAACTATTTCTTGAATATCTTTTGGGCTTGGAATGTCATCAATCACCCATAGTACAATACGTGCCTTCTTGATAGCCTCGTAGGTTCTTTGAATACCTATGCATTCTACTTCATCGGTAGTTTTGCGGATTCCTGCTGTGTCGATGAACCTGAATGTTACACCCTGAATATCAATAGTATCTTCGATGGTGTCGCGGGTAGTTCCATGAACGTTTGAGACAATAGCCCTGTCGTCTTTTAGGAGACAATTGAGCAGGGTTGACTTGCCTACATTCGTTTTTCCAACGATAGCAACAGGTATTCCCTGTTTGATGGCTTGTCCTGTTTCGAAGGAGTGTGCAAGACGAGTAATAAGACTGTCTATCTTCTTTGTTAACTGTAAGAGTTCTGTTCGGTCGGCAAACTCAAGGTCTTCATGGTCTGAAAAATCGAGTTCCAGTTCCATAAGACTGGTAAGGTGTAGCAGTTGTTCACGCAACAATGAAAGTTCGTTGCTTACGCTGCCTCGTAATTGTGACATGGCAAGTTGATGTGTCGCCTTATTAGTGGAAGCAATAATATCGGCTACAGCCTCAGCCTGTGACAAGTCCATCTTTCCGTTGAGATACGCCCTCATGGTGAATTCTCCAGGATTTGCCATTCTGCACCCGTTCTTAACGAGTAGCTCCAACACTTTATTTAATATATACTGTGAGCCGTGACAGGATATTTCTGCGCTCTCCTCACCGGTATAGGAATGTGGGGCACGGAACACGCTTACAAGCACTTCGTCAATAATTTCATCTTTGTCTTTTATATGACCATAGTGAATGGTGTTGGGTCGTGCCTTTGTAAGACTCTTTGTGAATATGTCAGAAAGAATCTCAAGCGTCTTTGGGCCTGAGATTCTGATTATTCCTATAGCGCCACCTGTTGCTGTGGCAAGAGCACAAATTGTTTCGTTCATCTTTATATTCTATCCAAGACTTTCTGAATAAGTGTGTCTATGGTATTTTTATATTCTGTATTCATTTCGTGTGAATAGCGGTTTGCTATTACCATACAGCAGGTCATGGCGCGATGACCGAGTAGGGCGGCAAGACCAGCAAGTGCTGACGATTCCATTTCAAAGTTGCAGATTTTCATGCCGTCGTATTCAAAAGACTCTATCTTCTCGTTCTGATTAGGATCGGCAATAGCTGCTCGCAACTCGCGTCCCTGTGGGCCGTAGAACCCACCACAGGCAACGGTGTATCCTTTAACCATATCGTCCTGAGCAATCTGAGCAATTAATTCCTGGTCGGCAATGGAAATGTATGGCGCACCCTTGATGGGGTCCCAATTCATGTGTTTTTTAAACGCCTCTTCCATCTTGAGGTCACAAACCTTGTTGCGGTCTCTGTAATAGTTTATAAGTCCATCGAAGCCAATACTCTTTACTGACGCAATGAAGCTTCCTGTTGGCGTGAAGGGCTGCAATCCTCCACAGGTACCCAAACGCACCATTGTCAATGTACGGTGTTCGTCTTTTTCCTCACGTGTATTGTAGTCGATATTTGCAAGCGTATCAAGTTCGTTGACAACAATGTCTATATTATCGCAGCCTATGCCGTGACTTTGACATGTTATGCGCTTTCCTTTATAAATTCCTGTTATGGTGTGGAACTCACGACTTGTCGTTTCATTTTCTATGCTGTCGAAGTGTGCTGCAACGGTATTCACACGTGCTGGGTCACCAACGAGGATAACCTTGTCAGCAAGATGCTCTGGTTTCAGGTGCAGATGAAAACAACTGCCGTCAGCATTGATGATTAGTTCCGAAGGTGCAAAATGTTTTTTCATAATGGTATAAGGTTTTTAGTTATAAACTTTGCGACAAAGATACAAAATAAATCATTACGACAAATACTTTTTATACTTTTTTTATTTCATGAACACAAAATATACCGCCGCAACAAGACACAGGAATGCTGCAGCATGGTTCCAATGTAACGACTGGTTTTGGAAAAGTACGTTAGCAATGATGGCAAAGACAATCAATGACACGCACTCCTGTATAACCTTTAACTGCACAAGAGAGAAGGGACCTCCGTTGCCAATGAACCCTATTCTGTTGGCTGGAACCTGACAGCAGTATTCAAAGAAGGCTATGAGCCACGAAAATACGATAACCAGGAATAAAGGCCAGTGAGAAGCAAAGCCCGACTGTTGCAGACGAAGATGTCCGTACCACGCTAAAGTCATAAAGATATTACTCAGCAAGAGTAACAATATTGTATATACTCCGTTCATTTCTTTTATTCTCCTACAATTTCTTTTGCACGGTTAAGTGCTATATCTATATGATTACAAATATTCTCTTCACCAAGGAGCTTGTTGAAGTTATTGCGTTTGAGTACATCTTCAACCTTCTTGTTTACGCCCGAGAGTACTACGGTGATGCCTTCGCGCTGACTCATAAGACACATGTTCTCAAGGTTATGCATTCCGGTGGAGTCGATGAAAGGTACCTTACGCATACGGATGATACGCACCTTCGGACGACGTCCATAGCGTGCCATAATGTCCTCGAAACGGTTACCGGCACCGAAGAAGTATGGACCGTTAATCTCATAGACTTCAACATTCTTGGGGATGGTGAGATGTTCGAGATTGCCGCGCTGCATGTCGGCGTCTTCGTTAAGGTCTATCTCGTCAAGAATAGCATGCACGTCGGTCGTCTCTGCCATGCGGCGCATGAAGAGCAGACAGGCACATATAAGTCCGAACTCGATAGCCACTGTGAGGTCGAAGATAATTGTTAGGAAGAAGGTAAGAAGAAGTACGGTGACGTCGCTCTTAGGATTACGATGTGCCATCGTGAGGAACGAGCGCCATCCCCTCATGCCGTATGCCACAACAACAAGGACTCCTGCCAGACAAGCCATAGGAATATATTTTGCAAGAGGCATTAGGAACAGGAATATGAGTAGCAGGACGACAGCATGGATAATACCGGCTATCGGCGTGCGACCACCATTATTGATATTAGCCATTGTGCGTGCTATAGCTCCTGTGGCGGGGATGCCGCCAAAGAGTGGCGAAGCTATGTTCGCAATACCTTGTCCTATAAGCTCTGTATTGGAATTGTGATGGTCGCCAATGACACCGTCGGCAACAGTTGCTGACAGTAGTGACTCTATAGCTCCAAGAACGGCAATCGTTACGGCAGGTCCTACAAGACCCTTTATCGTTTCCCATGTTAACTCAGGAACAACTGCGCCAGGCAACTGAGAATTGATGCTGAAACGGTCGCCAATAGTTTCTATTGTGGTAATTCCTGCATAGTTCTTCAACAAAAGTACAGCGACAGTCATTATTATAATTGCGACAAGTGAGCCAGGTACTTTCTTGGAGAGCTTAGGCATTAGAGAAATGATAATTACCGATATGATGCCTACAGCAGCGCTCCACGGGTCTATATTGGCGATGTTAGCAACATAGACTCCCCATTTCTCGACAAAATCGCTGGGAACGCTGTCCATAGACATTCCGAAGAGGTCTTTTATCTGCGTAGTGAAAATCGTTACTGCAATACCGCTGGTGAAACCGACAACAATGGGGTAGGGGATGTACTTTATTATGGTTCCCAGACGCAAGACACCGAGACCGATAAGAAAAACACCTGCCATAAGGGTGGCGATGGTGAGACCCTGGATACCATATTGCTGGATGATGCCATAGACGATGACGATGAATGCTCCCGTGGGACCGCCAATCTGCACTTTTGAACCTCCGAAAACAGAAATCATCATTCCTGCTACTATTGCTGTTATGATGCCTTTTTCAGGACTTACTCCGCTGGCGATACCAAAAGCAATAGCAAGGGGAAGAGCCACGATGCCGACAATGATTCCCGCCATTAGGTCGGCCATGAAGGTCTTCTTATCATATTTATTCAGCGAAGAAAACAATTTCGGTTTGAAATCTAATGCTTTTTCCATTTTTGTTTATTTTCGTTTCTCTTTGGTTTGTAACTATTGTTGCTCTTGCTGTACAGTTTGTCAGCAAGGTCCATGCGTCCCATGCGCTGTAGGTCGCGCATAATATTATTACGCTCTTCGGGCTTGTACCAGAAGAAGAACTGTCGCTGCTGAGCCTTCTCGCGCGGTGTCTTTGCGCTGAAGACTGGCTTTAAAGTGTAGGGGTCAAGCCCTGTGTACCACATCTCAGTAGCTATCGTCATCGGCGTTGGGGTAAAGTCTTGCACCTGTTCCAAGTGGAAGTCCATCTCCTTTGTCTTTACTGCAAGTTCCGCCATATCTTCAGCGCTACAGCCTGGATGACTGCTTATGAAGTATGGTATTATCTGTTGACGTAAATTGTCACGTTTGTTTATGTTGTCAAAGATGCGCTTAAACTCCTCGAAGAGCCTGAACGAAGGCTTGCGCATAAGTTGCAGGACGTGGTCGGAGGTGTGCTCCGGAGCTACCTTCAGTCGTCCACTGACGTGACGGCATATCAGTTCGTGCGTATATCTGCGAGCTGCCTCATTTATAGCCTCATCTTTGGATTTATGAAGTAGCAGGTCATATCGTACACCGCTGCCTATAAAACTCTTCTTTATTTGTGGCAGGGCATCGATAGAATGGTATATTTCGAGCAGTTTGCTGTGGTCGGTATTCAGGTTCGGACACACCTCCGGGTGTATGCACGAAGGACGCTTGCATTTTTCGCATGCCGCTTTGTTATTGCCCGACATGCCGTACATATTTGCCGAGGGACCGCCGACATCGCTGAGATAACCCTTGAAGTCGGGCTGACTGACGATTTGGCGAACCTCACGCATGATGCTCTCCTTGGAACGGGAAGCAATGAACTTGCCCTGATGAGCCGAGATAGTGCAGAAGGCACAGCCGCCGAAACAGCCGCGATGGATGTTTACGGAATGGCGTATCATCTCGAATGCCGGAATACGCTTATTCTTATATTTTGGGTGAGGAAGTCGTGTGTAAGGAAGGTCGAAAGAGGCATCGAGTTCCTCAGTGGTCATCGGAGGATAGGGGGCGTTGACCACAACGTACCTGTCGCCTGTCTTCTGCAGCAACCTACAGGCATGAATCTTATTTGACTCTTCTTCTATATGGCGATAGTTCTCTGCCTCGGCACGTTTGTTGCGCAGACACTCTTCGTGCGAATGAAGTACAATGTCGGCGTCGGTAATACCGCCAGGAATATTCTCTTCGCGTGTTAAATAAACGGTTTGAGGAAGTTCGTGTAAAGTGTTTATACTGCGACCTTTATCAAGTTCTTCGGCTATACGGACAATAGTTTTCTCACCCATGCCGTAACTTATGATGTCAGCTTTAGCATCACAAAGTATGCAGGGACGGAGAGCATCCTGCCAGTAGTCGTAGTGCGTAAGACGTCGCAGAGAAGCTTCAATGCCTCCAAGAACGATGGGCACGTCGGGGAAGAGACTGCGCAGGATGTTGCTATAGACGATGGTAGGGTATTCGGGACGGCAGTCGTGGCGACCGTCAGGGCTGTAGGCATCTTCAGAACGCAGTCTGCGGGCAGCTGTGTATTTATTCACCATAGAGTCCATACAGCCTGGTGATATGCCGAAGAAAAGACGTGGTCTGCCGAGTTTCTTGAAGTCACGAAAATCTCCGTGCCAATCGGGCTGTGGTACTATAGCTACACGATAACCATGAGCCTCAAGTACGCGTCCAATGACAGCCGCACCGAAGGATGGATGGTCAACATAGGCATCGCCCGAGAACAGGATAACGTCAAGTTGGTCCCATCCCCGCAGCTCTACCTCTTTTTTCGTCGTAGGCAGGAAGTCTGTCAGTTGTTCTCCTCGAGCCATTTAATATACAGCAGTACCAACTCGTGAAGTCCGTATGCTTTCATATTTGTGTTATAGATAACATCTAAACAAACGTCCATGAGTTCCTTGTCAATGTCGTTCTGACTTCCCAAGATGCTGCGACAGTTAAGACGGAGTTTCTCGAGAACAGCCTCGTCGATAATTCCGTGACTGTCCACAAGATTCTTCAGAAGCGAATAGCGTTTGATAGTCTCCAAATGGTTTTCGCTTACTTTTATGTGGCGTGTGCCAGATTGGTTTGCTTGAATACTGTACATATTTATTATTTTGTTAAGAACTTCATAATACCTTGCATTATAGATGCACGTTTCTGTGCTGACGTGATACACTCGAAGGGGAAGCCCATAGTAAAGCAACGGTAGTTGCCGGAACTGTAGGCTACACCTGCCGAGGTGCCATCGGAATAGGTGAGTGTAGAGAATGCTCCTTGAACAGGCAGCAGAACCTCTGGAGAAGTGGCGGCATAGTGATCTTCATTGAGTTGTGAATAGAAGTAGAACGATGTTCCCATTCCCTTGATATCAGGGACGACATTGCCTCGTTTTGTTCCTCCGTATGCCACTTTTAGAATAGAATTCAGGAACGACTGTTCGGTTGGCGCCAGCATATCGCTACCCAGGTAGGAGCCGCTTGCCATAATACGTCCACCCGTAGAAGCGTAGTCTCTAAGGGCATTTTGCATTGACTGTGTGAAAGTCTTGTAGAATACCAGTTGGTGTCGGTCATAACGCTCAAGACCAAGAATTAGGTCAATGGCGTGGTACTTCATGATATCCACCGTCTTGTCTTCAACAGAGTGGCTACAAGTACTGCAGACGTTGTACTCCTTGGATTGTGCTATTGCCTCCACGTGAGCACGTATATAATTAAAGGTGTTACCCATAATGAACTTTCCCTGCAGTTCTGTGCCGCTATAGCCCAATCCCGTCGGTCCTTCTATTCCTATACGCGTCTTATCGAAACATAGCTGTTCTCCGCTGATACCTGCCGTCAAGCCGTAGCTCACACCTGGGTCTATGTTTATGTCAAAACCCTGTGTACTGTCTGTTTCTACGACGTAAGGAGCAGAGAGGCGGTGGAATCCGTTGACAACGAGTATCGTCTTGCGTGCTTCGGGGTTATAGACCACAGACACCTCCTCGGTAGGAAAGCTCTCGCCGCCACTATTTACTGCCGTAACACGGAAACTGTAAACGACACCAGGCTCTATCTTGATCTTACATGACGTAGAGCCAATCTTCACACCATTATCGTAGCCTCGTGATGCCACAGAGGTATATACAACGTATCCTGAAGGCTTTGCCGAAGGCTCTAATGGGTCCGTTTTTGACTTCCAGCGAAGCAATGCCTGATTATCGTCAGTAAGTTCTACGCTTATATCCGTGGGTGCTAAAGGCATCACGACATAACTTTTGCGATGACGTTTGCTTACGTCACGAAGTATAGTTTTATAGATGCTTCGGGCCATGGTGAAACGGAAATTCGGGTCTTGTCCCATTACCATGTCAGGGAAATTCTGGTGCGACATGGTTTCTATAATTGCCGACGGAACCTTTGGAAGACGTGTTTCAGAGTAGTTTCTGTCCCACATAGCACGAATATTCCAGTTGCCATAGGTTTTTGTGATGTCGTTCCTGATACCTTCAAGTAATGCGTTGGCGAAGTCGGTGGATTGCTTTCGTGATGAGCCATTACCGAGGGTGCCATATTTTGCATCCGTAGTACAGATAGACAACGAACCCGTTATGCTGCGATAGTCGCGTTGGAAACCAGCGTCGCTGTGTATTGCCAGCGTCAGTTCAAATGGTACACGTTTTTCGCTAATGAGCCAGTTTGTCATCATGGAACGCACATTAATATCTTCGCTGTAGTCGTCATTACTCTGCTTATTACCATATATCTTATAAGGAGCACCTGCCCATTGAGCATAGTAACGTGCAGCTTCAAGGGCTCGTGGTAGTCCGCTTGTAGAACCTCCACGTTCTATATTTCCCATACCAGCTCCGAAACGCACAGCATCTGTTGTGACCACACCATTCGAAGAACTTTCATTGGAAAGGACCACACAGTTGGCATCACTACAGCCCGCATCGAAATGAAATGTTCCGAGATAAACCCACGTAGAGCCACCACGCTGTTGGTTAACAACAAAATCTGTTGGCTTTCCCTGGTGCCACACGGTATAGTGGGCATCGGGAATACTTTTCTTCAATGTGATATAGCTGACATATACGGGATAATCGCCCTCCTTAGGAATGTTTGGCGTGTAGCTTACATAGCTAAACTTCTTCTTTGATGTATTGATCTGTCGAGCAGTTCCTGCCATAAAAGGATTTTCGTTATCTACGTAACTGCCATAATGATAAGCAAAACCATTGCCGCCAGCATCTTTCCAAGAGTGTTTGCCGTTCATCTCAACATAGTTGGGACTGCGTGATGTGTCGTTGTCAACGATAACCTCGTTACGCTGCCATCCCCGTTCACGGGGCGAAAAGACGTTGGCTCCCGCATGTTCCAGCATAGGAATAAGATAAGGGGTAACGATGGTCTGCGTGAAAAGGTCTTCCGTGGTACAGAAAAGCAGCGGGCGCTGCCATTTCCACATGCCTTTCTTCTGGTCGTAATAACGTCCGTGACTTGACCATAGCGAGATATGTTTTCCTTGAAGTCCGTGATTGATGGAGTAGGGGTGTGACACGTTTTCCACCCATTGGCGGTCAGAATATGTACCTCCCTTACTACTTTTGCTTGACCGACATGCTATTATTGTGGTTGCTATTGCCACAACAATAATGAGTCGTAATATCCGTAATCTGTTAATAATATTCATAATTGGTCAGCAAAGATAGTATAAAAACGTGGAAAAAACAAAAAACAATGGATATTTTTTCGATTTATGATTACTTTTTCATACCTTTGTACGCTCATGAAATTACGTGTTGCTTACATATCGTTGCTTTTGGCGAGTGTACTTTCGCATACACAGACGGCATTTTCGCAGAAAAGAGATGTCTATGAATTTGCGAAAGATATGCCCGTGTATGCCGACAGTCTCATTGCCGACATGAGTTATCCGCTTGCTTGGGGGAACTCAGATATTACCGATTTTAACCTTTGGCGCGATACCGCAAGAGCTAAGGTTCTTGAGTGTATGATGACGCCTCCGCCAAGACCTGCTGAGACCACCTATAAAGTCCTTGCCGAAGAACAGCGTGACGGGTATAAGGCTTTGAAGATAGAGATTAATCTGTCGAAGTATTACAACGTCAGGGCTTATCTCCTCGTCCCAAACAAAAAAGGAAAATATGCGGCAATAAATCTCCTGCACGACCACGGAGCACACCTTTTTATAGGCAAGGAAAAAATGATAAGACCTATTCAGGAAGACAGCATCGTCACTAAGGATTCTGAAGAATGGACAAAACTGCTCTACGACGGACACTACTGGGGCGATGACCTTGCTAAGGAAGGCTATGTTGTTCTTTCTGCCGATGCTCCAATGTGGGGAGAGAGAGGCAGAAAAGAAGGTGTAAACAGGCAGAAATACGACGTCGTGGCGGGTAACATGATGATGTATGGGCGTTCGTTGAGTGCTTTTATGACTTACGACGATATTGCTACTACCGACTTCCTTGCATCACTTCCGTTCGTTGATTCTACAAGAATAGGATGTGCGGGATGCTCTATGGGCGGCTACAGAGCGTGGATGCTTGCTGCTCTCAGCGATAAAATAAAGGTAGGAGCTGCTGTTTGTTGGATGGTAACGTCAGATGTACAACTTACAACACGTTATGGACGCGGTGAGAATGGCGGATTTGCAAACTGCATTCCTGCCTTGAGACAATATCTTGACTATCCGCATATTGCTTCATTAGCATGTCCTAAACCAATGATTTTTATTAATGGTACACAGGATAAACTTTTTCCTGTCCCGGGAGTAGAAAAAGCATTTGACATTATGAGAAAAACGTGGAAGAGTCAGAATGCGGAAGATAAGATAGAAACAATTCTTATGGAGATGCCCCACGGATGTCCTTTAGATGCCCAGAAGGCAGTTCTCACCTTCCTGAAAAATAACCTTTGACGCAAAAAGAAATGATAAAAGAATACCAGATAAGAGTTCTTCCCAGACAAGCTGCAAGTGATGATGCTATAAAGTCGTATCTTGCTGACGAAGAGGGGATTGCCGCGAATACAATAACGCATGTCAGAGTGCTTAAAAGAAGTATTGATGCACGACAGAGAACTATATACGTAAATCTTAAGGTTCGTCTGTACATAAACGAAGAACCTGCGGACGACGCCTACTTGCACACGGAATATAAAGATGTGAGTACCGGTAAGAGCGTCGTTGTAGTAGGGGAGGGACCTGGAGGACTTTTTGCCGCACTAAGGCTCATAGAACACGGACTGCGTCCGATTATCATAGAACGCGGAAAGGATATTCACGAACGCAAGAAAGACCTCGCACTGATAACGAAGACACAACAGGTTAACGGCGAAAGTAACTACTGTTTCGGAGAAGGCGGAGCAGGAGCATATTCTGACGGGAAACTATATACAAGAAGCAAAAAACGCGGAAACATAGAGAAAATACTTAATGTATTCTGCCAGCATGGAGCCGACACAAATATCCTGGCTGACGCACATCCGCATATAGGTACCGACAAACTGCCAAGGGTTATCGAGAACATGCGAAACACTATATTAAAATGTGGCGGCGAAGTTCATTTTGAAACGAAAATGACGGAGCTGCTCATTGATAAAGACGACATTGTCAGAGGCGTCAAAGCTGTTAATCTGCGCACCTCAGCAGAAGAATGTTACGAAGGTCCCGTAATTCTTGCCACAGGACATTCAGCACGTGATATATATAAATACCTGTATAGCAGAAATATAGAAATAGAACCTAAGGGAATTGCTGTTGGAGTGCGCTTGGAGCATCCCAGTCACTTGATAGACCAGATACAGTATCACAACAAAGAAGGTCGAGGACAGTATCTGCCTGCTGCTGAATACAGCTTTGTAACACAGGTTGACGGACGCGGGGTCTATTCGTTCTGCATGTGTCCCGGAGGATTTGTTATTCCCGCGGCAACGGATAACGAACAGATTGTTGTCAACGGAATGTCGCCATCGCAGCGAAATACACGTTGGAGCAATTCCGGAATGGTTGTAGAGATACGTCCGGAGGATATTCCCGGCGATGATATACTGCGTGTTATGAAATACCAAGAAAAGATAGAGCACGACTGCTGGATACAAGGAAACCGCAGACAGACGGCTCCTGCGCAAAGAATGGCTGATTTCGTTAATAATAAGGTAAGTTACGATTTGCCTGAAACAAGCTATGCACCAGGTGTCATTAGTAGTCCGCTGAATTTCTGGATGCCTAAGGAAATATCATACAGACTGCAGCAAGGATTTAAAAAGTTCGGACAGATGAGTCGCGGATTTTTAACAAACGAAGCAACTCTAATTGCTGTAGAAACAAGAACCAGCAGTCCTGTAAGGATTGTTCGTGACAGAGAAACCCTGCAGCACGTAAGACTGAAAGGACTTTTCCCTTGCGGAGAAGGTGCCGGGTACGCAGGAGGAATTGTCTCTGCAGGAGTCGATGGAGAACGCTGTGCAGACCAAGTATATAATTATCTATCTAATCGGCATTATGATAAATAAAAGAAATACAATAGATATAAAGAATGTAAGGGTTAACAACCTCAAGGGTGTTAGTCTCTCCCTCCCACGTAATAAGTTTATCGTTATTACGGGAGTCAGCGGCTCAGGAAAATCTTCTCTTGCTTTTGACACGTTATATGCCGAAGGTCAGCGCCGCTATGTAGAATCGCTGTCTGCATACGCCCGACAGTTTCTTGGTCGTATGAACAAGCCTGAATGTGATTATATAAAAGGACTACCCCCGGCTATTGCCATAGAACAACGCGTCATTTCTCGCAATCCTCGCAGTACCGTCGGAACAAGCACGGAAATTTACGAGTATTTACGCCTTTTGTTTGCGAGAATCGGAAAAACGTATTCGCCGATAAGCGGTCAGGAAGTCAAGAAACATTCCACGAACGACATACTGGAATGTGTAAGACAGTACGCCTTAGGAACGAAGTTCATGCTACTGGCACCAATACACCTGCCCGACGGCAGAACGCTCAAAAAGCAGCTTGAAACCTATCTGCAGGAAGGTTACGTCAGAATTTTCATGAATAATGACTACATGAGAATTGAAGATTTCCTTTCTGATTATGATAAATACAAGACTATAGACTATAAGGATATATGGTTGCTGATAGACAGGATGTCCTTAGACGAGAACAAAGACTCCGTTTCAAGAATGTTAGATTCTGCGGAAACGGCTCTGTATGAGGGACATGGAGCCTGTCGCGTTGTGGTCCTTCCGAGTAATATAACTTACGATTTCTCAACACGTTTCGAGGCTGACGGCATAACCTTTGAGGAACCTTCTGACAATCTTTTTTCGTTTAACTCCCCTATTGGTGCCTGTCCTACTTGTGAGGGTTTTGGAAGTATTATCGGCATTGACGAGAAACTGGTTATTCCAAACACCACACTTAGCGTTTACGACGGTTGTGTACAATGCTGGCACGGAGAAAAGATGAAGATGTGGCAAGACGAATTTATACGACGTGCTGCAAAGGACGATTTTCCTATTTTTACTCCATATTACGAACTTTCACGCCAGCATAAAGACTGGCTCTGGCACGGACTGCCGTCGGATACGAAGAATCCTCACGAACAGGTGTCTATAGACTCTTTCTTCAATATGGTCAAGGAAAGCCAATATAAAATTCAGTATAGGGTTATGCTGAGTCGCTATCGAGGAAAGACGGTCTGTCCTACGTGTCACGGAACACGACTTAAGCCTGAAGCCGAATACGTCAAAATCGGCGGTATGAGCATAACAAATCTTGTTGAGATGCCTATCGGAAAGCTGAAGTCGTGGTTCGAAAATTTACAACTGACAGAACAGGAACAGGAAATATCAAAACGTCTGTTAAGTGAGATTAACAACCGATTGCAATTCCTTGTAGATGTAGGACTTAATTATTTGACATTAAATCGCAGGTCTAACACGTTAAGTGGTGGCGAGAGTCAGCGAATAAACCTTACAACTTCACTCGGCAGTTCTCTCGTAGGATCACTATATATCCTTGATGAGCCCAGTATAGGACTGCATTCACGCGACACAGAGCGACTTATACATGTTCTGCACGAGCTCAGAGATCTCGGAAATACTGTCATTGTTGTTGAGCACGACGAGGACATTATGCGTGCTGCCGACTATATTGTTGACATTGGTCCGGATGCCGGAGCACACGGTGGAGAGATAGTATTTACGGGAGAATTAAAGGATATTGACAAGAAGAAGAGTAATAACAGTTATACGGTAAAATACCTTAAACACGAAGAAAATATCCCAGTGCCAGCACATCGTCGTCCTTGGAATATGTCAATACTTCTGAAGGGCGCCAGGATGAATAATCTTCGAGGTATCGACGTGAAGTTCCCGTTGAACGTCATTACCGCTGTTACCGGGGTCTCGGGCTCCGGAAAGTCCTCGCTGGTAAAGGGTATCCTCTACCCTGCCCTAAAGCGCCATCTTGACGAGGTAGCGGAACTTCCCGGAGAATATCTGTCGCTTGAAGGCGACTGGAAGCAGATACGTCATGTTGAAATGATTGACCAGAATCCTATTGGTAAGAGTACACGTTCTAATCCGGCAACCTATGTGAAGGCGTATGACGCTATAAGACAGCTCTTTGCCGAACAACCTTTATCAAAACAAATGGGATTTACGGCTCAGTATTTCTCGTTCAATGCTGACGGCGGGCGCTGTGAAGAGTGTAACGGTGCAGGAGTCATCAATGTAGAGATGCAGTTCATGGCCGACCTTGTATTAGAGTGTGAGTCGTGTCACGGGAAGCGTTTCAAGCGTGACATCCTCGAAGTGAGATTTGCCGGAAAGAATATTTACGATGTCCTTGAGATGACTGTTTCCGAAGCAATAGAGTTCTTCAGCAAGAACAAGCAGAAAGTCGTTGCAGACCGTCTGAAACCCCTTGAGGATGTGGGACTTGGCTATATCAAGTTAGGTCAGAGTTCCTCTACCCTATCAGGAGGTGAGAATCAACGTGTTAAGCTGGCATATTTCATAGGTCGCGAGCAACAGGAGCCTACACTATTTATCTTTGATGAGCCCACCACGGGACTTCATTTCCACGACATCCAGAAGCTCTTGAAATCGTTTAACGCCCTGATAGACAGAGGACACACCATCGTCGTCATAGAGCATAATATGGAAATAATAAAATGTGCAGACCACGTCATAGACCTTGGTCCTGACGGAGGCGACAAAGGCGGCAACCTCGTCATTGCCGGCACTCCCGAGGAAGTGGCAGCTTGCGAGAAGAGCATTACAGGAAAGTATCTTAAAATATATTAATTCTTTCCCTATCGCTCCCTTCTCTCATTAAAAATTATTACTTTTGCATCCGCTTACAAGAAGCAATGCCGATATGGCTCAGTTGGTAGAGCAACGCATTCGTAATGCGTAGGTCCCGGGTTCGAGTCCCGGTATCGGCTCCAAAACATATCAACCCTTTGCGACAATAGCTCAGTTGGTAGAGCATCGGCTTCCCAAGCCGAGGGTCGCGGGTTCGAGTCCCGTTTGTCGCTCAGCGGAAATTGTTGTTCTTTGACAAACGGGGGTCGTGACGGTTCGATTGGGATACTCATCAAATAATACTGAAAACCGAGAAGACATCTCTTGCTAATGGCGGGCCATATAAAGCACTTCGGTGCCTAAGCTGTAAAGCCGGTGGATTACAAAGGCGGAGAGCTCTCAAATCTTACATGCTCGGAGTTTCATCACATCATCGTGCGACCCCTTTTTTTTAACTAATTACTTATGTTTTCCGGAATCATTGAAGAATTTGCAACAGTAGTTGCTATAAAGCACGACAAGGACAATATAGACTTCACGCTGAAATGTTCTTTCGTTGACGAGTTGGGCATTGACCAGAGTGTTGCCCATAATGGTGTTTGTCTTACCGTCGTCGAAATAAAGGACGGCACTTATACCGTTACCGCTATGCGTGAGACTCTCGACAGGAGTAATCTGGGACTGTTAAAGGTTGGCGATAAAGTCAACGTAGAACGTTCTATGGTTATGAATGGACGTCTTGACGGACACATCGTTCAGGGTCATGTGGATATGACGGCAGAGTGTATAGCAATGGAAGATGCCGACGGCAGCACCTATTTCACCTTCCGCTATCCCTATGACAAGGAGATGGCTCGCAGAGGGTATTTTACCGTCGATAAGGGTTCGGTAACAGTCAACGGTGTTTCGCTTACCGTTTGCAATCCCACCGAAGACACTTTCCAGGTAGCTATTATCCCTTACACCTTCGAACACACCAATTTCTGTGACATTCGCATTGGTTCGCGTGTGAACTTGGAATTTGACATTTTGGGCAAGTATATTGCTCGTTTACAGTCACTACAATAAAGATATTGACGGTTGTTTAAAGGTTTTTAACCTTTTGCAATCGTCTTTTTTCTTGTTAACGTTTGCGTGTCTCAGAAATATTTTGTTATTTTGCAAACGAAGTTTTCATTATTAACAAAACCATTTATCTATGAGCACAACCGAAATACACCACATTTGTGGTTTGAAGAGAGAAAACTTTCAAACCACAGTAAACGGAAAAAATACGGATCTTTTTATTCTTAAGAATAGTCATGGCAGCGAAGTAGCAGTCACAAATTATGGTGGTGCCCTCGTTGCCATTATGGTACCCGACCGCGACGGCAACTTTGCCAACGTCATTCAGGGACACGACAATATTCAGGATGTTATTAATTCGCCAGAGCCATTCCTCTCTACTCTCATCGGTCGTTATGGCAACAGAATCAAGGAAGGTCGTTTCCAGCTTAACGGCAAGGAGTACAATCTGGCTATAAACAACGGTCCCAACGCCCTTCATGGCGGTCCTACAGGTTTCCACGCTCGCGTGTGGGATGCCAACCAAGTCAGCGACCATGCTGTTGTATTAAAATATGTCAGTTCATATCTCGAGGAGGGCTATACCGGTGAGCTCATCGTTTGGGTAGCTTATTCGCTTACCGAGGACGATGAACTGGTAATAAAATATCAGGCAACGACAAACAAGAAAACTATTATAAACCTCACTCATCACGGGTTCTTCTCGCTGGCAGGAATTGCCAACCCCACCCCTACTATTGACAACCTGGAGTGTGAGATTAATGCCGACTTCTACCTGCCCATTGACGAGAACTCTATCCCTACAGGCGAGATTCTCAAGGTTGCAGGCACTCCGTTTGATTTCCGTACACCCAAAGCTGTCGGTAAAGACATTGACGCCGACAACGAACAGATACGCAACGGCGCAGGTTACGACCACTGTTTCGTCCTTAACAAGAAGGAAGAAGGTGAGCTGTCATTCGCTGCACGCGTCGTTGAACCCGTAAGCGGTCGTACCATGGAAGTATATACTACGGAACCCGGCGTTCAGGTATATTCAGACAACTGGGCAGACGGTTACAAAGGACAGAACGGAGCAACCTTCCCACGTCGCTCGGCAATATGCTTCGAGTGCCAGCACTTCCCCGACTCCCCTAACCACCCATACTTCCCATCGGTTATTCTTAACCCGGGTGAGACCTACACACAGAAAACAATTTATAAGTTTGGAACCAAATAAATTAACCTAATTAAAAATATTACTACTATGATGGAAATTGATTTTGTAAGAAGTCGCTTTATTAAGCATTTTGATGGTAAAACTGGAAAAATATACGCATCTCCAGGACGTATTAACCTCATTGGTGAGCACACCGACTACAATGGTGGTTTCGTATTCCCGGGAGCTGTTGACTGCGGTATCATGGCGGAGATGCGCCCCAACGACACCGAAGATACCGTTATGGCTTATGCTATAGACCTCAAGGACCGCGTTGATTTCAAACTCAGCGATCCCAATGGTCCAAAGACAAGCTGGGCACGTTATATATATGGTATAGCGAAAGAAATGCAGAAATTAGGTGTTCCTGTTAAGGGCTTTAACATTGCCTTCGCCGGTGATGTTCCCCTTGGTGCCGGCATGTCTTCTTCAGCTGCTATGGAGAGCTGTTTCGCCTGCGGTCTCAACGACCTCTTCGGCGATAATAAAGTGTCTAAGTGGGATATGGTACTTGCAGGTCAGGCTACCGAGCACAACTACTGCGGTGTTAACTGCGGCATTATGGACCAGTTTGCGAGTGTCTTCGGACAGAAAGGCAAGCTGATGCGTCTGGACTGTCGCTCTCGTGAGTTCGAATACTTCCCCTTCGACCCTCAGGGCTACAAGCTCGTCCTCATCAACTCTTGCGTAAAGCACGAACTTGCAGGCTCTCCTTACAACGACCGTCGCAACTCTTGCGAGAATGTTGTTAAGCACATCGCTGCAAAACATCCTGAGGCTAAGTTCGAGACACTCCGCGACTGCACATGGGAGCAGCTTGAAGAAGTACGTGCTGAGGTTGGCGAGGAAGACTACAAGCGTGCACACTTCGTCCTTGGCGAGAAAGACCGCGTGTTGGCTGTCTGCGACGCCCTGAATGCTGGCGACTACGAGACTGTCGGCAAGAAGATGTACGAAACTCACGACGGACTCAGCAAGGAGTACGAAGTAAGCTGTGAGGAACTTGACTACCTCAACGACATCGCCCGCGAGTGTGGCGTAACAGGTTCTCGCATCATGGGTGGCGGCTTCGGTGGCTGTACTATCAACCTTGTGAAGAATGAGCTCTACGACGACTTCATCAAGACTGCGAAGGCAAAATATACAGCCAAGTTCAACGTTGAGCCAAAGGTTATCGACGTCGTTATCGGTGACGGCTCACGTAAGATTTCCGACTAATTACTAACTAAACTTTTAGAATATGAAACTACGCTATGTATTATCATCAGCGCTAATGTCGTTAGCACTTACTGCTACGGCGTCCGACTACGACCAGCAGAGCCCCTTCGGGTTCTGCACGGTTGCGTCGCGCACAGACAAGTCTGTTACCTATGACATCACCGGCGGCGGCTGCTACACGTTGCCCGCTACTGGCGTCAGCGAGGACAAAGTAATAACACTTACCGCTACAGGCGTCGATCAGAAGACGGAGATATACAATGCTATTTCTAACCACTCCGTAATCATCTTCGACGGTTCTGCAGGCGACTTTATTGTGTCCAGCACCATCTCGTTTAACAGCATCAAGAACAAGACGCTCATAGGTATTAACAATGCCCGTCTGTGTACTGCATGGTATGTTACCGACGCTATTCGTAATGCTCTTGATGATGCTGGCGTACCAGGTATGAGTACGAGCGGTGGCGGTGGAACATTGCCCAACGGCACTAATGTTTCCGAGCAGGCAGAGTACAACACGCGCCTTATTATTATGAATATGTATGGCGACAAGACCGAGGCATATCGTAATTCCGGCATCTTCTACTTCAAGAGCTGCCAGAACCTCATCATCCGCAACCTCTCCTTCGTAGGTCCCGGTTCCATTGATGTCGGCGGTAGCGACCTCGTGTCGTTCTACGGCACAAAGAACAGCTGGGTGGACCACTGTGACTTCGCCGACGGTATGGACGGCAACTTCGACATCACCCAGAAGTCCGACTTCAATACCGTTAGCTGGTGTATCTTCAGATATACCGAGCGTGCCTATATGCACCAGAATACCAACCTTGTAGGTAGCAGCGACAGCGAAGCAGTAGGTTTTCTCAATACTACCTATGCCTTCAACAACTGGAGCAATGGCTGCAAGGCACGCATGCCGATGGCTCGTGTAGGAAAGATTCACATGCTCAACAACTACTACGACTGCACAGGAAACGGCAGCAACGCCATCAATCCGCGCAAGAATTCGGAGTTCCTTATTGAGGGTAACTACTTCGAGAAGAACGTGAAGTACTATGCCCAGAACGGCGCTAAAGCTGTAACATGGAGCACTACCAACCACATTGAGGGCTCCAGTTCCCAACCCTCTAATGTCGGCAGCACCGTTACCGTTCCCTACTACTATGTCGAGGCTCCCGTCAACGACGTTCCTGCTATGATAAAGGAGAATGCCGGTGCCACGCTTACCTTTCAGGAATCGGCGATAGAGGACATCCCCGTTCAGCGCCGAACCTCCGACTCTTATACATATAATATAATGGGACAGCGTGTGAGCAACGATACTCGCGGCATAGTAATAAAGAATGGAAAGAAATATTTTCAAAGATAGAATCCCTAATCGTAAAGTACTATGAATGACAAAAAGATAATGATTAAGGCAGCAGACAATATCCGTATCCTCGCTGCATCAATGGTAGAAAAGGCAAAGTCCGGACATCCTGGAGGTGCTATGGGTGGAGCCGATTTTATCAATGTGCTCTTCTCGGAGTATCTCGTCTATGACCCCGAGAACCCCGAGTGGGAAGGACGCGACCGCTTCTTCCTCGACCCAGGTCACATGTCGCCAATGCTCTATTCGGCACTTGCCCTGCAGGGTTTCTTCACCCTTGACGAGTTAAAGCAGTTCCGTCAGTGGGACTCCCCCACTCCAGGACATCCCGAGCGCAACATCCTTCGTGGCATCGAGAATACCAGCGGACCCCTCGGACAAGGCCACACCTACGCTGCAGGAGCTGCCCTCGCGGAGAAGATTCTTGAGAACCGTCTCGGTCACGAGGTTATGAAACATAAAATCTATGCCTACATCAGCGACGGAGGCGTCGAGGAAGAGATTTCTCAGGGTACAGGACGTATTGCCGGACACCTCGGACTTTCCAACCTTATCATGTTCTACGACTCCAACGACATTCAGCTCTCTACGGAGTGTAAGGACGTTATCTCCGAAGATACGGCGGCAAAGTACAAGGCATGGGGATGGAACGTCCTCAGCTGCAACGGTAACGATGCCGACGATATCCGTCGTGCCCTCGATGAGGCTCTCAAGGAGCAGCACCGTCCTACCATCATCATTGGTAAGACCATCATGGGTAAGGGCGCTCTGCGTGCCGACGGCACAAGCTACGAGGCGTGCATAAACACCCACGGAGCACCACTCGGTGGCGATGCCTACATTAATACTATTAAGAATCTTGGCGGCGACCCCGAGAACCCGTTTGTTATCTTCGACGAGGTTGCCGACCTCTATGCACGTCGTCGTGAGGAATTACGTAAGATTGTTGCTGTCCGCAAGGAAGAGAAGGCTGCCTGGGCAAAGGCTAATCCCGAGAAGGCAGCACTCCTCAAAGAGTGGTTCAGC
>CAMUVE010000030.1:0-22749 GCA_947163985.1 uncultured Prevotella sp.
GGCACCGAGGGCGATGGCTATGGGCAGTCCTATCATGCCTGTTCCAGGGATGCCCACACCCATAGCGTTCTTCAAGATGTCTGCACTCAGCAGAGCCTCTATTTTCTCGGGGCGGCAGCCCAACTTCTCCGTTGCCTTTGCGGTACACAGAGCGACACACATAGGCTCCGTACATCCTATGGCGGGAACTACCTCGCGATGTACCATCGCTATTATCTGCTCTCTAATCTCTTTGTCAACCATAGCTTTATTGTTTTTTAGTACAACTCTTCGTGATCGTAGCGCGGCATTGAGCGCACCAGTTTATGGACGGCAGCCTGTGCCATTGCCTCGTAAGCACGTTCGCTGGGATGCAGATGGTCGCCGCTGTCGAAACCGTCGGCAAACGCCTTGGGGTTGGTGACGCTGCGTACTGCCGCATCAAAATCTATGCAACCGTCGAAGATGGGCGAGGTGCGCAGCCACTCGTTGAACTGCTGACGCATGAGTTCGCGGTCCTCGTTGTAGGTGCGCCATCCGAAGATGGGCAGCAGGGTGCCGCTCCACACCTTGAGTCCCATAGCACGTGCGGGCTTGACGTAGATGTTCTCTACCCCACTCTGCAGCTCCTCGACTGTGGGGAGGTCGCTCCAAGGACGGAAGGGATTGACATCGGTGCCTACGGGGTGTATGATGTCGTTGATGCCGTGCTGGATGATGACATCGGTGGCTCCGGCAACATTCATCTCTATGGGAAAACGTGTGGCGCCCTTGAGACCGTAAGCCTGGTACGTGATGCAGTCGTACTGGCGCAGGATGCGTGTGCCGCTGACAGCACGGCGTATTATTGAGGCGTTGGTGCCAAAGGCTAACTGCGCCATATAGTCGGGCCACGACTGTGCGGTGATGGAGTCGCCGTAGCATACTACAGCATGATTCTCCGGCGCGGTGAACACGTCAACGGTGTTGAGGAAGTAGAACCAGTTAGTGTGGCGCGACAGGTCGAGGGGCAGCTCGTCGGCATCGGCATAGTCGCCATAGGCATAGGAGCCCTTGGACAGCGGACCGGTGACGAGGGTGCCGCTATTCATCTGGGTGTAGTCGGCGAGGTAGAAACTGACGTTGACGGTATCGCCGCGACTGACGGCAAAGGTGATGGCGTCGCTCTCCTGCTCGGTGCCAGGCATCAGCGTGACACTCCTGGAACCACCGAAGGTTATGGGGGTCTTGTTAACGAAGACCTTGGTGAGGGTGACGGGCTCTGTGCCTGTGAGGTTGGAGAAACGGAAGCGTAACATGCTGCCGCTGAAGCACATCCTGATGGGATAACGCAGGGTGAGGTTCTTGGCATAGACCGCCTCGCTGCGATTGGTTATAGAGGTGGCATTGCCCCAGCAAGCCACCCATTTGTTGTTCTCTGTCATCATTATTTGCATCTATTTTCGGCACAAAGTTAGTGCATAGGAAGCGAAAATGCAAATAATTCAGAAAGTTTTCTTCCTTGAGGACCTTTCTACATACGTGCCTTCTGTTTGCTGCCGGCTCCGGAACCGCGGTATTTCGACTGTGCCTCGTTAAACTTCCACGTGAGATCCAACACGAATGTACGACGTGCCGGATTGTGGACGGTGAGGTCGCGGGTGCCGTAGATGGTGGCGTCGGTGGTGTTGCCGTTGAAGACGTCATAGCAGCGCACGTCGAAGGTGAGGGAGCCGAGGGCCTTCAGGTTGACGTCGTGCTGAACGCCAAGGGTTGTGGAGAACATGGCGCGGTTGACGCGGTAGTTGTTCATGTCGCCCTTGGACTGGCAGTTAGCCATAGCGTTAAGACGCCAGTTCTTAGGCAGTTCTATGTCGTTCTGCCACGTTATGCCGAAGAAGGGGCGATTCAGCGTAAGTTCCTTGCCGCTGGCGGTGGGTGTCTTATAGTCCTGAACCATCATGTAGGTGCTCCACGTGGGGTGCCAGATGCCGATGACGGGACGTGCGGAGGCGGAGATCATGAGTCTGTTATAGACGTCCTTGGTGTTGACAGGATGGACAAGACTTACCAGCGGGTCGGGAGAGCCTGGATAGGGTTCTGTAACCATCGTCGTGGCGTCCTTGATGCGCTGGTAGTTCACGGTGAGGTTAGCCCACTTGTAGGCGCCGTTGAAGACGATGCTGTGGGTGTACATAGGACGCAGGTAGGGGTTGCCGCTCTGATAGGAGTAGCGGTTGATGTAAATGGTTGAGCTGGTGAGACTTGAGTAGTAAGGACGCTCTATGTCGCGACGATAAGAGAGCGACAGCTGGAGGTTGCCCACAGGCATTGACAGCACCAGCGAGGGGAACCAGTCGCCGTAGTTACGACAAACCTCGTCCTCGCGTTTGCCGAAGTTGAAATAGTCGTTCTTAAGGTGTTCGTAGCGCATTCCCACCTGGGCGAAGAGTTTTCCGAACTGACGTCCATACTCGGCAAATACTGCCGACGACTTCTCCTTGATTTTAGTGTCGGTGGTGCGCACGGGGACGATGTCTGTCGAGGTGAAGTCGTAGGCATCGGTTCTGTGGTTATACGAATATTCGCCACCTACGGAAAGGTTTCCCTTGAGGACAGGATAGCTAAGGATGAGTTTTGTAGCCCAGAAGTTATTGCCTTTCTTCGTGTTGCTGGTAATAGTGTTTTCGGCAGTTATGCCCGAAGGTCTCGACGTTGTTTCTATTGTACGACTTGGCGACTCGCTATCGTCGAAGAGTCCGTCAACGTTGAAGTCGATGCCCAGCTGTCCTACCCTACCGTTGTAGTAGGCGTTGAAGATGTGTTTCTTGAAGCGTTCGTCGGCCCAGATGTCGCTAACGGAGTGTTCCGACAACACATTATTAATATAGTTGTCGGTCTTCAGCAGTCCGTTGTGGTTCTCACCTGGGTGGCGGTCGAACTTATAGAAGGCGCCGAAGCTGTGGTTCTCGTTGACCATGTAGTTGACCTGGAGCTGTGGCGACCAGCCCTTCCACACGCTCTTCATCTCCTGCGTGCTAAGGCTCTGTACGAAGTCGGGGCCTACGTTGTAAGTCATAGTATTCTCCTGCTGCGACTTGCCGTGTCCGTAACGTCCCGCCCAGAACTGAGCCGTGATGTCGAGACCACCGGTGCGGTAGTTCACGTCAAGACTGTTGGTGAGGGTGTGACCGTACTGATACATTCCGGTGGCGTAGTCCTGGAAACTGAATCCCTCGCCCTTATTTTTCTTCAGTGTTATGCGTACCACAGCCTTCGTTGAAGAGGAGTAACGGGCACCCGGGTTCTGGACTACATCGACATACTGAATCTGGTCTGCACGCAGACGTGATAACTCTTTGGTATCGAGTACTTTGCGTCCGTTGATGTAAAGTTCCGCCTCACCGCGTCCCAACACCTTCACCGCTCCATCGCGGGTAGCCTCGAGCATAGGTATTCTGGACAGCGCATCGCTCACCGTTCCTGCCTTCTCGAGTATGGAGCCGGCAACGATTGTTCGCATAGCGTCGCCCTTGACACGGGTCTTGGGAAGCGGCGACTTTATCACCACCTCGTCGAGCTGTTTCGTCTGGTTGTACCACAACGTGGTGTCGAGGGCTGTACTGTCTTTTTGTGAAAACGCAGGGATGCACATTAATGTTGAGAGGCTCAACATTAACACTCTAAAACTATCGGGACGCATTTTTTCGTGGAGTTATTTATTTTCTTTTGCTTTACAGAAATCATAGATGAGACTTGCACCTACTATTATAAGTATGACGGGTGCGAAGTAAGTTGCCCAGGGTTCTTCTGCCGTCCTGTTGAGCCATTCGATATCAACTATTCCCCAAAGTGTTGCCAACTTAAGGAGGCTGGCTACTACGAGAATTACTCCCATACAAAGTCTAAGTTTCATAACAATACAATTTTTATTTGTTAAACATTTTCGGGCACAAAAGTATGGAATAAGTCCATTCTTTGCAACATTTTGGGATATTTTGTACGTTTTTGTGACGAACGGCATAAGATTTTTTGGATATTTGCCGCATAATTGGTAATTTTGTCGCCCCGATGAACAAAGAACAGAAAAGAAATCTCAGCGTGCGGATTGTCAGCGTAGGACTGATATGCATGGCTTTCGCAATCTTCAAGCCATTAGGATTGGAGAGGTTCGGCCTGTCGCTATATGCCCACCTGCTGATAATTTGGGCAATAGGCACCGGCATCTGTTACGTCACCGAGGCAATACTGAAATATGTTCTGAAGATGCCGGCATCGCTGGACAAAGGCGCCGACTACATAATTCGCAGAAACCTATGGTTCCAACTCATAAATTCGCCGTTGGAGACGGTATTGATATGTACCTATTTTAATTTATGGAGTCACTGTCTGCAGGTATTCCTCATCATAGCTTTCTGTTCGTTCCTGGTGGGACTTTACTGGCGCTATAAGTTCCGCAACTACTTTCTGGAAACGGAACTGAAGGGCGAGGAAACCGTGAGCGAGGGAAGCATAACACTTAACGGAACAACCAACGACTCGGCGACGCTGAAAATAGAGGAACTGCTTTATATTGAGGCTGTTGGCAACTACGTGAAGATACACCAGTGGTGCAACGACAAGGTAGTGACGGAGACGCTGAGAAACACGCTGAAGAACGTGGAGGAAGAGCTACACCACTACCCCGCCGTGAAGCGCTGTCACAGGGCTTTCATAGTGAACATGAAACGTGTGGAACAGATGACGGGACATGCGGGTAGCGTACAGCTGCAGGTGGAACACTGCGAGACAGCCATACCCGTTTCACGAAGTAACATACAGAGTATCAGGGACTACATAAAAAAGAACCCTCACAAGGAGTGAGAGTTCCGATGCGTCAAGGAGTGGAGCTGGAGGGAGTCGAACCCTCGTCCAAACAGGGAAACCATACGCTTTCTACACGCTTATTTTGGACTTCATTTTCGTGCTGCAACAAGACCCAAACCACCAATTACAGCCTTAGCCTCAAAAATTTCATCACCAGACCGAGGCTTTCCGATGACTATTTCCGATTTTCCTGCGCCGCTGAACCTTCAGATTCGGAACAACATCCTTAGAGCGACGTCCCGTTCCGTCACCTTGTGGCGGAATAAAGCCAGTAATCTACTATACTTCGATTAGGCAGCGAGAGCATACTGATTGTTGCCAATTAATTGTTTGAACGCTGAGATTTAGGAGCCAACATCCGACGCTCCGCGTGCTTACGTACCATCTCTACCCGCTGTCAAATCCAGTCAACCCCGAGCGAAATTACATAAATGCGGTGCAAAATTACATATTTTTTCGGAAATATCAAGCATATATAAGAAAAAAAGCGTACCTTTGCCAAAATTTTTAAATAAGGTACACGAAAATTGAAATAACTTCGTTATTACATATATGAAGAAAATAGTAACCATTGTATGTGCTGTCATCATTGCTCTTGCAGCACAGGCACAGACCACAGGAGGCAAGAGTGGCGGCATGACCGACGAAGAAGTTCTTGCATTCGTAATCAAGGAGCGTCAGGCAGGAACTGCTGACGCACAGATAGTGACAAAGCTGATACAGAGCGGTGTTGACATAAACCAGATACGCCGTGTGAAGGAGAAGTATCAAGGCAGCGGTAGCGGCAGCAAGATTATAGGCGACGTGAACTTAGACCGCTCGCGCATGAACAACGGCACGGGAGCTGGTGTCAGCAGCAGCAGTGCTACGAAGAAGAACACCGACCCCGCATCGAAGGTGAACATGCCAGAGGGTATGGACTACTACCAGCTGAACATGTTCGGTCACAACAACGCAAACACTTTAGGAGGCTACGACAGCAGTACGGAGTACGAGAAAATGCTGGTGATGCAGTCGTTAGAGGACTTCGTGCCAGACTCTATGGCGATGCTGCGCACGATGTTGGCAGAGAAAGAGAAGAAGACAGTCTTCGGACGCGACATCTTCAACAACGAAGAGATGACCTTCGAGCCCAACATGAACATAGCCACGCCGCAGGACTACCGTCTGGGACCCGGTGACGCGGTGTATATAGAGATATACGGAGCGTCGCAGAGGACGATAGAAGGTACAGTATCGCCCGACGGCGAGATAACGATAGAAGGTTTCGGTCCTGTACAGGTTAGCGGACTTACCGTAAGTCAGGCAAACTCTAAGTTGCGCTCCACACTGGGAAGTCGTTACCAGAACAGCCGCATAAACCTCACCGTAGGACAGACACGTACCATAATGGTAAACGTTATGGGTGAGGTAAAGTACCCCGGAACCTACACTCTGTCGGCATTCGCGTCGGTATTCCACGCCCTGTACATGGCTGGCGGAATAAGCGACATAGGTACACTGAGAAACATAAAGGTGTATAGACACAACAGACTGGTAACCACCGTTGACATATATGACTACATACTGAACGGAAAACTGTCGGGCAACATTAAGCTAGCCGACAACGACGTGATAACGGTAGGAGCCTACGACTGTCTGGTGAACGTAGAAGGCAACGTGAAGCGTCCTATGTGGTACGAGATGAAGAAGAACGAGAGTCTGTACACCCTGATAAAATATGCCGGCGGCTTCACCGGCGACGCATATACTAAGAACGTTAGAGTGTTCCGCAAGGCAGGTCGTGAATACTCTATATACAACGTTGAGGAGTTTGACATGAACACATTCTATCTCTTCGACGAGGATAACGTAAAAGTAGATAAGATAATACCGCGTTATTCGAACATGGTAGAACTGCGAGGCGCGGTGTTCCGTCCGGGAATGTACCAGGTTGGCGGAAACATAAACAGCGTACGCACACTGATAGAAGCCGCCGAGGGAGTGCGCGAGGAAGCCTTTACCGCACACGCCGTGATGCACCGCATGAAGGAAGACCGCTCGTTAGAGGCGATGGCAGTAGATGTGGCTGGGATAATAGAAGGAACTGTTGCAGACATTCCTCTGAAGCCCAACGACGTGCTGTTCATACCTACCAAGACAGACCTGTACATAAAGAAATTCGTGTCAGTACTGGGCGAGGTGCTGCGTCCCGGCAACTACAAGTTTGCTGACAACATGACGCTGGAGGACCTCATACTGCAGGCAGGCGGACTTAGCGAGGCAGCCTCGACGGTGAAGGTTGATGTGGCACGCAGGATAGTAAATCCCACCGCACTTTCCACCGACAGCACCATAGCGCGTACCTACACCTTCGCTTTGAAAGACGGTTTTGTGATAGACGGTCAGCCCGGTTTCGCATTAGAGCCCTTCGACAGAGTATATGTAAGGAAGAGTCCAGGAACGGTAAGCATGATGAATGTCAGCGTTGAGGGCGAGGTAGCCTTTGCTGGCTCATACACACTGCCCTTGCGACAGACCCGCCTCAGCGACATAATCAAGGCCGCCGGCGGTCCCAACGACAGAGCCTACATAAAAGGTGCCCGTCTGGAGCGTCAGATGACGAAGGAAGAGCGTCTGCGTATGCAGGCCGCCGTCACAGCTCTCTCAAAACAGAGTCAGCTGTTCAGCGACACCGTTTCTGCACGTAAGGCGCTGGACACAGCCACGACGTACTACGTAGGACTGGAACTGGACAAGGCTTTGGAAAATCCAGGCGGCGAGGACGACATTCTGCTGCGCAACGGCGACAAGATAATAGTGCCGCAATACACCGAGACGGTGAAGGTCAACGGCGAGGTAATGTATCCCAACACTGTAGGTTATGTAAAGGGCAAGAGCGTGCGCTACTACATAGACCAGGCAGGAGGTTTCGGACAACGTGCCAAGAAGAGTCACACAATAGTTATATATATGAACGGCAAGGTAGCCAAGGTAGGTCACAACGCCAAGGTAATGCCCGGTTGCGAGATAGTAGTTCCCAGCAAGCCCAAGAAAGACCCCTCAGCCATTACCCAGTGGCTCAGCATAGGTACATCGATGGCGACGATAGCCACTATGGTAGCTACACTTGCAAACATTCTTAAGAAGTAAAGAGTGAAGAATTAACAAGAAGAGAAGAAGACGATGGCAGAGAAAAGAGAACAAGAAGTAATAGACTTTCGTCACATTATAAAGAAACTATGGGACAGTAGGAAACTGTTTTACAAGTCGTGGGTTATAGCCTTTATAGTATCGTCAGCGCTGATACTGCCTGTTCCCCGCACATACACCTGCGACGTAGAACTGGCACCGGAGACCGAGACTCCCGCCATCGGCGGCGGTACATTAGGATCGCTCGCCGCCTCGTTCGGAGTGGATTTGAACACAGCGATGACAAGCGACGCCATACAGCCCACGTTCTACCCCGACCTTATAGAGTCCAACGACTTCATAATAAATCTCCTGAAGATAAAAGTAAGCACGGAGGACGGAGAACTTACCACCAGCTACTACGACTATCTGTGCAACCACCAGAAGCGTTCGTTCTGGGTGGTCCCCTTCTCGTGGATTAAGAGCACCGTGGTATCGATTTTCAGCAGCGACGATGAGAAGGGCGGCAAGGAACTGGATCCCTTCCGACTTACGAAGAAAGAGTTTGACATTACCGAACAGGTTCGTAACAACATAGACTGTGACATAGACAAGCGTACCGACGCCATAACCATAACTGTAAGAGACCAGGACCCGCTGGTATGTGCACAGATGGCAGACTCTGTGATGCAGCGTCTTCAGAACTTCATAACAGACTACCGCACCAGCAAGTCGCGTATAGACTTGGTATATTACAAAAAGTTAGCAGCCGATGCCAAGCAGGACTACGAGAAGGCACGTCGTCTATACGGCAGTTATGCCGACGCCAACAACGACATAGTACTTGAAAGCTTCCGTGCCAAACAGACCGACCTGGAGAACGACATGCAGCTGAAGTACAACACCTATACCGTACTGATGACACAGTTGCAGGCCGCAACGGCAAAGGTTCAGGAGCGCACACCCGCCTTTACCACCATACAGGGCGCTACGGTACCCGTAAAGCCTACCGGTCCGAAACGTATGCTGTTTGTACTGGCTATGCTGCTCTTTACTACTATGGGAGTTACTGGCTACGTTGTGAAGGACGACTTCAAGTAGAAGGAGCTATTTTTAGTATTTTTTCTCAGACCACTACCGAATGGAAGCCGGAAAGCGAATCATTGTCAACACCGCCGCACAGTATGTGAAAGCCATCATAAACACGTGTCTTTCACTGTACTCCGTGCGTCTGATACTCGATGCGCTCGGCGTTTCCGACTACGGCATCTACTCCGTAATAGGCGGTGTGATAGCGATGATAGGCTTTATAACGAATGCGCTGGTAATAACCACCCAGCGCTATTTGTCGTATTACCACGGAAGCGGGGAGGAGTCGCTGTTACGGAGCATGTTCAACAACAGTCTGTTGCTACACTTGATATTTGCCGCAGTGCTTTTTCTGTTATTCATACTGTTCAGAGACTACATAGTATATGATTTGCTGAATATCCCCGCGGGGCGTATAGAGACAGCGCTGAAAGTCTATGTCATAAGCAGTCTGATACTTGTCATAACAATAATGACTGCCCCCTTCAAGGCCATATTCATTGCACGCGAGAACATAGTATTCATTTCCGTAGTAGAAGTGCTGTACGGCATACTGAAAGTAGTTGCAGCCCTGATACTTTCGTGTGTGACCTACGACAAACTCCTGGTCTATGCGCTACTGATGCTTTTGCTGATGACAGTAAACCTGTTGATATTCGCCGGCTACTCCCTGATGCATTTTGAGGAATGTTCCTTCAAGGGGTTCCGCAAGACAATAGACCGCAGTTATTTCCGTCAGCTTATGGGGTTTGCCGGTTGGACCACCTACGGCATGGGCGCCATAGCTTGCAGAACACAGGGCACCGCCGTTATACTGAACCAGTTTTTCGGAACGGTGATAAACGCCTCATACGGTGTAGCCAACCAGATATATGTTGCACTGGTCTTCGTGTCGTCCTCTGTCCTTAACGCCATGAATCCACAGATAATGAAGGCGGCGGGAAGCGGCGACATAGCATACATGCTGAAGCAGTCGTGCAGGCAGAGCAAGTTCTCGGCCATGCTGATGATGGTATTCTCCATACCCGTAATGTTCGAATTGCCGGCACTGTTGTCAGTATGGCTAAAAGAAGTGCCGCCCGACGTCACTATGTTCTGCCGTTTCATTCTGGTATCGTTCATCTGCGACCAGTTTACCATAGGTCTCAATGCTGCCAACCAGGCAATGGGAGAGATTCGCACCTACACGCTGCTTATGTTCACCCCCAAGCTGCTTTATCTGCCCGTAGCGTGGCTGATACTACACTATGGCGGTACATACCGTGACATAATGTGGCTCTACCTTCTTGTAGAGATAGGAGTAGCGCTGATGCGTATTCCATACATAAAATACACCCTCGGCCTCAGCATAAAGGAATATGTAAGGAGGGTTTTCGTCCCGCTGTTGCCGTTAGCATTCGTATCCATTATGAGTTCGTGGCTGTGTGTGACATACATAGACATGCCCCTGAGGTTTCTGTTCACACTCACCATCTGCGTTCTTATAGGACTTCTCACTGCCTATAAGTTTACCCTGACCGCCAATGAGCGCAGCTATCTTTACAATCTGATAAGGAGGCAGAGTTATGGTGATAGATAAGAGTAAACTGTTTGTCTTAGAGAAGAACTCGTTGTTCAGCGGCATGCTGTTCATGGGTTTGCTGCTGGCATATTACAGCACGCTTTATCCGTGGCCCTTATGGCCCATTGCCGGACATGTGGAGACCGTTGCCGGCTTTGTGTTGTTGCTGGCATTCATCTTCAAGCCCCACAACGAGAACACCATTCTTACACGTAACGACTTTCTTCTGGCGGTGCTGTTGTATGCCACCCTCGAGGTATATCAGCGTTTGGTAGGTAACAGCAATGTTGTGCGTTTCATGTCAATACCGTTTCATGTAGTAATCTTCATGATACTGTTCCGTCTTGACAAAGAAGTGTTACCCCGTCTTATGCAGTTTATCACTAAGTTTATGGCGATAATAGAACTTCCCGCCATATTCTTTTTCATACTCTACATCTTCGGTTTCCCCCTGCCCTCTACCGATGCCAGTTACGACAACGAGTTCTATTTCTTTACGAACTACTATTTCTTCCTTATAGACGACCGTTTCTTGACGTCGCTGTTTCCGCGTTTCCAGGCATACTTCGTGGAACCCAACCATAACGGCTGTGCCTGTGTTTTCCTGTTGTTCTACCAGTGTGGCAAGTGGAAGAAGTGGTACAACATAGTGCTACTTACCTCAGTGCTGCTGTCGTTCTCGCTGACAGCCTATGTGCTGTTGGTCGTTGTGATGTTCCTGAACCTGTGGCGCAAGCGTAAGAGATTCCTGCTAAAGCTTATCATCCCCATAGCTATTATCGGCAGCGTCATTGGCGGCAGTTTCCTTTACAACAAAGGCAATAACCTTGTGCACGACCTGATACTTATGCGACTTGAAGTAGAAGACGGCGACATTGTCGGCAACAACCGAGTGACGAAGAACTTTGAACACGATTTTGACCGTTTTCTTAAATCCGACGACATATTGTTCGGCAGAAAGCGCGACATGACAGAGTTTGGCAATTCCGGCTACAAGGTATATATCTACGAGAAAGGTTTCGTGGGTCTGTTCCTGCTTATAGCTTTCTATGTGGCTGCGACCTACAAGGCACGCAACATGCGTTCGTTGTTAAGTGCATGGCTGATGGCAACACTTTATTTTATCTCTAATGGCGAGATTACATGGTTCCAGATTTTCATTCCCACCTATTGTGCCGCATATGCGCTGCCACCGGAGACTCCGGAAGAGGAGAAAGACAATGAAGCCGATGAAAAAGCATTAAAATCCATAGAGACATGAAGAAGATACGCATAGCCTATATCCTCAGTTCTACAACTCCATACGGTGGTGCGACAAAAGCTTTCCGCTCGTTCCTTCAACAGTTGTTGCCAAAAGGCATAGAGCCACTCCTTGTCCTTCCTGACAGAGAGGGTATCTATGAAGAGTTTAAGGATATGGGAGTGCCTGTCTTTGTTTCAACCTATCGTGCAGCCACATTTCCTTACCTGCGCACCCGAAAAGACTATCTTATGTTCCTGCCCCGCACTATTGCAAGGCTCATAGTCAATCACAGGGCTGCAAAACGCCTGACATGCTGGCTTAGGGACAAGCATATAGATATCATTCACACCAACGTTGGTGTTATAGACATTGGTTTCAAGGCTTCACGACGTCTTAACATTCCACATATATACCATATACGCGAATATGCGGATAAGGATTTCGGTATGCACTATTTCCCGACAAAGAGACGGTTTTATCGTCAGTTGGCTGCCCAAGAGTCTTATTCTATCTGCATTACCCGCGACATTCAGGACTATCATCATCAAGCAGACAAGTCCACGTCACGTGTCATTTATGATGGTGTTATGCCTCGGAGGACAACGGAGCCATCCCACGTCTCAAGGCGGGAGCCATTCCTGCTATATGCAGGACGGTTGGAACCAACCAAAGGTCTCGACCTCCTGCTGGAAGCATATAAGAAATACAAAGAGACAAGCGAGAAGACACTGCCACTCTATGTTGCAGGCAGCGTTTCCAGCAAGCCGTTCTACGAGCAGGTACTGCAATATGTGAAAGACAACGGTCTTACTGACGACATACACTTTATCGGAGAAGTGCCCGACATAGAATCATACATGCAACGTGCACGCACACTTATTATCCCTTCACGCAGCGAGGGTTTCGGGCTGTGTATGCCTGAGGCTATGTTCAACGGCTGCCTGTGCATAGGTCACGACACCAGCGGCACCCACGAGCAACTGGAAAATGGACTGCGACTCGAGGGCGCAGAAATAGCACTGCGTTACGACAACACAGAAGAACTGTCACGCTTGCTTTGCGAGATTACAAACCGTAAGCCCGAGTATTATGATACAATGACACAACGCGCCTTCCACGCTGTCAACACTTTGTATAGTTCAGAAATTAATGGAGATAACATATATAAATTCTATCAAGACATACTATAATAATGAACAGATTGACAAAAATCATAAAGGACAGGATTTATACGCTTATTCATCGCTGTCGTTTCCGCCGTTTCGGCAGCGGGTCTCATATTGCATGGCGGGCTACAAGACTGCAAGGACTTAATTGTATCTCCATAGGACGCGGAACTTACATAGCCTCAGGTGTTCATTTGACAGCATGGACTCGTCACAACGGCATCAAATTTCAACCGGAGATAATGATTGGTAACGGTTGTAGCATACGTGAAAATTCCCATATTACCGCCATCAATTCCATTACAATTGGCGACAATCTGCTTACGGGAACAAATGTCTATATTTCCGACAATTCGCACGGAGAGACTACTCTCGAGCACATGATGCTGCCACCGTCAGCCCGTCCGCTATATAGCAAAGGTCCCGTGGTAATAGGGAATAACGTATGGCTTGGCAATAACGTCTGCATACTTGCAGGAGTGACCATTGGCGACGGTGCTATCGTGGCTGCCAACAGCGTTGTAACAAAGGACGTTCCGGCTTACAGTCTCGCAGCAGGAGTACCTGCTGTAATAAAGAAGACAAATTCATCACAGTAAATACAATAAATTCATTGCACTCACGTTATAAAGAAAAATGCTCAGAGATAACATGAAAGCACGCGTCATAGCACTGTATCTTCCACAATATCACCCAATACCTGAGAACAATGAATGGTGGGGACCCGGGTTTACCGAATGGACCAACGTTGTCAAGGCGCGTCCGCTCTTTCGCGGACACTATCAGCCACGCATTCCTGCCGACTTAGGCTTTTACGACTTGCGTCTTCCCGAGGTTCGCGAGCAGCAGGCACAACTGGCACGAGAGGCAGGCGTTGAGGGTTTCTGCTACTACCACTACTGGTTTGGTAACGGCAAGCAGTTGCTACAGCGTCCTTTTGAAGAGGTTCTTGCCTCTGGCAAGCCGGATTTCCCATTCTGCCTGTGTTGGGCAAATCACGACTGGACGAACAAGACTTGGGAAAAGGGAAAGAGTCTGAAGCGTGCGTCCGTCCTTATGAAGATGCACTATAGTCACGAAGACTATCTGCGCCACTTTGAATATGTCCTTAAAGCTTTTCGCGACCCTCGCTATATCACCGTTGACGGGAAACCGTTGTTTGCTGTATGGGAGCCTCGTAAAATTCCCGAGTGTCGCCAGTTCATAGACCTCTGGCAGCAGTTGGCACGCGAGAATGGTCTCCCGGGAATACATTTTGTAGGCTACACACAGAATTCTTCAGGTCGCTCCACTAAAGACGGACATATCAGCCTGTGGAACGAGAACCAGTCAGCGGAACGCTACCAAGAGGTTCTTGACCTCGGTTTCGATGCAGTAATGTCAACGGGGCAAGGACGTGCGCAGGCAATAGTCGGCGGTAAGTGGCGCAAGGCGTTCTACTTCTTCGCCAACCACACCTTCCTTCCCGTAGGTCTCCGTACTGACTATGCAAAGGTTATGAGCCACTACTACGTTGAGGAAGACAAATGGGAGAACGTCTATCCTACCCTACTGCCACAGTGGGACCGCAGTCCGCGGGCAGGAAAGAAGACAGACCCACTTCTTAACAGTACCCCCGAGAAATTCAAGGCGACAATCGTCGAAGCCCTGAACGTGATAAAGGACAAGCAACCGGAGCACCAGATACTCTTCTTGAAGTCATGGAACGAATGGGGCGAGGGAAACTATGTAGAGCCAGACGAGCGTTTCGGTCATGGGTATCTTGACGCATTAAGAACAACGTTGAAGTAAAGCATATCGAATTATGGGTATAGTCAAGCAATGCAGAATAGTGAAAGAGGCTTTCATCGGTAATCTGATGAAAATCCGCGTGTGGTTTGATATCCATGTAAGGAAGTCTATCAGGATCTCTGACCGTCAAGACAACTCTTTCATTATTTCACTCACCAGCTATGGTCAGCGAGTTCATAGCAGCGTTGTTTACACCATCCATTCCTTAATTAAACAACGGTTGCGCCCTGAGCGCATTGTCCTGTGGCTTAGCCGTGATGAATTCTCTATTGACACTGTTCCCGCTTCGTTGCTTTTCATGAAACGCTATGGACTTGACATTCGTTTCTGTGAAGACATCAAATCATACAAGAAACTAATTCCTTCAATAGAAACTTTCCGCGATAAAACAATCATCACCGTCGATGATGATATTTACTACTCTCCGCTACTGACTCTTGAATTGATTAACGAGCACCGGCAACACCCGGATAGCATAATAGCCGAGTGTGCTTTGATTACCGAGAATGACGAAGAAAGTTTCAAGCCATACAAACAGTGGAAACGTTATCACAGAGTATCGGAAGACTTTATTTATGACCCCCTGAAGGTCTGTCCTATCGGTTTCGGTGGTGTACTTTATCCTGCAATGGTGTTCAGTGAAGAAGTTCTCAACCGCGAAGTGTTCACCTCGCTTTGTCCACAGGCAGACGACATCTGGTTCTTCTATCAGGCATTGAGGGCAGGCATCAAACGCCTCTTTGTCGTTGACTCCAAAGTTGACTACTATCCCGTTGACCTGTTCAGACAGAAACGCCGTGGCGACCGCTTGTGTGCAACAAATGCAGGTGAAGCCCGGAATGACTGTCAACTTAAAGCACTCGTTGCTCATTACAGCGTAAAATAAACCAAGCCGATGATTCGAAAGGTTTTCTTTTCAATCGTTTTTCTCGTCTCGTTCCTACTTCCTGCAAAAGGCGAAGGAATTTCTTTTCTCCCTCCTTCGTCCGCTGACTATTGGAAGAAGTGTTTCCCTTCAACATTCAGGAACGACTATGTCCTACAAGGAAGAACACTCATAAACAAGGAGTGGAGCCAGATTCCTACGGCACTCTTCCGCGAATACAGCATCAATGGCAATCGTACAAACTTCGAGTCGGTATATAACGAACGTCGCAGCAGACTGGCACAATTGGTAATGGCGGAGGTTATGGGACAGGAGGGAGAGTTCGTTGACGAAATTGTCAAGGCATTTCACTATCTGAAGACAGAAACATGGTGGGGTATTCCCGCCCACTATAATGCCCCACAGCCACAGGAAAACAACCAGATAGTAGAATTATTCAGTGCAGAAACCTCAGCTAATGTAGCGTGGACGCTTTACATGCTTCATGAGCAGCTGGACAGTGTTGAACCGGGACTATACGAAACCATGCGCCAAGAGGTCGTAAGGCGTATGCTTATACCTGCCGTTGAACGTAATTTTGACTGGAAACGACGTACAAATAACTGGAACCCGTGGATTTGTGCCAACTGGCTCTATTGCATAATGCTGTGCGAAGATGATGACAAAAGGCGCGAAAAAGCGTTACAGCAAGTTCGTCACTCTATGGACATATTCTATGACAATTATCCTGAAGACGGAGGATGTGACGAAGGCGTGAGCTACTGGGACCGGTCCGCGGCATCATTTGCCGAATGTGCCATACTCATGGAACATCTTACAAACGGCAGTTTCTCTATACGCAACGATAGTAAACTGAAAGAGATGTGCAGTTTTGCGTCCAAGATGCTCATCTCTGACACCAAGACGCTAAACTTTGCCGATGCGACACCATACTCCGTGCTTCACCCCAACATAGCATACCTCTGCGGACGTTACACGTCGGACACTACCCTATGCCGCTATGCTGCCTATACAGCCCATCGGTTTGGTTTTACCAAACAACCTACACGGTTGTTTAAATCCTCTGGTGGCGGACCTTCCCTTGGACGCGAACTTATGTTCCTGAAATATTATGACGACTTCGTTCATGAAACTCCAGCCCAGCCGTCATATAGCGAAATATGGCTGCCGTATCTCCAAGTGTTTACGGCACGCTCTCAACGCCGATCTGAAAAAGGATTTTACATAGCCGCCAAGGGAGGAAACAACAATGAGTCACACAATCACAACGACGTCGGGAACTATGTTATCTATAGTAACGGAGAGCCTCTCATAGTCGATTTAGGTATCGGCACATACAACGCGAAGACATTCAGCAGAGAACGATACGAACTGATGAATACCCGCTCTGCATACCACAATGTGCCACTGATAAATGGTACTGAACAACGTGAAGGTGCCGGTTATAAGGCAACAGACGTAAGCTTCTCCGCAGATACATCAACAGCCCGCTTCACTCTCAACATTGCAGAAGCTTATCCCAGTGCAGCAAAAGTGCGAAGATGGCAACGGACGATAACACTCCGTCGTGACAGTCTCATTGAAATAGAGGAGGATATCGACCTGAAAAAAAACAGGGGCAATACAGAACTGGTCTTTGTCTGCTACGGACGACCAGACCTTTCTGACGACGACAGGATTTCCTGGCATACCACAAAAGGCGATGTCCAAATGCACTATAACCATAGCCAATTGAAGCCGGCTGTTGAAAAGTTACAACTTAAAGACCAGACATTACTTAACGTTTGGAATAATAATCTTTACAGATTGACTTTTAAAGTTATTCACAAAAAGAAGAAACAGACCATTCGCTATTCATTCTTTTACTAATCCGTACCTTTAACTGCGTTGAAGGTACTTTTAAAGGTACTTGCGTTCAAGAATAATAATAAATCTTCAATTTTATTTTGTATTCTCTTCACTTATTCGTACCTTTGCAGCCGATTTGTACAAAAACAGATATGAGCGAGTTAGTTTCAGTCATTATGCCTACATATAATTCCAGCCAATTCCTGGCTGGAAGCATTGACAGTATCCTCGCTCAGACATACCAGAACTTCGAACTCCTTATCGCCGACGACTGCTCTACTGACGACACGACGAGACTACTCATGCAGTATCAGGCTAAAGACCCGCGCGTTAAGGTGTTCTACAACAAAGAAGGCAATAAGGGAGCCGGATATACACGAAATAAGTGCATCGAGAATGCGCAGGGACGCTACATTGCTTTCTGCGACAGCGACGACCGATGGACTCAAGACAAGCTGGAGAAGCAGGTACGTTTTATGCGTGAGAAGTGTTGTCGTTTGTCATACACCTCATACACAATCTGCGATGACAATGATAACGACTACGGCATATTCATAGCTCCCAAGCAAATTACTTTTGGCGACATCCTCAAGGACAATAAGATAGGATGCCTCACAGCAATGTACGATGTTGAGGAATTAGGAAAAATATTCTACATGCCGACAATACGGAAACGACAGGACTGGGCTCTTTTTATGATGATACTAAGACAATGCAAGGTGGCATACGGAATTGAAGAACCGCTTGCATACTATAGGGTGCGGAGCAACTCTATCTCCAGGAGCAAACTGGCTCTCATGAAGTATAATGCCAAGGTATATCAAGAGGTCTTGAAATACGGGAAATTCAAGTCTTATGCTTTCCTTTGTTTCTTCTTCATCCCCACATACACGCTCAAAGTAATCAAACGCTCTATAGACAGCCTCATATTTCGTTGCAAAAAAAAGAAATAATAATACAATAAACGATTAGACTTCCCGTTTTAGAAATATATGGACAGGATACCTGACGGAATGAACCGCTTAGAGCAAACAGTAAAAAGGGCTACGGATTTTCTCATAGCCGCTTTTTGTATTGTCGTTTTTTCTCCTTTGTACCTTATTTGCTATTTGGCAATAAAGCTGGAAGACGGTGGTCCTGCTCTCTTCAAACAGGAGCGTGTAGGTCTTTACGGCAAGCCTTTCTACATTTACAAGTTCCGTAGCATGAGTGTTGATGCCGAGAAAGACGGTCCTGCCCTATATCAGCACGAGAACGATGACCGCATGACAAAGGTTGGAAAGTTCCTTCGCGACCACCATTTAGACGAGCTTCCTCAGTTGTGGAATGTCTTTCGTGGCGATATGGCATTCATCGGTCCGCGTCCTGAACGCAAATACTACATCGACAAAATCATGGAACGCGACCCGCGCTACGAACAGCTATACCAGATAAGACCGGGAGTAACCTCCTATGCTACTCTCTATAACGGCTACACAGACACTATAGAGAAAATGCTCCGCAGATTAGAGCTTGACCTCTATTATCTGGAGCATCGTTCCTGGTTGTTCGACATGAAAATTCTTGCTAAGACGTTCCTTAGCATCGTATTCGGAAAGAAGTTCTAATCAGAAGCGCTTGAACCTCAATAACAAGCCGCCTGACTCTAACACCATGCTGCTACTCGTCAGTTCCTTAATCTCGAAGGTTTCTTTCAGTTCATTGATGCCGTAAGCCTTATACACTTCCGGATTTTTCACTTCGGGATCTCCCGATACTTTGTCATAGATGCGGGGCTCAAAGAGCGTCAGCTTAGTACCCTTCTTCTCATAGTCGAAACGGAATATGTAACTGCCTAACTTCTTATCTCTGTCAACGACCTGCAACAAATGCACCTGAACCGCCCAGAACAAACGTTTCTCTGACAAATCCAGTACGCCTCCCGTCGCTATGGTATCTACCCTGCCTAAATGCCAATAACCGTCCAGACGCCAGTTGTTGGAATGCTCTAACGTACAACTTGTTGTAGCAAAGCAACTAATCGCTGCTACAAGAAAAACCACAATCCGTAAGTGGCGCCGTATATCTTTCTTACTAATCATAATTCGTAATTCCTAATTCGTAATTCCTAATTTCTACTTCAAAATTCCTTTCTTCGCTATAGTCAACTGAAAGCCGGTATTATATCCTCGGATATGTCCGTTGTCCATACCGAAGGCTCCCTTGACGCTCCATCCGTCGAGGGTCTTGCCCCTAAAGTTATATTCTGCCTCTGCCATAATGCTCACATTATGCTTCTTCCTAAGATATGGGTCTTGGTACGTTCCGAGACCGTCCTGCCACGAGGCAAGGAAACGATAGCCTAACTGTTCCGAGGGGTGACCACCGACGCCTAAATGGAAAGCCATAAAACGGTTGTTCTTAGTCATTATCTCACCACTCTCATTATAAATAGGTGATATGTACAGGGGGTTACCTATTACTTGTCCCCAGTGCTGCCAACCGGTATATATGTAGTGGTTGTAGAAATTGTCATCACCGCCTATATGGTCTGACACTCCGGGGTTATGGTCGTGATATATAGGTCCGCTCTGGTATTTGGTATATAGGTATTCAAACACCACGTTGTCTAACCATCTGTTGTAATTGCGCTTCCACTCCCAACCTAACATCCAGTCGTGGAAGCCATATATCAGGTAACGGTTTTTCTTACGTTTATCCCACTCGGCTCCGCTGCCATAGCCGTCGTAGTCTAACTGCAGCATCGAGGAGTGGTCCTCAAAATACTTGTCGGCATAGATACTCATACGCCACAGGTCCGTGTCCCAGTTTACGCGCACCAGCCAGCTACCTAACTGGTTGCCAGCAACATTGTGATACACCGCCTCTCCTGTCTCTGAACCGCTGGGAATGAAGGCGTGCCACATGCTTTTTATGCCGGTCTCGCCGTTGAGAACTATTTCCTTACCGCTTACAAAGCGGTGGGCAGTACCGCCGAAAGTGGCAGCCATCTCAAGACCTAATTCAAGTGATATGGGGTAAAAAGCCTCCGGCTTGCCTATCATCAGGTAACCTGCCTTGCTGTGATACTTCACATTGTCTGCATACTTTGACTTACGCTGAGTGAAGTCGTGCTGCCAGTTGTCGTCGGTCATCATACCGTAAGCTATGTGTCCCTTCAGCTTCACCCATCCGTTGAAAGCCGGTAGTGTCCAATAGTCTGTAAGCGCCAGTCTTACCTGGGGAACAGGACGGGCATTGATACCTAAGGTCTGGGCACCACTTGAAAGTGTCTGACTCTTAAACTCCATAGGGTATTCCTTGCTTCCTATGGTAAGTGTTCCGTGCAACCAGCGTCCTTCAATGTATGCCTGCTGGACAACAAACTTACTTGTGAATTTCCAAGGTACTGCAACGTCAACACCGTAGCCGACACCCCAGCGACGCAGGGTGTCCACACCTATCGGTCGCTCTATGGCAGCACGTACATAACCGTTACTTTTCTCCAAACTGCTAAGTCCGTAGCGGTTTGCATTGAGCCATAACGGAGTCTTGCCGTTTGAGAATGTTGATTGTACTTCTGCCTTGTACCGCAAGCCTTCCAACAACTTTTCCTTGCCTTCGTATTGTGCAAATGACGAATGTGGGAAACTTATCAGCACCGACACCATCACAAACACCATAAAACCCGAACTGCTAACAATATGCTTAAAGGTAATCATAATTCCAAATTCTCAATTCTCAATTCTAATTTTTTAGGGAAATCCCCCACCATAATAGGGAAATTCCTTTGCAAAGGTACAGATTTATTGTGAAATTTGCAACGTGAAATAGTAAAAATGAATAATAACAATAAAAAATATACCATTATGAAAAAGATAATCTTTACTCTGACAGCTCTTTTTTCAATAATGACAAGCGCTGACGCAATGAGTTACGAACAGGCACGCGAACAGGCGTTGTTCCTTACCGACAAGATGGCTTACGAGCTTAATCTTACAGACGACCAGTACGAGGCAGCTTTCGAAATCAACTTCGACTACCTGCTGAGTATTGAGACACAGGCTGATCTTTACAGCACATATTGGACACGCAGAAACCTCGACCTCAGCTACATCCTCCTTGAGTGGCAGTACGAGGCATATCTGGCAGCCCATTACTTCTATCGTCCTATATATTTCGATGCAGGTTACTGGCACTTCGGCATCTATGCACGCTATCCTCATCGTACATTCCTGTACTTCGGACGTCCCACGTTCTACGTAACCTATCGTGGAGGTCACTCTTGGCACTGTAACGGAGGTCGCTCTTGGTATCACGGACGCACCTACGGACACGCTCATCACCACGCAGAAGGCCACCACGGTCCTGGCATGCGCACTCAGTATGATAATGGTAACTACACAGCCAATAGCGTAAATCGCGGCTATGGCGGCGGACGTCGTGGAAGCAGCACACGCACCACGGAGCACTACGGTACATCAAACCGCTCTGGCTCTACAAACAACTCTTCGTTCGGAAACCGCAAAATAGCTACTCAGAACCATCCTTCAAGCACTTTCGAGCGCAGTAGCAGCTTCAGCCGCAGCAATGCCAGCAGCGCTACAGCCGCCAGAAACAACAGCAATATAAGCGGTTACAGTCGCAGAGATATTGGAAGCAGCAGTAGCAGCAGTTTCAACCGCAGCAGCGCAGCAAGTAGTGGCATTAACCGCAGCAGCGCTACGAGCAGCTTTAACCGCAGCAGCGCAGCAAGCAGTTTTAATCATGGAAGTATCGGAAGTACCAGCAGCTTTAGCAATAGAAGCAGTAGCTTTAGCAATAGAAGCAGCAGCTTCAGCAATAGAAGCAGCAGCAGCTTCAGCGGTGCTTCTCGTGGAGGCGGCAGTTTCAGCAACAGAAGCAGCAGCTTCAGCGGCGCTTCTCGTGGAGGCGGTAGCTTCAGTGGCGGCTCACGCGGTGGTGGCGGTTTCGGCTCTCGTGGAGGAAGAAGATAAAATCTTTTTGTGCAAGCGAGAGGTAGTGGTGAAATAACAACTTATTAACTATATCTTCAATCCGCAGTATCTACATAAGGTGCTGCGGATTTTCTTTGGTATAGGGTAAATTGTCATAAAAAACGAGGACCGTTCTCGTTTGTGACGAGGCTGGCTCTCGTTTGGAACGAGGCCGGCTCTCGTCTTAGCTATTAGATGGTTTTTAGGATTTCTCAATTTTTATTTTTCAAAAAAAAGTGTCATCCGTCATGCTG
>CAMUVE010000031.1:0-20760 GCA_947163985.1 uncultured Prevotella sp.
CTGAATAGAGCATCTGACTACGGATCAGAAGGTTGTGGGTTTGAATCCCGCCGGAGTCACAGAAGAAGGAACTCACAGAAGAATGTGAGTTCTTTTTTTTTAGACTATTATGAAGGAATATACAGATATATTTATAGACTTTGACGATACGTTGTACGACACTCACGGGAATTCGGTGATAGCACTGCGGGAGTTGTTCGACGAGATGAATTTTGCACAGTGGTTTGATGACCCTGAGGTGTTCTACACGGCATACTGGAATGCTAATATCGACCTGTGGACGCGCTACTCGAAGGGCGAGATAACTCGCGACTACTTGATAGTGGAGCGCTTCCGTCGTCCGCTGAGTGCGTCGGTGAAGTTGGAACCTACGAAGGAATATTGTTTAGAGGTTAGCGACAGGTTCTTGGAGCTGTGTTCGTCGAAGCCAGGAGTGGTAGAGGGCGCGCACGAACTGATGGAGTACCTGAAGGGCAAGGGCTACAGAATACACATGTGTAGCAACGGGTTCCACGAGGTGCAGTACAAGAAGCTGCGTGCCTGTGGACTGGAGAAATACTTCGACAACATTATTCTCAGTGAGGACGCTAAGGTGAATAAGCCCGCGAAGGAATTTTTTGAATATGCCTTCAAGATGACGGGGGCAAAGCCTGAGACGACGCTGATGATTGGCGATAACTTCCAGACGGACATCATGGGGGCAATGAGGGCTGGCATCGACGCTGTGTTCTTCAATCGCTATCCAGAATATACGGCGCCGGAGGAAGGGCAGAAGGTTGTAACGAGTCTGGAAGAATTGAGATTAATAGTATAATCTCGGAACGGGCAGTTCTTGAAATTTTGCGGGTATATACAATAAAATGCGGTGAGTCGCCGTTAATGTTATTGTATATATACAAATTTTAGGGAAATGATTGAATACGTTAAGGGTGAATTGACAGAGGTTACCCCTGCTTATGCTGTCGTAGAGGCGCATGGAGTGGGTTATGGTATGAGTATTTCGTTGAATACTTTCTCTGCAATACAAGGAAAGAAGGAGGCGCGACTGTGGACTTACGAGGCTATTCGTGAGGACGCATACCAGCTTTTTGGCTTCGCCACGAAGCAGGAGCGCGAGATGTTCCTGTTGCTGATATCAGTAAGTGGTGTGGGTGCTAACACCGCACGCATGATACTCTCTTCGCTGAGTGTGCAGGAGCTTTGTAGCACCATATCTACAGGCGACGAACGACTCTTAAAAGGTGTGAAGGGCATAGGACTGAGGACGGCACAGCGCATAATAGTAGATCTGAAGGACAAGATTGTTACTTCGGGAATTTCGCAGGATCTGCCGGCAGGCACAGGTGCTGCATTGCCACTAATAGACAACAGCGTGAAAGACGAAGCTGTGGGAGCACTCACTATGCTGGGATTTGCTCCGGCACCATCGGCAAAGGTGGTAATGGCTATACTGAAGGAACAGCCTTCGCTGCCCGTTGAACAGGTGGTGAAGTTGGCGTTGAAGGAGATTAAATAAGGGGCAAGGAGCAATAATATGGGAGATAACGGGAGTTAGCGGAAGTTAGCGGAAGTTAGCGGACAATAGTGACAAACGCATAGTACATACGTCAGTTAAATCCACGAGCGGAAGCTCGTTAACTCCAGATAACTACGGTTAACTTCTGAAAAAATAAGAACAGAATGAGGAGACAGATAACAACTATGGCGATGATAATGGCAGGCATGCTTTCCGTGCTTGCTATGGTTGTTGTGCCTCCTCCTGCAGATGATGATAATAAGATGAAGGATACGATAAGTATCTCTTCGCAGCCTATCATCGAAGACGAGGATATTCCTGACTCGCTGCTTAATCCGCGATGGAAGATACAACGTACACAGCCTATTACTGAGGAGGACCTGACATCGACGGCACTTGACCTGAAGATGCCGGAGAACCTGAAACACGAGGTGGAGTATAACGATACGTTAGACAGATATATCTTCGGACAGCGCATGACGGGAACATACCTCAATGCGCCGATAATGATGACCACCGAAGACTATATGAAGTGGACAGAACGTCAGGCTATGAAGAACTTCTTCCGCTCAAAGAATGCAGAGATTTTTGAACAGAAGGGAAAGGAGAAGTTCGACTTCACCGATATGCACTTCGACCTGGGACCTGCCGAGAAGATTTTCGGTCCTGGTGGTGTGCGCATAAAGACACAAGGTACCGCAGAGCTGAAACTCGGTGCTACAATAAAGAGAATAGACAACCCGTCGCTGCCAATACGTAACAGAAAGACAACGACGATGAACTTCGACGAGAAGATAAACCTTAGCGTAAACGGAAAGATTGGTGATAAGGTGAACATGAACCTTAACTATAACACCGACGCCACCTTTGACTACGACGCACAGAACCTGAAGCTGAAGTATGAAGGCAAAGAGGACGAGATAATAAAACTGGTTGAAGGCGGTAACGTGTCGTTCCCCAGTAACTCGTCGCTGATAAAGGGAGCTTCGTCACTGTTCGGTATCCGTACCGACATGCAGTTCGGAAAACTGAAACTGCAGACGGTGATATCACAGAAGAAATCGTCGAACAAGAGCGTATCGAGCAAAGGCGGTAAGCAGACAACACCATTCGAGATTAACGTCACCGACTACGAAGAGAACCGTCACTTCTTCTTGGCACACTACTTCCGCGATATCTACGACGGTGCTATGCAGACGTTGCCTGTACCTACAACAGGTATCTCGATAACACGTGTTGAGATATGGGTGACAAACAAAACCGCTACGACGACAAACACACGTAACATTCTGGCATTTGCTGATATTGCTGAAGGAGCGACAAACGTCAATCCGTCGAACGGTGCCAACAATATATATAACGACCTGGTGACACGTAATGCCGACGCACGAATCATAGACCAGGCGACACAGATTCTTGAAGGCAACGGCTACGAGGGTGGTGTGGACTTCGAGAAGCTGGAGAGTGCACGACTTCTCAGCAGCTCGGAGTACAGCGTTAACAAGGCTCTTGGTTACGTCTCGCTGACATCGACGCTGCAGACAGACCAGGTGCTGGCGGTAGCCTACGAATATACCTACAACGGTGTGACATACCAGGTGGGTGAGTTTGCCAGTGACATAAAAGAAACAAACAAAGCACTCTTCGTGAAGTCGTTGAAGAACGCCAGCAACAACCCGTCGCAGTCGAACTGGCCGCTGATGATGAAGAATGTGTACTACCTTGCAAACAGCGTTGAGAAGGACAAGTTCAGACTTGACGTGAAGTTCCAGAGCGACACCTCGGGTGTGTATCTCACTTACATCCCTGAGAGGCAGGTAAAGGATATACCTATAATAAGATTATTAGGTGCTGACCGTCTGGACAACAATAACAAGGCACACAGCAATGGATACTTCGACTACGTTGACGGCTACACGGTGAAGAACGGACGAGTGTTCTTCCCATGTAAGGAACCTTTCGGCTCTAACCTGAGAGACTACCTTATGGCGAAGGGAGTGACGTATGAGAATGCACAGAAGTATGCGTTTACAACACTCTACGACTCAACGAAGACTACGGCGAAGCAGAATGCCGAGAAGAACAAGTTCCAACTTGTAGGACAGTACAGAGGAACAAATGCCAACGTCATCTCGTTGGGAGCATACAACGTGCCACAAGGTTCCGTTGTAGTGACGGCGGGAGGACAGAAACTTACCGAAGGAGTAGATTACAGCGTAGATTACAGCGCTGGACAGGTGACGATACTTAACCAAAGCATCATTGACGCAGGAACAAACATCAACGTGTCGCTGGAGAGTAACACCGACTTTGGACAGCAACGAAAGACGATGTTCGGTATTAACTGGGAGTACGACTTCACCAAGAATTTCCAGATGAGCGGTACCTTGCAGCACCTTAGTGAGCAGTCGCTGACGACGAAGGTAGCTATGGGTAGCGAGCCGCTGAAGAACACATTGTGGGGTGTGAACCTGAACTGGAAGAAGGAGAGTCAGTGGCTCACAAATATGCTTGACAAACTGCCTGGACTACATCTTACGCAGCCGTCGTACATAACCTTCCAAGGTGAGTTTGCACAACTCATAGCAGGAATGGCTGGCGGCACCCAGGACCAGGCATCGTATATTGACGACTTCGAGAACACGAAGAATTTGATTGACGTCTCGACACCTACATCGTGGGTGATATCGAGTGTGCCGACACTCTTCAGCGAATATAAAGACAAGACCGGGCTCACCAGCGGCTACAACCGCTCGCTGATGTCGTGGTACGTCATAGACCCGTTGTTTACACGTCGTTCTTCAACGCTGACACCTCCACACATAAAGAGCGACCTTGAACAGTTGTCGAACCACTATGTACGTGAGGTGTACGTCAAAGAGCTGTACCCGAACCGCGACCAGAGCTCATATAACGGAGCAACAGCAACACTGCCGATACTTAACCTTGCATACTACCCGTCAGAGCGCGGTCCGTATAACTTCGATACGAACATCGACAATGAAGGAAAGCTTCTGAACCCGACAAAGCGTTGGGGTGGTATGATGAGGAAACTCGACACCAGCGACTTTGAGACGGCAAACATAGAATACATAGAATTCTGGATGCTCGACCCGTTCATATATACCGGTACCGACGAGAGCTACGGAGGTGATATGTACATCAACCTCGGTGACATCAGCGAGGATATCCTTAGCGACGGTAAGAAGTTCTATGAGAGCGGTATGCCCGTCAACGGTTCGGAAACCTACACGACAACACAGTGGGGTAAGATACCTACACAGCCCAACGTAGTATATGCCTTCGCTACGACGAGCGGTTCACGTGCCCTGCAGGACGTGGGATATAATGGACTCCGCGACGAGGAAGAGAAGACATTCAGCGACTACCAGAACTTCCTGAATACGGCGAGGGCGAAGGTGACGAACACTGCTGCACTCGACAGTATTCTGGCTGACCCCGCAAACGACAACTACCACTACTTCCGCGGTGGTGACTACGACCAGCGTGAGACATCGATCCTGGACCGCTATAAAAGAATAAACATGCCACAGGGAAACTCTCCAGATAACGAGACGAGAACGGAGAGCTACGACACGTCGTACAAGACAACTCCTGATGTGGAGGATATTAACCAGGACTACACACTGAACGAGTACGACAAGTACTTCCAGTATAAGGTTAGCGTACGTCCAAATGATATGTATGTGGGTCATAACAACATTGTGGACATGAGAGAGACGACGACTACGTTGAGAAACGGAAAGACGGAGACGGTGAAGTGGTACCAGTTCAGAATACCTCTCTCAGAGATAGAGTCGAAACACGGAAACATCACCGACTTCACAAACATCCGCTTCATGCGTGTCTTCCTGACAAACTTCCAAAAGCCTATCATCATGCGTTTCGGTTCGTTTAACCTTGTACGCGGTGAGTGGCGCGTTTATGAGCAGTCGTTGAATACTGGTGCTGCAGAGACAGGAACGATGGTGGCAAGTGCTGTAAACATTGAGGAGAATAGCGACAAGAAACCTGTGAACTACGTGTTGCCTCCGGGAATACGTCGTGAACAAGACCCTACACAACCACAGCTTGTAGAAGCCAACGAGCAGTCGTTGAGTCTTGTCGTTGAAAACCTGTCAACGAAGGAGTCGAAGGCAGTATATAAGAATACTAACCTTGACCTGCGCCAGTACAAGCGTATTGAGATGTTCGTACACGCGAACCAACTCCCCGGTGACGTGACGCTGGAGGACAACCAGCTGGCGGTATTCGTTCGTCTCGGTTCCGACTACAAGAACAACTACTACGAGTACGAAATTCCTCTGTCGCTGACTCCAGAAGGACGCTACGACAGATATTCGTCGGTTGACTGTAGGGCGGTATGGCCAGAGGCAAATATGCTCAACGTTCCGTTGAGTGTGTTTACGGCGATAAAGAAAGCACGTAACCTGGCGAAGGCAAGCGGAACAGCATGGTATAACAGGGAATTCTCTGTATATGACACGAACAGTCCGAAGAACAGAATATCTATTATGGGTAACCCGACACTCGGTGAGGTAAAGACAATGATTATAGGTGTGCGTAACCTCAGTGACGACCTGCGAAGCGGTGAGATATGGGTTAACGAATTGCGACTGAAAGAGTTTAACAACGACGGCGGTTGGGCAGCACAAGGACAGCTGAACATACAGATGTCGGACTTCGGTAACGTGCTGGTAACAGGAAAGATGGTCAGCGAGGGCTTCGGTGGTCTTGAGGACGGCGTGAACCAGCGTTCTAAGGACAACGTGTCGTCATACTCCGTGAAGACGAACCTCGAACTGGGTAAGTTCTTCCCCGACAAGGCAAAGGTGTCAATACCGCTGTACTACTCAATATCAAAGGAACGTTCCGCACCAAAGTATAATCCTCTGGACAACGATATGCTGTTGAAGGAGGCCCTCGATGCAGCAGGAAGCAAACATGCACGCGACTCGATAGAGAACATCGCGGTGACGAAACGTACCAATACCAACTTCTCGTTGAGTAACATGAAGGTGGGTATCACGACAAAGGGACACCCGATGCCTTACGACCCAGGAAACTTCACCTTCTCGTACAGTCATTCGCATTCGAACACTACGGGAGAGACTACCGTATATGAGAACGACGACGAGTGGCGAGGCTCTATAAACTACAGCTACTCTCCAGTATATAAACCTTGGGAGCCGTTCAAGAAAGTGTTTGCAAAGAACAAGAGCAAGTGGTTGGAGATATTGAAACGTTTCGGACTGAACTGGTTGCCACAGAACATAGCGTTCAACGGAGATGTACCGCATCTACCACGAACAGCAGGAGAGAGATATGGAAGACCTCAATACGTCGATGCCTGCAACGTTCAGCTCAGAGTTCCGTTGGAACCGTGAGTTCTCAATGCGCTGGGACCTTACGAAGAACCTGCACATGAGCTTCCAGTCGGCAACGCACGCACAGATTGAGGAGCCTTACACACAGGTGAACAAAGACCTCTATCCGGACCGCTATGAGGCGTGGAAGGACTCTGTGTGGACAAGTATCAAACACATGGGTACTCCTCTTGACTATAACCAGGTGTTCACAGCAAGCTACCAGTTGCCGCTGAACCTGATACCTATATTCGACTGGGTGAACTCGGACGCAAACTACAACGCGACATATAAGTGGACACGCGGTACGGAGATGGAGAACGGTGAATCGTTAGGAAATATAGTATCTAACAATAGACAGTTCACAATAAACGGTTCGTTCAACCTCGAGAAGCTGTATAACCACTTCCCGTTCCTGAAAAAGGCTAATGAACGCTTTAACAAGAATGCAAGGCGTACGCCAAAGACTGACAAGAACAAGAATAAGAATAAGAATAAAAAGAACGACAAGAATAAGCAGAAGGAAGAGAAAGAACTGCCGAAGAACAAGAAGAGTTTCGAGAAGGAAATAACGCTGATGCCTGATACTACGATAATAGTTAATCACGGCAAGAACAGCAAACGACTTATGGTGTCGGCAAAGGGTCCTGACGGAAAGCTGTTCCCTGTTAAATATAAATATGTAGATCAGAATAAGATAAAGATTACCACGAAAGTTGATTCGGCTACGACGCTGAAGTTGACAGTAACCCCGAAACCTTCTAACGAAGAACAGTCGTGGTACAAGACTATGCAGGTTGTGGCACGCGGACTTATGATGGTACGTAACGTGTCGTTCACCTATCGTAACCAGTATGCTATGGCGCTGCCAGGATTCAAGCCTACCGTAGGTGATATGTTCGGACAGCAGCAGGGAAATCCTCTGGCGCCAGGTCTTGACTTCGCCTTCGGATTTATTGATGACGGATACATAGACAAAGCACTTGACCATAAATGGCTGATGACTGCCGACGATCTTGCCACACCAGCAACGACGAACAAGACCGTTGACCTGCAGCTGAGGATGACGTTAGAGCCTGTGAAGAACCTTAAGATAGACCTCAATGCATCGCGTACGGAAACGAAGGCAAAGAGTATTCAATATATGTATGCAGGAAAGCCGACAACACAGAGCGGTTCGTTTAACATGACAACGATATCTATTGGTACAGCATTCGAGTCGCTCGGTGATGCTAACTCGGGATATCCGTCAAAGGCTTTCGACAATTTCTGTAACTCTCTCGACGGCTTCCGCGACAGAGTAGAGGCACAGTATAATGGCTCCACATATCCTGCCGGTTCACCACAGGCAGGACAGAAGTTCGACCCCAAAAACGGAACGGTAAGCAAGTATAGCGCTGACGTAATGATTCCTGCCTTCCTGTCGTCATATACAAGTATGAGCGGATCGTCGCTCGACATCTTCCCGACGCTGTCGAAACTGTTGCCTAACTGGACAATTAAATATAGCGGACTGAGTCAGCTGCCTTGGTTCCGTGACGTCTTCAAGAGTGTGAACCTGAACCACTCATACAAGAGCGTATATGCCGTAGGCTCGTACAGTTCGTACAGTACGTGGATGGAGTATATGAACGACCTGGGATTCATCAAGGATGCAACGACAGGAAATTCTACTCCAAGTTCTATGTATAACGTATCGACGGTGAGCATTAACGAGGCATTCTCGCCGCTGCTGGGTGTTGACTTCACCTTCAACAACAACCTGACGTGTAAGGTGGAGTACAGAAAGATTCGTACGTTGACACTCTCGACGACATCAATACAGATTAACGAAGACCGTTCTAACGACTGGGTATTCGGCGTGGGATATAAGATTACCAACTTCAACCCGTTTGCAAGCAAAGCACGTAAGGTGAAGAACAGCAAGAAGAAAGGCGACGAAGAAGAGAATGCGAAGAAGGACGCACAGAAAAATAATACGTCTGGCTTTAACTCAGACCTTAATCTGCGTCTCGACATCAGTCTGCGTAACCAGGCTTCGGTATGTCGTGATATAGCCACACGAATATCTTCCGCAAGTAACGGTAATAAGGCATTAAAGCTGTCGTTCGCTGCCGACTATACCTTGACGAAGATGCTTACGATGAGTTTCTTCTTTAACAGACAGACAAATACTCCGTTGTTGTCGGCAAGCAGTTATCCTACTACGACAACGGACTTCGGACTCTCCGTGAAGTTCTCGTTGACGAGGTAATAGAAACGGGGTGTAAAAGGCAAGATTTTAAAAATTATGCATTATGCATTATGAATTATGAATTAAAAGTATTACCTTTGCACCGATTATTATATAATAAAGTAAAAATATGAAAGCATTTGTATTCCCTGGACAAGGGGCTCAGTTCGTAGGAATGGGTAAGGACCTCTACGATGGAAATGAACAGGCTAAGGCTATGTTCGAGAAAGCAAACGAGATTTTAGGTTACAGAATAACAGACATCATGTTCGAAGGAACTGATGAGGAACTGAAGCAGACTAAGGTTACTCAGCCTGCAGTATTCCTTCACAGTGTAATTAAGGCAATATGCTTAGGCGACGAGTTCAAACCAGCAATGACAGCAGGTCACTCACTGGGTGAGTTCTCTGCACTCGTAGCTGCCGGCGCACTGTCGTTCGAGGACGGTCTTCGTCTGGTATATGCTCGTGCTATGGCTATGCAGAAAGCTTGCGAGGCAGCACCTTCAACGATGGCTGCTATCATTGGTCTTCCCGACGAGCAGGTAGAGGAGATCTGTGCTTCGATAAACAAAGAGGGAAACATTGTTATCCCTGCAAACTACAACAACCCAGGACAGCTGGTTATTTCTGGTAATATCGATGCTGTCAACGAGGCATGCGAGAAACTCAAGGAGGCAGGTGCTAAGCGTGCTCTCCCGCTGAAGGTAGGAGGTGCGTTCCATTCTCCGCTGATGCAGCCCGCCAAGGATGAGCTGCAGGCAGCTATCGAGAAGACAGAGATTCACGCTCCTATATGTCCTGTATATCAGAATGTAGATGGCAAGCCACACACAGACCCAGCAGAGATTAAGCAGAACCTCATAGCACAGCTTACAAGTCCTGTACGTTGGACACAGTGTGTGCAGAATATGATTGCCGACGGAGCTGACGACTTCACAGAGTGTGGTCCTGGTAAGGCTCTTCAGGGAATGATTGCAAAAATTAATCGTGAAGTAAACGTTCATGGAATCGCATAAAAAGACGATTATTTACCAAATGTTGCCACGACTCTTCGGCAACCACAATACGACACGCAAAGAGTGGGGATCAGTAGAAGAGAACGGCACAGGTAAGTTCAATGATATTAACGTCCGTGTCCTTAAGAGAATTAAGGATATGGGCGTTACTCATATATGGTACACGGGAGTAATTCGTCATGCAACGGAAACGGACTACTCCAAGTATGGAATACCACAGCAGAACAAAGACGTGGTGAAGGGACGTGCTGGCTCTCCGTATGCTATTACCGACTACTACGACGTTGACCCCGACTTGGCGGAGAATGTTGAGAATCGTATGGAGGAGTTTGAACAGCTTGTGCAGCGTACACACGAGGCAGGAATGAAAGTAATTATAGACTTTGTTCCTAACCACGTAGCACGACAGTATAAGAGTATCTGCAAACCTGAGGGTGTAAGAGACCTCGGTGAGGATGATAATACCAACTATCACTTCTCTACGCTGAATAACTTCTACTACTGCTGGGGGCAGACAATGCACCGCGGAACATACACAGAACATCCTGCAAAGGCTACCGGTAACGACCAGTTCTCTTCGGACCCGGGGAATAACGACTGGTATGAAACGGTGAAGTTGAACTACGGCATAGACTACTGTGATGCAGGAGGTCGCTCAGAACACTTTGACCCTATTCCCGATACGTGGAACAAGATGACAAACATCCTGCTCTTCTGGGCTAACAAGGGCGTTGACGCTTTCCGTTGTGATATGGCTGAGATGGTTCCCACCGCCTTCTGGTTCTGGGCTATCGACAAGGTGAAGTTCTGTCACCCGAACATTCTCTTCATCGGTGAGGTCTATGATCCCAATCAGTATCGTAATTATCTTGGTGCGGGCTTTGACTACCTTTATGATAAGGTGGGAATGTACGACTGCATACGTGATGTTATCTGTGGACATCGTCCAGCATCGGACATAACATATCAATGGCAGGCAACAGACGATATCCGTGAACACATGCTGTACTTCTTAGAGAACCACGACGAACAGCGCATAGCGTCAGACTTCTTTGCCGGCGACGGAAAGAAAGGCATACCTGGCGTAATTGTTAGTGCTCTGCTAAACAAGAATCCTTTCATGTTCTATGCAGGACAGGAATTCGGTGAACGTGCTATGGAAAGAGAAGGCTTCAGCGGTATTGACGGCAGAACGACAATCTTTGACTACTGGTGTGTTGAGACAATCCGCAGAGGCTACTATGAACCGGTAAAGCAGACTAAGGAAAAGCGTCTTGCCGACGAATATAAGAAGATTCTCAGCATTGCCAATAATAGCAAGGCTGTTGCAGAGGGCGAGATGTATGACCTTATGTACGTTAATCAGAATATCGGCAGAGGCATCTTTACGTTCCTTCGTAAGGCAGACGACGAGTTACTCTTCGTAGTAACAAACTTTTCTGACGAAACTGCTAACGTTGACATTACTATACCAGGTAATGCCTTTGAATACCTTAACATTCCTTGTGGCGACTACGATACGAAGGAACTGATATCGGGAAAGGCTGCGAAGATTACACTTAACGCTGATGCACCCGTGAAGGTTAAGGTGCCAGCATGGAGTGGGAGAGTATTCCAGTTTAAACTGAACAAGTAAGATGGTAGTCCTTAACGATCATAACAAAGAGGAGTTCCCTCCCGCACATACTGCGGAACATCTGCTGAACCAGGTGATGGTACGTATGTTCGGATGTGAGCGTTCGCGTAATGCACACATAGAACGAAAGAAGAGCAAGATAAGTTATGTGCTGGACCACAAGCCTGACCGCAAAGAGGAACGGGAAATAGAGCAGCAGATGAACGAGCTTATCGATGCTGATCTTCCTGTTACCTTCGAGTTCGTTGATCGTTATAACATTCCTGAAGGGGTAAAGCTGGACCGACTTCCCGACGATGCATCGGAGACAATACGGCTGGTGCGTATTGGCGACTTCGATGTGTGTCCCTGTATAGGAAAGCATGTACGCTCCACGTCGCAGATAGGACGCTTCGAACTCCTCGGCACCAACTGGGACCAAGACACAATGAATTTCCGAATACGTTTTAAGGTAGTACAATAAAATAAGAGGTGATGTTTTTGCATCACCTCTTATTATTTTATTTCTTAATAACTTTGTCTGTCTGTACTGTTCCGTCGCTAAAGATAGTCTTACGGATACTTATACCGTTAACAGGCTCTGCGATGTGAGTGCCGTTAAGCGAGTAGTACTCAAACTTACAAGAAGGCTTCGCAACGTTCTTTATCTCCTCAATGCCCGTGCTTGGAGTATAGGTTGGATAGTACTCATCAACTCCTGTGACTGCATCCTTGTTCTCGTTCTTCATGATGTCCTCAACAATACTGTTGATATAGACCTCGATGTTACGATACCACTTCTTTGAGTCAACAGTGTAGAGCAGAGCATCATCAGGATTTGTCGGGTCCATACCGTTGGCGAGCTCCCATCCGTCTTCAACACCGTCATTGTCCTTGTCGAAGTCTGCAGGACGTACATTGCCGTTTCCGTCAGGATATTTATATGTGCCAGGAATACCGTCACCGTCCGGGTCGGGGATTACTGACATGTACTTGGAACTCTTCCAGTACTTAGCATACTCAGCTGCCAGTTCGTCGTCGGTGAAGGTCTTGCCTTCAGCCTCCCATATTTCCTTCAACTTCTTCTGGATTTCTGATTTCTTTGTCAGTCCTTCTGTACCAGGAATGGTGTAAGGATAAACGTCCCATACGATGTCTATGATACCAGACTTACCTGTAACACAACCTTTATAAGTTGCTGTTCCGGAACTTACCTCTTCTGCGTAGCGAGTGTCCTCACGGTCGCGGTAGAGTGACTGTCCAGCATACTGAACAACCTTGTCGAAAGCATTTACTGCGGTGTGGGTAGTCACAGAACCCGCAGGACAGGGAGCGTCCATCTTCACCTTAACACAAGGTTCGCTATTGTCGTTGTTCTTATGCTCTACAGCGTTACCGTAGTAGTTGTTAACGTCCTTTGTCCATTTCTCGCCGTCGATAGTGTAGCTTGTTCCACTGATATTAACACCTTTCCAGTCGTAGTTCTCAGGTGTAGAAGCTGCTGATACGTAGTTACCGTCAATGAAGTAACGACTTGACATTCCGTAAAGCTCGGGATGATCTGAGTCAGCATTGCTTGATGAAGCAACGTCAATCTGTGTTACTGTAGTCTTGTTGCCTGTAGCAGGACCTGCCTTGTAGTAGTTGTTGACAATGTTTATCTGTCCACCGCCAGGACCACCATAGCACTTTCCAGAACCCCAGTTGTACATTACACAGTTACGGAAGTCAACGTTCTCTGCCTGAACAGTGTTCTCCCAGTTGTACTCGCTGAAGTTAAGGTTCTTGGTGTAGCCTGTCCATCCGTAGCGTGCTCCGTTGAAACGTGGAGCACGATTCTCTACGTGGGCAAGAAGATTATGATGGAAGGATGCCAGTTTTCCACCCCATATACCACCATATCCGTGAGCACCCTTGGTGTGACCAGAGTTTGTCAGCGATTCAGCGAGTGTACACCACTGCATGGTGAAGTTATTGTTGTCGTAGAACGATGCTATCTCGTCGATACACCAGCTGAACGAACAGTGGTCGAGCATTACACCTGTAACGTTTCTCTGCCAAGTAGCATCTGCACCGTCGTTGACATTGATTTCCTCACCTCTACGCAGAGAGATAAAACGCATAATAGTGTTTGCCTTTGGTCGTACAGTGAAGTAACGCAGTGTGATACCAGGATAAGGAGCTGTCTGACCAGCAATAGTAGTGTTCTCACCCATTGTGAGGTCGCTCTTCAGTGCTATGACTCCAGCAACGTCAAAGACTACTATCTTTGGGTCGTTGCCCGATACCGCCCAGCGGAAGGAACCCTGAGAGTTGTTATCTTCAAGAGTGGTGACGTGACGTACTACTGCAGGTTTCTCGTCGGTACCACGTCCACCAGTAGTATAGCGCCCGTGACCTTCTGCACCCGGGAAAGCGGGAATGTTTTGTGCTTGTGCAGCAAGCCCTACTAAGGAGAGTGCTGCGATTGCTAATAGTTTTTTCATATTTTGTAATTTATCGTTATTTCGTTATTTCGTTATTTCGTTTTTACGTTGTTATGAATTATTTTCCTAACGCCTCCATCTCGAGTGAAGCCCAGATGAACGGACCTATACCCTTGCCGTCGTTGTCGCGGATGGGTTCAGAGATGTAATATTCGAATGAACCGTCACGACGCAGGTTCTCCTTTGCCTTTGGAGCGTTGAGCTTCTTGAGGGCTTTCTCTACCTGAGGTGTGATACCAGGACCGAGACCGCTAACCTCGCAACATCTTGTCAGCGAGATGGTCTTGTCGGCATTGACGCGGATGAAGTTCTTTATTATTCCGTTGTAAGCCTTGATACCTGCCTTGCGGAAACTGTCGTCAAGATAACCCTTGCGTGCTCCCTTGAGAAGACAGTATGCAAACATTGAAGAAGCTGTTGACTCCAGATAGTTGCGCTTGTCGTTAACGTCCAGCACGTCGTACCACAGTCCCGTCTTCTTGTCCTGGTGCTTAACGAGTGCTGTCATAGCCTTCTGGAATAGAGTGATGACTTCGCCGCGACGTTCGTAGTTCTCGGGAAGTGCGTCGAGGACTTCCACCATAGCCATAGTGTACCAACCCATAGCGCGAGCCCATGAGTGCTGTGAAAGACCAGTCTCTTTATTAGCCCAGAACTGTGTATGTGTCTCGTCCCAAGCATGCTTCCAAAGACCTGTTGCCTCATCGTAGGTTCTCTTGTCAGTCTTTATAATCTGGTCAACAGCATCATTGTAAATCTTAACAGCCTTCTTCTCGCCCTTTATCATTGGGGCAGCCTCGGTGTAGTAGGGAAGTCCCATGAAAATACCATCGAGCCAAACCTGCCATGCGTATATTGCCTTGTGCCAGAAAACGCCTTCCTTGGTGCGTGGCTGTTTCTCGAGTTGTTTGTAGAGAGTCTTCAGCGCGGTAAGGAGGTTCTCCTTGGGTTCTATGCGATACATTCCGAGCAGGAACTTACCGTTGCGTACGTTGTCAAGGTTGAACTCGGAGTAGTTGTAGCCAGTAATATTCTTACCCGTCTCGTCAATCATCTTCTCAGGATACTGCTTCAGATACTCATAAATGCTCTCGTCTTTGTAGCGAAGATATGTATCGAGCATAGCACCCATCTCTGTTCCCATAGCGTAGTTCCAACGTGGTTTCTTTGCGAAGTCGAGCATGTATGGATGGGGAACGCGCTGCATCTCGGAGTGTGTCATCCACTCGCTGTAATGCTTGTAAGGTTTGTCAGCATCAGCAAGGACGAGTGAACCGTTGATGAAGAGGTCCTTGAAGTGAACATCTTCAGCGTAACCAATCTGGTGAACAGGGTCGCTATATACACCGTCGAAGCGACAGTTGTTTACATATATATTATTTACAGTATAAGAAAGTTTCGGGTCCTCGTAACCAACAATCATCACACCATACTTTGACTTCTGGCATGTTACGTTGTCCATATAAACGTTACGAACGATAGGATAGAAACCACGACAGCAAGCTTCCTTTGGCTCGTAGTCGGTGTTGATCTTAAGAACAGCCTCCTTACACTGACCGACAGTGACGTTGCGGAAGTGGATATTCTCAATGATACCACCACGACAAGAGTTTGTCTTTATGCGGAGTACACGGTCAAGATTTGGTGAGTCCATCTGGCAGTTCTCTACATATACATTCTGGCAACCTCCAGAAATCTCAGAACCGACAACAACTCCACCGTGACCGTCTTCCATAACACAGTTACGAATGATGATATTCTTGCTTGGCAGACCAACGAAACGTCCGGGAGCTCCCGCACGACCGTCGTTGTTACGTCCACTCTTGATAGCAATACAGTCGTCGCCAGTGTGGAAGGTACATCCTTCGATAAGAACGTTCTCGCAAGACTCTGGGTCGCAACCGTCACCGTTAGGACCTTCGTTCCATATCTTTACGTTTCTTACAATGATGTTCTTAGACAGCATAGGATGGATAACCCAGAAGGGAGAGTTCAGCAGGGTGACACCCTCGATAAGAATACCCTCGCACTGGTTGAAGTTCACCAGCTGAGGACGCAGACCGTAGCCCTTACCGAAGATACGCTTGTCCATATCGACACCGTCCTCGGCATATTTCAATAGGGCAGCACGACTTCCCTTATTCTGATTTTCTGTAATCTCGGGAACTACAGGATAGCCTCGTTTACCACTCATTGCCCACCATGTTGTAGGAGAAGCGTTACCGTCAACAGTACCTTCGCCGGTAAGAGCAATGTTCTTTGCCTGATAAGCATAGATACAAGGCTGATAGTTCCAGCAGTCCAGACCTTCCCAGCGTGTCCTAACATTAGGATAGAGATTCGTGTCGAAAGCGAAGAGTAGGGTAGCACCTTTCTCAACGACAAGGTTCACATTGCTCTTCATGGTGATAGCACCGGTATTCCACACACCTGCTGGTACGATTACCTTACCACCACCCTTCGCTGAGCAGATGTCGATAGCCCTATTTATGGCCTTTTGATTCTGCGCTGCCGATGCGTTTGTCTTGGCACCATAGGTGGTAATGCGGAAAATTCTTTCTGCGAACTGTGGTTCTTTAATGCTTTGTTCTAATTGTTTGTACTCGTTGTCCCATACGTTTGCGTTGGCAATAAGCGGGAATAACAAACAGATAAGTAGCGTTTTTAAGTTTCTCATTATTTTAGTGTTTTAGGTTATAGTTTCCAGTACACGGGGACAAAGATAGTAAATAAAAATCTAATATCAATTCCTTTTTATTGTTTTTTTGCTATAAATTTGGAAGTTATTATATTTTTTCATACATTTGTGCAAAATTTCACACCTCATGAAAAAGCATACGTTGTCTATATTTTTGATTTTGTGTGTGTGCGTCTTTGTTTGTTCTTCATGCGAAAAAGCCTATAATAAGGAAGAAGACAAAAGCGAACAAACACCAGAAAAGGGTGATAGCACGCCTACCGATGATAAAAGCACACCCGCTGGCGATGAAGGTACACCTACAGGCGATGATGGTACACCCGCTGGTGATGACAGCACACCATCGACAACGGAATATTTGACGATAGCTGAGTTCATAGAAGGTTTTGACGGCAAGAAGAATATTGAAGGTTATATTGTTGGTGATTGCACAAAGAGCATGAAGAATGCTAATTTCACGCCTCCGTTTTCCCAGCCACAGGCTATCCTTCTTGCCGACAATATAGACGAACGAGATAAGGCAAAGATTATCCCCGTCCAGCTTAAGAGTGGTTACAAGGTGCGAACACTACTTAATCTTCAGGACCATCCGGAGAACCTGCATAAGAAACTCCGTTTTACCGGTAGCTATGGTACTTATATGAAGGTCCCTGGATGTACAGACATATCTTCGTCATTTCAACTTCTTGACAAATAACAAACATTAATATAATAATAAAGAACTATGAAAAGTGATCCAAAGCAGTGTCTATACTGCACAAACAATGAAACCCTGCACAACCTAATGATAGAGATTTGTCCTCTTCAGGTTTCTCGTGCTTTCCTCTTTAAAGAACAAACCTATCGTGGACGTTGCCTCGTGGCTTATAACGGACATGTTAATGACCTCAATGAGCTCTCCGACGACGAGCGTAATAAGTTCATGGCAGACGTGGCCCACGTAACACGTGCTATGCAGAAGGCATTCAATCCGGAGAAGATAAACTACGGTGCTTATAGCGACAAACTCTCTCACCTGCATTTCCATCTGGCACCAAAGTATGTTGATGGTCCTGACTACGGCGGTACATTCCAGATGAACCCGGGGAAAGTATATCTTACAGATGCAGAGTATGCTGAGATGATAGAGAAAATAAAGGAAAATCTTTAAGTAGTAACTTGTAAAATAGTAAATAACAATGGCTATTGTAAAACCTTTTAAAGGCATTCGTCCTCCACGCGAGTACGTGGAGCAAGTAGAGAGTCGTCCCTATGACGTGCTTAACTCTGAAGAAGCTCGTCAGGAAGCTGGTGATAACGAGAAGAGTCTATACCGTATTATTAAACCCGAGATTAACTTCCCTGAGGGAACTTCCGAGTATGATCCACGCGTCTATGAGAAGGCTGCAGAGAACTTCCAGATGTTCCAGGATAAAGGCTGGCTCGTCCAAGACCCCAAGGAACAGTACTATATCTATGCACAGACAATGAACGGAAAGACGCAGTACGGTCTTGTAGTATGTGCCCATTGTGACGACTATGCACGTGGCGTTATTAAGAAACATGAGTTAACACGTCGTGATAAGGAGGAAGACCGTATGAAACATGTTCGCGTGAATAACGCCAACATAGAACCGGTGTTCTTTGCCTATCCTGACAACAGCGTCCTCGATGCTCTCATCATGCGCTATGCCGCCACAGAACCTGTCTATGACTTTATTGCTCCCATTGACGGTTTCCGTCATCAGTTCTGGTGCGTTGCCGACGACAAGGATATTGCCACCATCACTGAGGAGTTCCGCAAGATGCCGTCACTTTACATTGCTGACGGCCATCATCGTTCTGCAGCAGCGGCCCTTGTTGGAGCAGAAAAGCAGAAACAGAATCCAAATCATCGTGGCGATGAAGAATATAACTATTTCATGGCTGTATGCTTCCAGGCAAGTCAGTTGACAATTCTTGATTATAATCGTGTGGTAAAAGATCTAAACGGCTTAACATCAGAGCAATTCCTTGATGCATTGAAGAAGAACTTCGATGTTGTTGATAAGGGTACAGAAATATATAAACCCGAACATCTTCATGAGTTCTCACTGTACCTTGACGGACATTGGTTCTCACTGACGGCAAAGGAAGGTACCTATGATAATAATGACCCGATAGGTGTACTCGATGTTGACATATCTTCACGTCTTATTCTCGATGAGATCCTTAACATCGGTGACCTCCGTTCTTCACAGCGCATAGACTTTGTAGGAGGTCTTCGTGGTCTTGGTGAGTTGAAACGTCGTGTTGACAGTGGTGAGATGCGAGCAGCCCTCGCTCTTTATCCTGTATCAATGAAACAGATTATGGACATTGCCGACAGCGGAAAAATAATGCCGCCAAAGGCAACTTGGTTCGAACCGAAACTCCGTTCGGGACTAGTAATACACAAGTTGGTATAAATATTATAATTTCGTGTATAGATACTTGACGACGCTCGTAATGATGGGTGCTCTTGAATAATTATGAGATACGGAATTATTGGTACTGGCGCCATTGGCGGATATTATGGAGCAAAATTAGCTCGTGCAGGACAGGATGTGCATTTCTTGCTGCGTAGTGACTATGAGTATGTGAAACAGCACGGATTGCAGGTAGACTCCTGCGATGGATCGTTCCATCTGGCTGATGTAAATGCCTATCTACATACGGAGGACATGCCGCAGTGTGACGTGGTGCTCGTATGTTTGAAATCTGTCAATAATAGCAAGTTACAGTCGTTGCTGCCACCGTTGCTACACGACAATACGCTGGTGGTGCACATTCAAAACGGTATTGGGGTGGAGGAGGATGTGCAGAAGATGTTCCCCGACGTACAGTTGGCTGCTGGACTGGCATTTATATGTTCTGCAAAGACCCAGCCCGGCATTGTTAATCACCAGTTTTATGGCAATATTAATCTTGCCAGCTATTCATGTCGTGACGAGGCACTGATGCAGGCTGTAGTCGATGAGTTCCGCGAGGCTGGCATCGAGACTGGACTTGTGGAATATCATGAGGCACGATGGAAGAAGGCCGTGTGGAACATGCCCTTCAACGGTATGACAGTAGCCCTGCTGACGCAGACTGACCTGCTGATGAAGAACCCGTCCACCCGACAGTTGATTCGCGAACAGATGATGGAGGTTGTCAATGCTGCCCAGCATCTGGGCGTGAAGAACGTGGACGCCGCCTTTGCCGATAAGATGATAGCTATGACAGATTCTATGATACCTTATTCGCCCTCCATGCGACTGGACTACGACTTCCATCGTTCTATGGAGATATACTATCTTTATACCCGTCCTATAGAGATGGCCCGCGCAGCTGGCTACCGTATGCCTAAATTGGAGATGTTGGAGGCGGAGCTACGTTTCCTGGAGGAAAACCGGTGATTTACCTTTATTGTTTCAGAGCATCATAAGTAGCATCATCCACAGGCTCGCACCATTGAGTTTCACTCGACTTCTGTCGCGACTCGGCAGAGTTGATGCTTGCATCGCTCTGCTCTCGCTGCTCCATCAGTTCATTTGAAGCACCTTCTTGAACATCCTTATGATATGTAAGATGTTGGAACCACGAGTCTTTCTGTGCTCCGTGCCAGTGCTTTACCTCGGCAGGGATGGCGATGATAGTTCCGGGAGTCATCTCCTGCGGCTCCTTGCCCCATTCCTGATACCAGCCGCGACCTGCAACACAAATCAGTACCTGTACCTGCTTGTGGTGGATGTGCCAGTTGTTGCGGCAACCAGGCTCGAAGGTGACGTTCATCACACCACCACCGACATCTGCCAGATAGCTCTG
>CAMUVE010000032.1:0-20436 GCA_947163985.1 uncultured Prevotella sp.
AACTTTTTGATGACGGGGAAAATGTTCTCTGTTGTAACCCCGATATTACCTTTTTGCATATTGTTATTGTTTTGTTGTTTTATCGTTTTGCAAACAATCATGCAAACATCGTGCCAAAAAAACCACTCCCTGTTTTGGGAGTGGCTATGGGTAGAATACCTCTGATTAGGGGCGGGATTTTTACTTCAGTCCCTTCATTATTGCCATAAGGTGTTTCCACACCATCTCTACCGTAGGTATGTGCAGCCGCTCGTCGGGCGAGTGAACACCGCGAAGGGTAGGACCGAACGACACCATATCCAGGTTAGGATACTTCTCCGAGAAGAGTCCGCACTCCAGTCCGGCGTGTATTCCTAATACCTTTGGATCCTTACCGAAGAGCTTCTTGTATGTGTCAACAGTCAGCTTCGTCAGTTTGCTGTTAGGATTCATCTTCCATGCTGGGTAGCCGTCGCCCTGAACCACCTCGGCTCCCGCCAACTGGAACGTAGCCTTTATCGTTGCCGCCATGTTGTCAAGGGCACTCATAACGTTTGAGCGCTGACTTGTGAGAACCTTTATCTCTCCATCCTTTGTCTCTACACTCGCAAGATTGCTTGACGTCTCTACGAGCCATGCTATCTCCTCGTCCTGACACATTGCCAGTATGCCGTTGTGTATTCCCTGAAGAGCCTGGATGAGTCGTGTGCTCACCTCCTTCTTTATCACCTTTGCAGGCTCTGCGCTCTCCATGATGAACTGCATATTCTTCTCCGTTACGTGGTACTCTTCCTCCACCTGTGCGGTAAAGACGTTCCAGTCAGCCTTCACGTTCTCCTTCTTGTCGGCAGGAACGGCGAATATAGCCTGTGCGTCACGAGGAATAGCGTTGTGCAGCTTACCACCGTTAAACTGCACCAGTCTCAGTCCGTAGCGCTCCTGCGTCTGGTACAGGAATCGTGCCATCAACTTTATACTGTTAGCACGCTTCTTGTTGATGTCGTCGCCGGAGTGTCCGCCGATAAGACCTTTTATCTGGGCACTCATGAAGAACATTCCCTGTGGTGCCTCTTCCTTCTCGAAGCGGAAGGTAGCCGTAGTGTTTCTGCCGCCGGCACAGCTAACAAATATCTGTCCTTCGTCTTCAGAGTCCAGGTTCACCAGCATGTCGCCAGTCATAAATCCTGGTTTCATGCCCTCGGCACCCGTCAGTCCCGTCTCCTCGTCGCGTGTGAATACGCACTCCAGCGGTCCGTGTTCTATGTCGTTTGAGTCCAGTACCGCCAGCTCTATGGCACAGCCTATACCGTCGTCAGCACCTAACGTCGTACCCTTAGCACGCATCCACTCGCCGTCAACATAAGTCTGTATGGCATCCTTGTCGAAGTCGAAGTCCACGTCAACAAGTTTCTCGCACACCATATCCATGTGGCTTTGCAGAATCAGGGTAGGGCAGTTCTCGTAACCCTTCGTGGCAGGCTTACGTATCAGCACGTTACCCGTCTCATCCACCTTCGTCTCAAGACCGCGACTTTCTCCGAATTCACGCAGAAACTCTATCATTTTCTCTTCCTTCTTCGATGGGCGAGGAATCTGGTTGATTCTCGCAAACTGCTCGAACACGCAAGCAGGCTTCAGTTCTATGTTGCTCATACTTCTTTTATTTTTATGTTTGTTAGTTAGTTTTTGCAAAAGTACGCATAAGCGAGGACAAAACCAAGAAAAATTGTTTTTTTATTTGGTATTTCGTTTATTAAATCGTACCTTTGTCGTCGTAACAATACAAAAAGCACTACGAAACACATTATTATATTTATATGCGCACTGATGTCGTATGGACATGCTTGGGGAGATGCTCACCAGGAGAAAGTTTCGTGCCCTATGGTAAAGATTCAGGCGGAGCGACTGCCCGATTTGAATATTCCGCGTGCGGGACATCATACGTTTTATGTTAACGGAGAACTTATCGTATTTGGTGGTCATACCACGGGCTTTATTCCCACAGCAACAGCAGAATATTTGAGTGAAGGCAAGTGGCATACCATGCAGATGACTTATCCGCATGATGACGGTTTGGCAGTCAGAATAACTAAAGATAAGATACTTGTAGCGGGCGGTCATAAGGACAATCTCGGCATTGGACAGACTTTTGAAGCCGAGCTTTACGATATACGTACCCACACTTTCGGTAACTATGGATGTTTGGATATGAAGCGAACCATGTTAAGTGGTCTTGCAATAGACAGTGGACGTGTAGTCATCAGTGGCAACTGGTACGCTCCCGACGGCATAGAGATGTACGACGGAAAGGGTAACTTCAGTTTTGTTAAGAATGTTAGTGTGGGGCGTTTTGCACCGTACATCTTGCGTGCAGCTGAAAATGACGTACTCATCTTCGGTAGCTACGGTACCCGAGGACAGTCACTCGGTGACAGCGCAGCCATTGTTGACAGACTGCGTGGTGAACCTTTCATGGTGCCACTTCTGCAACGCTGGAAACCCGTAGGACCTCCGGGCCCATTAAGTCATAATAGTGATAAATTCATAGCCAACGTGTCAGGCGGCATCTATAGCTACCTGTTTTTAGCCAGCAATAAGGACTCTTTAGCGCTGATGATGGCGCGCGATACTGTCTTCTCGTTGCTGCCTACCGTTGCTCCCATTCCCCTGACTTCTTCCGTCGGTGGACGCATTATATGGCAAGGTCCTGTCATTGTTGACAGAAGTAGCCAACAAGCCTATATCATAGGTATTGATAGTGAAAAACGACTCTATATACTCTGTATAGAATACACCAGTCAGCCCGCTCCGCTTACTGTCTATTATACTGAACCACTGCCAGACTTCGGTTTCAGTATTCCTGTACTTACTGCCGACGGTGATATTGCTATCATTGGAGGCTGTGCAAAGACAGATTTCCAAGGCAATAACTACGAGCCTACCGCATCAGCGTGGCTCATTCGTGTAGGCGGAGGCAAGAAAGAATACGCTGACAATACCTTATGGGGCAACATATACATTTGGTTGTGTGGTGTTGCCGCTCTTGTCATAGTAGCAGCTCTAATTATGTTCATTCGTAGTCGTAGGTCTTCAAGTAAGACATATTCTTTGCAAGACTCACGCAGCAAGGATCTCATGTTACGAATACGTAAGCTTATGGACCAAGAGCAGCTATTCCGCAACGACGATTTGAAACCAGCAGATGTGGCTGCGGCCCTTGGCACCAACACACGCTATGTAAAAGATTGTATCAAGACGGAGAAGGGACAGACATTCTCGCAGTTCGTCAATAGCTACCGTGTGGAGTATGTCAAACAGCAGTTGCGTGAACATCCTGACGAGTCCGTGTCGCTGATATATATGGATGCAGGCTTCTCCAGTGAGCGTTCATTCTTCCGCATTTTCAAGGAGGCTACTGGTATGACTACCCGCGAATGGCTAAGTCAGCAATAATATATTTCTTATTTATTTTATAAAAAATGACTGCCAGAACCCTTTTGGCAGTTTATTTTTCGTATGTGGCAGTAAGCTACTTTTTTTTTTACTTACATTTGCCAGCAGAATTTTTTAATTTCTTTATTATTAACCAAAACCCAGTTAACTATGAAAAAATTATTTCTATCATTAGTGGCACTTGTATGTGCAATGACAGCTAACGCACAGCAAACGGAAGCTACAACGGCTACTTTGCAAACAGGTGACGTGAGCAAGGTTTTTTATGGAATTAATGCTTTGACTTCGGCTTTGGCAGAAGCTCAGGACGGTAGCATCATTACTCTTTCATCAGGCTCGTTCAATGTTCCTGGTAACATTGACAAGTCGGTAAAGATTTATGGTGCCGGCTATTTGGATGATGAAACGGGCATAGGACGCACATACCTCAACGGTACTATTACTATGAATGGCATCTATAACGAGCACAAGGACAACATCTATTTCGAGGGCCTATATATCAATGGTGATATAAATATCAACAACGCTTCCAACGATGAACTTATCGCAGGATTTAAGATTGTTAAGTGCAGTTTCAACACCATTAACATTCGCGAGCATTGTGATCAGTTCATCATTCGCCAGTGTTATGTGAGAAACGCAATATGGGGCGATAACATCACCGCTACGGGCTTCTCTATAGAGAACAGCTGGATTGGTGGTCGTGTATATAATTTCAATGCGGCAACGAGTGGTATAATCGTTAAAAATAACGTAATGGTATATTACACTTCATATAGTTATGACTATCCACACGGACCATACTACTATGAGAACTGTATCTTCAACAACAAATACGTGGATGCTGGTGCTGTACTTGTAAATTGTCTTGGTTGGCAGGGAGCAATGAGCAATAGCAGTTTGAATACCACTACCAACTGTTACTACCAGCCGGAATGGATTGACTGGGCAACGTTCTTTGCAGACCATCAGAATGATTTGAACTTCTTTGATGCTGATAACAAGGCTCGTAAGTGGATTTTAAACAATCCTACGAAGTTTGCAGGTACAGACGCTAAAGCGGTAGGTCCTACAGGTGGCGATTTCCCATGGGACTTAATACCTTCTACTCCACGCATTACTCAGAGTACTATCGCAAGCAAGACCGTTGACGGCAAACTGAGTATCAGTATCAAGGCAGAGGCACGCCCGGTATCAGAATAACCATTAAAACAGAGACAGACAATGAACAGAACGAAAAAAACAGTACTGTCCTTGCTGGCTTTGCTCTGTTGCATTATTGCGACGGCACAGACTGCCGCCACAAAGTGTGAATATTGGATAGACCGGCAAATGGACAGCCGCATCACGACTGTTGCCACTGCGGGCGAATGGACTGCACAAATTGATTTGTCATCACTGCCGACAGGTGTTCACTCCATAGCCTTCAGGGCGGGAATGGACGACGGACGTTGGAGTGCCATTCATACGAAGTTCTTCGTAGTGCCCCAGACGCACAGCACTGAAGAGAATGTCCTTGCAAACTATGAGTACTGGATAGACCGCAAGTACGATGAGCGCAAATCAGGCACGTTCGGTGCAGGAGGGATTGTTGATACAGACCTCGACCTGACTTCGCTCTCTCCAGGTTTGCACAACCTGTCATTCAGAGTACTTGACACCAACGGACACAGCAGTTCTACGCTTACCAAGTATTTCTTGGTGCCACAGGCATCGTCAACCACAGAGAACAGTCTTGTAAACTACCGCTACTGGATTGACAAGGATATTGAAAATGCTGTGGAAGAGACAATTGCTGCTTCAGGCATTGTTAACCTCGACATTGATTTGACGACTCTTGCTCCAGGCTTGCACAGTATTAGCTGTCAGGTGAAAGACGAGCAGGGACACTACAGTCCGGCACTGCTGTCGTACTTCATGGTACCTGCAGATCCTGCGGAATTAGTCATTGGCGACAAGATAGTGGCTTACGAATACTGGTTCAATGACAACCCGCGCAAGAGGGTAGAAGTGGAGCCTACTGCCACACTGACAATTGACGAGGCACAACTCGTTGTTGACGGCGTGGAAATTGAAAGCATTCCTGCCGACTATGAGTTCGACGTTGCTACCAATAATGTGATGTGCACGCAGGATATAACCTTCGGACTTCAGGTGTTCAACAATCTTGGTACGGGCTCATCGGCTATAACCCAAGAAATTACGGGATATAAGAAAACTGTCGATACCCACATGCTAACACTTGTAAGTGAACAGGAAAGCACACTCGCGGCTCCAACGGGCTGTAATGTGCAGGGTTATAAGTTCGACTGCACCATAGGCGACAAACTCTACTGGTTCCTGGATTTGGCTGAAGGTTCCAATGTTGACTTCTATAACGCAGACGGAACAAAGATTGAGGCTGAAGCTATAGGTCAGGAGACTATAGGTGGCAAGCAGGCGCTAACTATAACAGCGACCTCAGCTGCTGTATATGCCCTTGTATATGGCGCAACAAGTGTAGGGGCACAGAACATCGTCAAGGTGGTACTACCTATTGTAATTACCATTAACAACGCCGAGCGTAAGTACGGTGCGGAGAACCCGACGTTCACATATACCTCTGCACAGCAAGGCAGTATTGTCGGAACTCCGACGTTTATAACTGATGCTGATGAGAACTCTCCCGTTGGAGAATATGCTATCACCCTTAATATGGCAAGCATAGCCAATGAGGTAGTAACGGTGAACAACGGTACGCTAACAGTTACTAAGGCAGACGGATACATTAGCTATGAGGTGGCAAGCGTAAGCAAGACCTATGGCGATGCAGCATTCGTCAATCCGTTGACGGTAAGTGGCGACGGCGATGTAACATACACCACATCTAACGCGGCAGTAGCTGCTGTGGATGCTACTACCGGTGAGGTGACAATCGTTGGAGCAGGTGAGGCTGTTATTACCGCTACCATAACTGATGCCGACGAAGGCAACTACACTTACGCAACAACTACTGCAAGCTATGCTGTCGGTGTTAATACGGCAACAATACAGGTGGTAGCTACCAATTACTTCGGCACCTATGACGGCAAGGCTCACGGTATCAATGTTACCGTTAATAAGCCTTCGGGTGCAACAGTTAAGTATGGTGAGACAGAAGGAACGTATAATCTTGACGTCTGTCCTACCTACACCAATGCCAACACATACACAATATATTATCAAGTAACAAAGCCTAACTACACTACTGTTACGGGTAGTGCTGTCGTCCTGATAGAAAAGGCTGACGCAGTAATAAACTTTGCGAATGCCAGCGTCGGAAAGACCTATGGTGACGCTCAGTTTATAAATGCACTGACAAACAGCGGTGACGGCAACGTAATCTACGCTTCCGACAATAGCAGCGTAGCAACTGTGGATGTAGCTACAGGTCTGGTTACCATTACCGGTAGTGGCGAGGCTAACATTACGGCAACAGTAATCGACGGTGCTAACTACACCTATGCTACTAAGACGGCAACGTTCACCGTTGGTGTAAGCAATGCTGCTATGGACATTGCCGCTAATGGCTACACAGGCACCTATGACGGCAAGGCTCACGGCATCAATGTTAAGGTTAATGTTCCTGAAGATGCAGTAGTAATGTACGGTACTGTAGAAGGAACCTATGACTTAGTGGCAAGTCCCGAGTTTACCAATGCAGGCAACTACACCGTTTACTATCAGGTGACGAAGCCTAACTACAACACTGTGACAAACAGCGCCGTAGTATCTATCAATAAAGCTGTGGGTAGCATAAGTTACGAAGTCACCAGCATTGAAAAGATGGATACCGATGCTGCTTTCACCAACGAATTGACGATGACAGGCGATGGTTCTGTAACCTATGCATCGGACAACGTCAACGTAGCAACGGTGAATGAAGAAACGGGCGAGATTACCATTACAGGTATCGGCGACGCCACCATCACAGCTACCGTCACCGACGGCACTAACTACACCTATACTACGAAGACTGCACGTTACGCTCTAAAGGTAACGTTAGATCCAGCAACGAGCATCAACGTGGTAAGTACCGACGACGCTGATAACAGCGGCGACTGGTACACCCTTGGCGGTCAAAGGCTTAATGCCAAACCGAACAAACAAGGTGTTTATGTCCGGGATGGTCGTAAGGTCGTTGTGAAGTAAAAAAGAGAAGCCTCTCCGCAAAGGAGGGGCTTTCTTAATAATACTATTAGTATCAAGTTTTTTGTGAGATGTATAATCTCTTTTTACTCTGTTGTAGCCTGAACGTCGTCAGCACCCAGTGTGGTACCCTTAGCACGCATCCACTCGCCGTCAACATGTTTCTCGCACACCATATCCATGTGGCTTTGCAGAATCAGGGTAGGGCAGTTCTCGTAACCCTTCGTGGCAGGCTTACGTATCAGCACGTTACCCCCCTCAACCACCTAAAAAACAGACACGACGGCTTCAGCGTTGACCACTATGCCGACGGTGTGCGTTACGAACTCCTATTAGCGCTTGGAGGCTTAGTAGGGTAGAAGAGGAAAGGAGGAAAAGCGGAAAGTAGACATTAAGGTGTTTTACATAGTAAAAAATAGGTATTAATTAAGGTAATAATATAGTAAATAATATATATATAATAATAGTATAATAATATATAAATATGGTAATAATTATATTATAAATATTGTATATATATACAATAACTTCTACTAAGTAATGTCCTCCTTCCGCCCCCCAAAATCATTAATGTCCACTTTCCGCTTTTCCTCTTATCTGCCTTACTATGTATTCGAGAGGGCTTGAATGGTGCGAGAACCCGCCTCGCGGGTGACGAGAACCCGCCTCGTTAACCACGAGAATACGGCTCGTTTATTAAGGGAAATTTAACACTTTCAGGGGTGAAAATTTCGGGGTAAATGCTTGCGTAATTCACGGAAAATGTAGTATCTTCGCAGCGGTAATATATAATCCGATAGTTTATGAAAAATTATGCTCACCACACGCTTAGATGTCTTTTGTTAAGTTTCCTTATGTTGCTGCTGTTGCCTGTCGGAGCCCAGACGTTTCGGGGCGAAAGGACCGATTTCCGCGACGAGACAATATATTTCCTGTTGCCCACACGTTTCTATGACGGCGACCCGCAGAACAACACCCAGTGCTGGGACAACGGCGAACGTAATGCCGGCGACCCAGCGTGGCGCGGCGACTTCAAAGGACTCATTGAGAAACTGGACTACATTAAGGCGTTGGGCTTTACTGCCATCTGGATAACTCCTGTGGTGCAGAACGCCTCGGGCTACGACTATCACGGCTACCACGCTATGGATTTCAGTAGGGTAGATCGTCGCTATGAGAGCGAGGACGTCACGCTGCAGACGCTTATCGATGCTGTCCATCAACGGGGCATGAAGATAATCATTGACATAGTACTGAACCACACGGGAAACTTCGGCGAGGAACATCTGTGCAAGCTGTTTGAACGTGACTGGACGAAGCCGCAGAGCAGCCTTAGTGACTGCATGGTGCCGCTGACACAAAAGGACGGTGGACGCTTGCCCGATAACTATTCCAGCATGCCGGGCGGACAGCAGTACGATGCCCGACTGTCGCAGATGAAGGACCAGAACAACACTGGTCTTTACGACACCAATAACCTGTGGCACCATTTCGGCAACTTCAACTGGGACAACGAGACGCGCTGGTGGGCACAGATAGCAGGCGACTGCGTAGATCTGAATACCGAGAACCCGCAGGTCAGCAACTATCTTGTAGATTGCTACACACAGTTCATCAATATGGGTGCCGACGGCTTCCGTATAGACACCGGCGGACACATAGCCCGTCTTACCATGAACAACAACTTCCTACCACAGCTTCATGCCGCTGCCGAGGCTGCTAAGGAGAAACGTGGCGGCACACCGTTCTTCATGTATGCCGAGGTGTGTTCTCGCTTCACCACGTGGTGGTACCGCAACCAGCCCGCCCTTTCATGTCCTTTCTACACCTGGAAGGAGCGGAAACAGTACCCCTGGGACTATGACGCCACGTCGTGGAACGGACTGCGCATACCCTCCAACGAGAGTACCGACTTCGAACACGTCAACATGCAGAGCTGTGAGCAGCAGTATCACGATAACAACGAGGGCACCGAGTCGCAGCAACCTACCTCCGACAATGCTTTCCTTGAGGGCAACGACTACCACCAGCCCGACTATTCACAGTTCTCAGGACTCAGCGTCATCGACTTCCCCATGCACCATTGCTTCAAGGACATCAGTTCAGCGTGGGGCATTCGTCAGGGCGACAAATACTATAATGATGCAACCATGAATGTGGTGTATGTAGATTCTCACGACTATGCCCCCAACGGAGCACCCGAGAATCAACGCTTTGCTCAGCCGCAATCCACGTGGGCAGAGAACCTCGACCTTATGTTCACCTTCCGCGGCATCCCCTGCCTATATTACGGCAGCGAGATAGAGTTCCGCAAGGGCAAGGTGATAGACTGCGGCACTAACGACGCGCTGCGCAACACAGGACGCGCCTACTACGGTGGCTACATCAAGGGCGACGTCACTACTACCGACTTCGGACAGTATTCCTCGGCCACAGGCAACGTGGGACAGACACTGTCACACCCGCTGGCACAGCACATTCGTCGCCTTAACCTTATCCGTGCCGCCGTACCAGCACTGCGCAAAGGACAATACTCCACCAGTGGCTGCACGGGGTCCTATGCCTTCAAACGCCGCTATACCGACGACCATACCGACAGCTATGCGCTGGTTACCATAAATGGCGGTGCCACATTCTCAGGTATCCTCAACGGCACCTATACCGACTGCATTACGGGCGATGTACGCACCGTCACCAACGGTACCTTGAACGTCAGCTGCACGGGAAAGGGAAATATGCGCGTCTATGTGCTCTCCACCGACAAGACACCCGCTCCGGGCAAGATAGGCGAGGACGGACTCTACCTCTATGCATCCTCACCCGCAGCGGCAACACAACCCCAATGGGACGGCACCGAGGAAGAAGACTCTGAGAATGACGGCGGTCAGGGCTCCTCGTCAGATACTCCTATCGACGAACTGCCCGTATATATACCCGCCGTCAGCGACAACGAGCTGTCAGTATTCCTGGAAACGGAACACAAAGGCGCAACAATCTGGGTGTGGAACTCAAAAGAAAACTTCACCGGCGGCAGCTGGGGTAGTAAGCCCTCCATGCAAGTCATGGGAAAAACTCTCACCGGCAAGCGTCGCATCCTGAAGTGGACCTACGACGGCAGCCCGTACAACAATCCGCCCACAGGACTCATCTTCGTGCCGACAGGACAAAACCAAACTGCTGACCTCGCCTACATAAATCACGGCTACTACATAGAAGGCACCTACGACCATACCGTCACCAACACCTCAGACATCAGTGAACTGAATGGCGACACCACATCGGAAACCACCACGTGGTACGACCTCAGCGGACGCAAACTCAACGGTAAACCTACGAAAAAAGGTATTTATATAAATAAGGAACGCAAGTACATAGTGAAATAAAAGACCACTAACTCTTATTGGGTATTGCTATAATTCTTCGTCGTATTCGGGTCCGTCGTTGCTGATGATGTGTTCTTTGCTGGGTGTAGTTTGTTCCTGACCCGTGTTTAGACTTTGAACGTTAATCTCTTGTAGTAGTGGGTTGATTTCAAGTTGGATGGCTTGTGCCGTTGGGTTGATATATTTCTTCTTCATAGTTGTCACTTTATTACTGCGGTTCCTAATAATATGTTGACGGGGTGGATTGTGCCTGCCTGCCAGTCGATTCCGAATGGGATTATTGCCTTCTCGTCGTCTCCGCCCTTATTATAGGTTATCTCCAGGTGGGTGCCATTAGTACCGTCGGCAGCGCGCGTCTGCGGTATCATGAAGAGATAGCCTGAGGAGAGTGACTGCTTGGCGGTGGTGACGATGATAGGACTATTGATGAGGGTGTAGCTGGCTGAGCCGGAGAGTTCGCCCCACGACTTTGTGGCGTAGTAATATTTACCCACATTTTTGACGTTCTTGAGAACGATGCTTTTTACAGTAAGTTTGCCGCCACACGCGGTGGATAGTGCATCGGTAAGCTGCACGGTAAAGTGAGGAACAGCACAGGCGTGGGTGAAGAGGAAACTGACGTTTCCTTTGGTTTCGGCGAAGGATACCTGCTTACACTCGGATACTAACAGGTCGTGCTGGCTTGAGGCGTTCCCATCAACAGTAAAGTGGATATAGGGGTTTCCACCGTTGTAGTTGTAGCTGGTACTGTGAGTATCGTAATAGGTGTAGGTGTCCGCATAGAAGTCTATCGGCTGTTCATCGGGTACACTGGGCCATGTACCTTCAGACCATTTCTCACCGTTTCTTGTGTATTTGTACCTGTTGCCCTCGTAGTGCACAGCGAAGGCGTTCAACGTCTCTGTGGTTGTTGGTGCGGCGCTACGACTTACACCTGACACTTCGACATACATTGGTCTTGGTGTCTGACCATTCAGCTTAGGCTCTGAATCGTCGTTTGACGAGCAGCCTGTGAGACAGACTGCCGTCAAGAGTAATATGGATTTTAAATGTTTCATTATTTTTAGGGGTTAGAAGGTGAGTGTTTCGGTTATGGGCTCGCCTTTCAGTTCAACAGTTTTCAGGAGAGAATATGCTCCTTTTTTCTCTGCGCTGTAGTAGCGTATCTGTGCTGTCTCGCCAGTCTTGCCAAATACAGACATTTGCCAGCGGTCTTTTATATCGGCTTCCCTTTGACCTACGCCGCGGCACTCCTCGCCAACGAATACAGCCACCTTGTCGTTGTCGTTTACTGTGAAGGGCAGTTCCTTTGGTATTAAGACGGTAAGGGTTGTACTTACGGGGTACTTGGAACTGCCGTCTTTGATGCAGAGTATCTTAGTGTATGCCGGAGTGATGATGTTGTTCGGTGCGTAGGTGGTAATGTCGGGCAGTATGTTCGTGTGGTGCAGTTTGTCGCAATAGTAGCGCAGCTCGAGAGGTTCGCCTGACTCGCTGCCATTGCCCTTGACGTACAGCAGGAATGTTACATTGCCGTTTGGCAAGACATTACGTGCGCTCACTCCTCGGCATTTACCGCCCATGAACATAGCCATAATGTCGTTTTCGGAAGAATATTTCTCCAGTTCCTCGTCGAGTCTTACGAGGTAGAACATGTTGGAGTCGTAGAGTGTCGGGTCAGGATTCTGCCAACTGGGTTTGGAGTCTGCCGCAGTCCAATCTACAGCCCACGTAGGTTCGTCGCAGGGCTGGTAGATAGAGTTTGTCCACTTCTCTTTATCATTCTCATCGCTGTCTGATGAGCAGCCCCACGCTACGGTGAGGACTGCTATCATCATTATTAACTTTATCTGTTTCATATTTATTTACTCCTTATTTAATTACCTTCTTACGTCCATTATAGATATAAACGCCACCCTTAGCTGGTCTCTTCTCGAGTTTCACGCCCTGCAGGGTGTACCATCCCTCTTGTGAGAACATGTCCTTGCCGGATGTTGTGAAGTCAATCTTCGTAGGCTCTTTGTAAGAACCGCTGATGGCGTCGGTAGTGTAGTTCATCACCTTGTCGGTAGCTGCGATGATGTCGCCGCCACGTTCTACTGCAAATGAGATAGGTACGTTAGCTTCGCCGGCGATGTTCATGTATATTCTGTCGTCCTTTATGATGCCTTCTCCGACAATCTCTGCATTAGCGTAGGCTATGACACGGTCGCCTTCCTCAAGGTCTATGCCGTCGGCAACGGCGGTGAGTGTCATGTTGCCACTATAAGCGTTGGCGGCGCCGTCACTGGTTTCTTCGAAGAACGTCTCGTTAGCTTCGTAGAACGGATAGATGAACTTAGCCTCGCCAGAGAGTTTGCGGTAGAGCATGTAGCCCTCGCCAGGCTTCATATATTCGAGGCTTCCCTTCCAGTCGCCGGAGCCCTTAGAGTCGGATGAGAACATAGCGAACTCAGTCTTGCTCTTCACTACGTCGCCGTCCATAGCGTTGTCGAAGTAGTCGGCGAGAGCTGTTGATACAGGCAGGTTAATAATAGGTGTGTAACCTATGCTGTTCCATCCCTGTTTTACGGTGATGGTGCGGTCGCCTTCCGTCTTCAGTATAGCGCCTGCAATTTCTATTTTCTTTTGGTGCCCTACTTTTACACGGTAGCTGTCGCAAACCTTCAGCGTCATCTTGCCGTATTGTGATGTACCGTTGTTCGACAGCCACTGTCCGTCCTGATAGTACAGTGCGATGTGGTTGTTTTCGTCGGTAAACATATCGCCATTTTCCCAATTATAGTTTTCGATCAGTTTCTTCACGTCGCGATAGTTGTCGTTGAGCACGTTCAGTGATACCCAGTTCCATCCCGGCTTCAGTGTAATGTTCTGTACATACATATCGCTGGCGTGGAGTAGGAGAGGATCCTTTGTAGAACCCAGGAAGCCTTCGGGTACGAATACTACATCTTTCTGAGAAGGTGTCAGTATCATTACCTTACCCGTCTCGTAGTGCCACAGGCGGAAGTTCAGCGGTGATGCTACTGCCGTGCTGTCGTAAACGGACAGATAAACGAGGTTCTCCTCCAGGCTGTTGTTAGAGTTGATATTAGCAACACCCATGCAGCGTCCCTTGTTGTCGAAGACAGCCACCTTGTCGCGTGGATCTGTGACGATGTCGCCCTCGATATCTACGCGTGCAACGATGCTCATAGAGTGTTTCTTCATATCGTTAGTGACTACCCATCCAGGATTCTTTCCTTCAATGGTGATGTTCAGTGCCAGAGGCTCAGAGAGTCCGTTTTCGTCGGTAAGATAGATGATATCATCATAGGTACCGATGTTGGCATCCTTGTTGATGGTGAAGGTGAGAGTATGTTCGCTCTTCGGCTCGATAACGTCAGTTGCCGTGTCAACGGAGAGCCATCTTGGAATGTTCTCAACGGTGTATGTATGAGCCACACCACTTGTATTCATGATTCCGATATTAAAGTTGCTGTCATGATACTCGTCGTTGCGGATTAAAGCAGTGTGTGTCTTCCTTGCCCAGCGTAGTGGGTTGAGGTCAACGAACATTGATATTGTTACTGGTGAAGCCATGAGGTTACCGTTAAGGTCAGGAATATCTCTCAGTGTAGCATATACCGTACGTTTGTTGATACGTGTATCCGGTTCGTCGATGTTTACGAGTACGCTGTTGTCGTGTCCTACGAAGCTGAATTTCACGTTGCCCAGTTCCTCGTAAGCCTGTACGGGCGCGCCCTCTTCCTTTGCGATGCGCTGTGTGATGTAGTCAATAGCGTCAACGAAGATGGAGTCGTGATTCTCCGTGCCATCGACGCCGGGCTTAACCACCTTGTTCAGTGAGAACGGTACCAACACGAGCTCTCCGCTCTGCTGCATTTCCTGACGTTCGAAGTCAACGTAGGTGAGAAGGTCTTTCTCCTTACCTCCGAGAGCCTTGTGGGCGTAGCGGTTGATGAGAGTCATTGGCAGTGCCTTCTCGAAGAGCGTGATGCAGTCAATATTTCCTGTCAGCGGATAATCCTGATGTATCTTGTCGTTCTCGCTGCCTTCTTCCTTCCATACCATGTTACCCAGGTAGAAGTCGCCCGTCATAGCTCCTAAGGAGTCGGTAGGGAACTGTGCCCTGAGAGCCTGGTCAACGTAGATGTTAGCAATCTGACGTGAGCGGTTTACGGTCATAGCGTAGTGGTGCCAGCTGTTGTCGCTGTAGTTCTCGCCAAGAATGAACTCGTTGCCGTTAGTGCGGTATTTCAGTGTAGGGCCTTCGAATCCGATGAAGAACTTATCGCGAGCTCCTACGTCGGTCTTCCTACCCGAGCCGTTACAGAGGAGTGCTCCGTGACCGTCGTCGTTGGTCTTGAACCAGAACATCAGAGTGTAGTCCTGTTCTGCTGTACGCGCGAAGAATTCCGACTTCAGCTTAAGACCCTTGATTTCCTTCTGTTCGTTCTTGTCGAGTTTCAGTGACATACCGTCAGGCTGTGCCCAGTTGACACCGTTCAGTGTGAGGTGAGCTCCCTGAGCCAGGTCGGTAGCCATCTCGCCTCGACCTTCGTTCATAGGATAGTAGTCAGTGAGTCCCTGCTCGTAACCAGTAAGGAGTCTGTTGTCGTAGAAGTTGAGAGTGTTGACATCCATTGCTCTGTTCCATACTCTACCCTGCAGCATTCGTCCAGAGTAGAATGAACGCTGGCTGACGTCGGTCTGGTTTGTAGATCCGAAGATCAGCGGACCGTAACCGTTATATGTAACGTTGTCCAATGACACCTCTTCGCCGTCGGTGAAAAGAGTCAGTTTCTTCTGGTCGTAGTCGAGTGAGAGAGCAGCAAAAGAGTAAGTAGCTGTCTTCAGTTCGGTAGTGCCCTCAAGAATCTTGTCGCCAACAACGGCGCGCAGGTGTCTGTCGGCAGTTACCCACAGCTGCAGATTCTTGCCGTCGCGTCCATGTGAGAAGACAGGCATATCTTTTCCGTTAGCCTCAGGTTTCACCATTACCTCTACGGTGAAGTCCTTGTCGGCGAAGTTACGGCGTACCTCGCTCTGAGCATATCCATCGCCGACGAACTGCAGCGCCGGAGTATCCTGGATGCTGGTATTGTTTGTTTCGCCGACAACCTCGAAGTTAGCCTCTTCACGCAGGTAGTTATATTCTATGTCCTCGGAGAAGTTGAAGACGATGTTGTCGCCAACCTCAAGTATTCCGTCGGTAGGTTCAGGATAGCCGAACAGTTGTGGACGGCGTGTATCCTTGACACCCGAGAGGACCTTGGATTCGTGGGTGAGGAATGAGTTGCCGTTGCGACAGAAGAGCACCGCCCTCAGGTCGTATGCCTTCTCGATGACTACTCCCTCGCCGAAGAAGCGTGTTGAGATGTTGCCGTTTTCAGGAATCATCTCCTTGGTGCCGCTGGCAGTCTTGTAGAGCAGTGAGTCGGCATAGAATCCGCAGAGGTTTGTCCAATAGTCGTCGCCACGTGTAGATTCCTTGTACTGGAACTCTATGTGGTCGAAGTTATGCTGGTTCTTGTCGAAGCCGCTGATGATGACAGGCATATACCACTTTTCGCCTTCCATAGGAGCGTCGCAGTTAAGTATCCACTTGTCGCCAGGTGCTGTGATAGACACGCCTCCTGCCGTCTGCAGATAGTGCACGTCGAAGAGAACCTCCTGGTAGGTGTCAATGTCGTCCATAGAGATGAGTCCTATCTTCAGGTCCTTGTAGTCGAACTTCTCGCTGGCATATACCTCGAGAGTCTTTTCAGTAACCTGTCCCGGGTGAATCTCTACCGTTCTGCCGTTACCTGTAAGCGGCATACCGTCAATCATGAGTTTCGCACCATCGGGGTTCGAGGTCTCGTTCTGATACAGTGTGAAGTAATAGTATGCTGCCTCGGGCTGTTCGCTCTCGTTGGCAAGATAGAGTTTGAAGCGTGCTGCCTCGCCGAAGGGCACACCGCTAATACTCTGCTTGTCCATCGTTATGATGGGGTTCTCAATCTTCTTTGTCTTTTCGTCAATGACGGTACCTGGATTATAGAAATGGGAGATGCGCTCGCCCTCGTAAGGACGGCATGTAGCTCCGCCGCGTGTACGATAGACGAAGCTGTGTGCGTAGGTGGCGTCATCCAAATCCATCTCGCGCTTCAAGAAGTCCTCGTCGTAGTCAACCTGCTGGAAGAAGTTGTCGCTGAGGAATACGTCGTGAACGTCGTAGCCCTCAAGACCTGTGCTTGCTGTCTTCACGCGATAGACGTCGAAGTCCAGGTGGCTATTCTTGTCCATGCCGATGGTGAAGCTCTCCTGGCGGCTGTACGACTTCTCCTCGGTATGTTTCGGTGTTACGCTGAAGTTCAGGGAAGGAACCAAGCTGATGAAGGTTTGGAAACCTATCATCTTGAACTCAATCTTTGTTATGTTATTATCCTTGTCCCTTGTGCCAGATACTTCCTGCGAACCGCTTTGTTCCTGGAGTATCTTAGCGAGGAACTTGGCAACGGTAGGTCCTACCAAAGCCACTATGCTGGTAGCTCCATCTTTCAGGAAGTTGTCGAAATACTGACTTGTCATAGGAGTGATAGGGCTGACATACGAGTTCATCTCAGAGTAGTCGCTCGAGAATGTCTCGCTGTAGCTTATAGAGCTTCCTCCGTCGGTGCTGAAGTTCTGCACCAGGTCACGAGCTTCCAGTTTCTCCTTCTCGTTCTGTGCAATCATCAGCATCCACCTTGTCATGATTTCCTTGTAGTATTTCACCTCGTCAACGAACTGCTCATTATTGCCTGAAGGAACAACAATATTATAGTCGAAGCCGAAGTTCTCATCGTCGGCAGGTACATTCGACAGATATACGGGCTGACCCGTAGCGTCAGCACGCTGCTGTGCCTCGCTCTCGGTGCCGGTAAACATCAGTGAGAGACACTGGTTCTTCAGTGAAGGTATGAGCTGGGTAAGGATGTAACTCTGTGAGTGAACGAAGTTCGATGTCACCTGCGGTCCGTAGGTAATGGCCTCGTCGCGTACCAGGTGCAGAGTGTCGCCATTTTCGTCCTTACCTTGTGCTATCTCAACCATGCGTCCTGAAGCCAGCAGACCTTTTGCCTGTTTGAAGACGCTGTCTGGAATGGCGCGGATGGCGGTAGCACGCTTCAGGATGATGTTCTGTTCCAAACCGATATAGAGGTCGGCCTCGGCACCCACCATAGTCTTGTCGCTGCTGGTGGAGATGTCCTCAGCTGCCGTCATAGTATATGCGAAGGCTCGCTGGCCGCTACCCGAGAATACCAGGTCGAAGCTCATTTCGAATTTGGTGTCTGCGGAGTAGTTGAAACCTGCTACGAGACCACTACCCATTGGTGCTCCCACAATACCCTGGAAGCTGTCGAAACCAGATCCTTCGCCAAAGCTCATTGACAAGCCGGCAGCCCATTCCATATCCATCTGATAAGCATATTTCAGTGTAGAGCCCTTGCTGATGGTAGCATGGGATGTTCCTCCTGGCGGGTCGCGCAGGATGTCAACAAGTTGTGGTACGGAATGACTGATGATGTCCTTGGCGCCCTTTATGTCCCTAATATTTAATATGTACGCGCGGAGCGGTATTGCCTCATAGTGCGTTCCGTCCATCTCGAGTGTCATTGTCACGGTGCGTAGTGCGTCTTCGCCTCTCAGCAGATAAGGCAACTGTGCTGTCTCCAGATTGTAGATAGCCTCGCCCACGCTGTCGAGCTGAATAACTTCACTGTGCAAAGAGTTGAACAATCCGTTGTGAATTGCAACCTCGCCACCCGAGAGTCGGATGATGTCCACGGTGTCGCTCTTGATGTCGTTGTTATAGTAGTAGCGCTCCGTAGCTGAAATCTTCACGGGGTACTTGCGCTCTATGCTGAATACGGGGTATCCGAAGGTGTAGTGAGTCTCCATAGAGTCTCTCTTGCCGACAGGCCAGTTAGGCTTTCTCACTCCGTATGCGAGTGTGAGTTTCTGTTTGTCACCCGTTATGTTCTTGAAGTTGTAGTACTGGTCTCCGAAGAAGTCAAACTTCTCATAGCCTACCTGTTTGTAGTCGATGACTACTGGTGAGTGGTATATGCGGCTGTACTGAGCGTTATACTCAACGTCAACCTCCTTCACCTCGACGTCGTTAGCATTCTTCCAAGAGCCTACGAAGTGGTCCTTGTGCAGTGTCAGTGAGTCGGAGAGGTCTATCACGTCGTTTATCTGTCCGTTCTGGAAGAGGGTAGGATAGCCTTTTGCTGTAATCTGCTGTACCTTCCACTTCACTGGCGGCAGCATTACCATGTATTCACCGGTATGAACGTCAGGGGTTATTACCATGCGGTTCAACGTAGTGTGTACGTTGGTATGGTAGTCATACTTGGTGTCGTGAGCTGTCTCATTATGAGAATACACCTCGTCGCGTTCTTTCTTGTTCTTATCCTTGACGTCGTACACCAGTCTTGAGGCGTTGTCGCCTTCCAGCGTGAGAACTATCTGCAGTTCGTCGCCCAGGTTGTTGCGTGACAGCGAGTTGCCCAGAGGTATCTCGCCCTGGTCCTTACCGCCTGCCACACGTCCGATGAGCTTCACCTTAGTGTCGTCGTAGAAGATTAAGCCCGGTGCTGGTTCGGTGAAGTCGTATGCTATTCCTTCGGGGTCGTCATCCTTCTGGTGGTAGTATCCGTTGTAAGCGAGTGTGTGTCCTTCCTTGACAGCTTGTATTATGTGTTCATCAGGCAGGACATTGAAGTCGAACGCTCCTTCGAAGTTGGTAACGACCTTTCCTGATGCGTTGTGCATCTCGTGGCCGTCAACGAGGAATGAAACACCCTGAACAGGAATGTTAGTACCGGAATAAAGTACTTTACCTGAAATTTTGGAGCTCTGCTTAGCTACGAAAGTTACGCCTTTTACCATATTGCCGCCAGGGGTGGTGGTAAAGGTAACAGGTTTCTGATCGGTGAAGTTTGTCAGATTAGGAGCAACGGTGTATGTTGTCTCCGTACCGTTTATGTATGTCAGGTCGGTTACGCGGAAGAAACCGCTATCGTCGGTAGTTACCTTCGCAACATTGCTGCCGTCAGGAGCGGTGACATTGATTTCTATGCCAGGAATACCTGTGCCGTCAGAGAAGCGCAGGAAACCCTCCAATGAACATTTCTGTGAGCAGTTGGCTGTTATGGTCTTAGTCTGTTCATACTTTGTTCCTTCACAGTTGTTCGCTGCTTTTACGTAGTACTCATACTGTTTCACAGGACTTACGTCCTTATCTTCGTATTGCATGTAATTAAGCTGCTCTGCAATGCATTTGAAGTCTTCAGTGCTGCCGGCATCGCGTCGCCATACCTCGTAGTAATCAACTGCGTTGTCATCGACGTTAGACCATGTCAGCAGTACAGAGCTTGGCTGCTCTTGTGCTTCCAGCGACTCCTTGTCGATGTGTCCTGTA
>CAMUVE010000033.1:0-20086 GCA_947163985.1 uncultured Prevotella sp.
CTGATCGGCGATGCCGGCGTAGGAAAAGCCGATATTGCCCACCACATAGACATCGCCCTTCGCCTTCACAGGAAACCGCTTCGAATTCCGCGCTGTAGGTTCCGAGGCAAACTGCGCCTCAGCAATGATTGCTCTTAACTCAGCAGTAGCGGAAGCTCTCATAGACTTTAAGAAACGAGTAGATGAGCGAATACCAGAACTTACGAAGAAGTTGGACGGAACAGGTCATAGCGCTACATATCATGCTATTATTGAAGTACTGCGTGAGGATATAAAGACATGCAAGCCTCTACGTATCGACGGCAATGGTTATAGAGAAGAATCGGTTATAGAGGCAGAAAAGAGAGGACTCGACGTAGAAAAATCATGTCCTAAAATCTTTGAGCGTTATCTTGACGAGTCAAGTATAAAGATGTTTGAGAGTCTTGGCGTAATGACTAAGAAGGAACTTGAAGCCCGAAATGAGGTAAAATGGGAGACTTATACCAAGAAGATACAAATTGAGGCTCGTGTACTTGGCGACCTCTCGATGAATCACATCATCCCAGTTGCTACGCACTACCAATCTCAGTTGCTTAAGAACGTAAAAGCAATGTCAACAGTATTCTCAGAAGAGAAGACACGCAAACTATCTGAGCGTAACATAAAACTCATTGAAGAAATTGCTGAGCGTACAAGTACTATAGAAAAGCAGGTAGAGGAACTTGTGGAAGCACGTAAGGCTGCTAACACCATAGAGGATGAGCACAAGAAAGCCATAGCATATCATGACAACGTGGAACCGAAGCTCGGTGATATACGTTACCAAATTGACAAGTTGGAACTAATTGTCGATGACTCTTTGTGGCCTCTGCCAAAATACAGAGAATTACTGTTCATAAGATAGTTTCATCCTTTTATGAATTGTTTATGTTTGCAAAAGAAATCCGATGCTGTGATAGCATCGGATTTCTTATTTCTTCAATGGGTTCCATCCCTGAGCAAGAAGCTCAAATTCCTGTCCGTCGCGACTGACAAGCATCGTACCGAGTTCCTTACGTGTGATGTGACCTATGACACGAACGTCCTCGAGTTGTTCCACTTTCTCGTAGTCGCCGATAGGAACGGTGAAGAGCAGTTCGTAGTCTTCACCGCCATTGAGGGCGCAGGTGGTGACGTTCATATTCAACTCCTCCGCCATTACCGCCGTCTGGTAGTCGATGGGAATATTCTTCTCATAGACACGACAGCCTACCCCACTCTGACGACAGATGTGCTGCAGCTCGCTGGAGAGTCCGTCGCTGATGTCCATCATTGCCGTAGGACGGATGCCTGCCTCACGGAGTCTGGCTATGATGTCACGACGTGCCTCGGGCTGTAGCTGACGCTGAAGGAGATATTCCTTGCCGCTGAAGTCGGGCTGGAAGTCGGGCATCTGCTTATTATTCTTCTTTGCCTCCTCAACCATATCGTAATAGATACGTTTCTCGCGCTCGAGCAACTGGAGTCCCATATAGGCTGCTCCGAGGTCTCCGCTGACACAGATGAGGTCGGTATCGTGGGCACCGTTGCGATAGACGATGTCGTTCTTCTGTGCCTCGCCAATACAGGTAATACTAATGGCAAGACCTGTATAGGAGGATGTGGTATCGCCACCAACGATATCGACGCCACACTTCTCGCACGCCAGACGTACACCGCTGAAAAACTCTTCCATATCCTCTACTGTGAAACGCTTGCCGAGGGCTACGCTGACGGTAATCTGGCGCGGGGTGCCATTCATAGCTACCACGTCGGAGATATTCACCATAGCCGACTTATAACCGAGGTGTTTCAGGTCGATGTAGGTAAGGTCGAAGTGTACACCCTCCATAAGCATATCGGTGGTTACGAGTACCTCGCTGTTAGGATACGACAGTACTGCGCAGTCGTCGCCGACACCGTAGCGTGTGCTGTCGTTAGTGTTCTTGAGGTCTTTTGTCAGGCGGTCGATAAGACCAAACTCTCCTATCTTAGATATTTCCATTATTTATTTGAATCTTATTGTATTTCTTTTCTCAGAAGATTTTTTCTCTTTGGGTTTGACATCCTCTTTTCCTTTAAGAAGTATGCTGCTCTTTGAATTCTTCTTAATGTAAGAAAGGATTTGTTTGTTGAATGCCTCAGCACCATTCTGGAGGAAATCCACCTTTACGGGGAGTACGTAAGTGTTGTTGCGCACCTCGTCGGAAAGTCCGTTGACATCGACGAGTCGGGCACTGTCTTTCTCCGTTGTCACCACCATACGAGGCTTGGGCAGCGAAGCAAAGAGGGTGTTAAGTTCCTCAATGTCACAAGGTTTAAACTGGTGATGATCGCCGAAGATTAGTGGGGTGATGCTGGCACAACGGGGCTGCAGGGCAAGTTCCATCTGTCGTGGTGACGCTATACCTGTAAGCAACAGCACGTTGGTCTCTGGAGCCAGAGCATCGAGGGCTATCTTGTCGCCACCATACAACGGGTACAGCGGCTCGTATTCCAATGTCGTGTAGTAGAGTTTCTGGTAAGGACGAAGACTGAGCATCTTAGACATCACACGGAACTCCAAAGGTTTAAGGTTGCGGGGACACTTCGTCACTATGACGATGTCGGCACGCTCCTTACCTTCCATAGGCTCACGAAGTCGTCCTGCAGGCAGGAGACGATCTGTGCTGATGGGACGGTTGTAATCGACGAGGAGGATGTTTATGCCCGGTACGACATAGCGGTGCTGGAAAGCGTCGTCAAGGAGTATTACCGATGTGTCCTTGGAACGTTCGTCGCCGGTAAGGCGTTCTATTCCCTCACAACGATTGGCATCAACGGCAACGTGGATGTCGGGAAACTTCTTGTGTATCTGGTAAGGCTCGTCGCCAATGTCACGCATGGAAGTGGTAGCGTCGGCAAGTATATAGCCCTTGCTCTTGCGCTTATACCCACGACTGAGGACAGCCACCTTCATAAATGGCGAGAGCAGACGCACGAGATACTCCACGTGAGGCGTCTTTCCCGTTCCGCCAACGGTAATATTACCCACACCGATTACCGGAATGCTGAACGTTCTGCGTTTCAGCACCCCAGCATCGAAAAGGTGGTTACGGAAACGCACCACCAATCCGTATAACCAGCTTAATGGGACTAAGAACATTACTCCTTTATTTTATATTTATGAAGTATGGTATGCGTGCCTGAATAGCTGAGTGGCGGTTAATGTCGCGCACAAGCATAAACGGAGCGTAGTACTCGCCAAGGGTTGCACGCAACTGTCCGTCGATGTAACTGCCTGCTCCTGAAGAAGTCTTGTCGAGGAGCTGGTCAAGGAAATCGCTCTTTGCAGGATAGTCTGAGGTGTAGTACTTGTCGAGTTTAGCAAGTTTTGCTGCCTTAGCAACAGCGACGTCAAGACCTCCAAGCTCATCAACAAGCTTTATCTTCAGAGCGTCCTTGCCTAACCACACGTGTCCCTGAGCAATCTTCTCAACGTCCTCGACGGACATCTTACGTCCGTCGGCAACACGCTTGCGGAATAACTCATAACCGCGGTCGATGTAGCTCTCAAGATATGCTACCTCCTCAGCGCTGAACGGACGTGAGGGAGTACCGAAGTCGCTATGTGCATTGGTCTTCACGCGGTCGAACTTAACACCGAGTTTTTCTGTCAGCAACTGACTGAAGTCGGGGAACATACCGAAGATACCGATGCTACCGGTGAGGGTTGTAGGCTCGGCAACAATCCAGTTAGAGTTACAACTCATATAGTAACCGCCTGAAGCAGCGTAGCCACTCATAGAAACGACGACGGGCTTCTTTGCCTTTAGCATCTCAATGGCGTGCCACATCTGCTCTGAAGCGTAGGCGGAACCGCCACCGCTATTAATGCGGAGCACAACTGCCTTAACTTTCTCGTCGTCGGCAAGTTTCTGGAGGTCCTTGCAGACCTTCTCGCCTACAATCTGTGAACCACGAGCACTTGAGATGCCTGCAGCAGCCTCGTCAACGATATCGCCCTCGGCATAGTAAACGGCAATTTCATCGCCGTCTTTGCTCTTGCTCTTCACGTTACGCATATCGGAAAGACTGAGGGTGTTTAAATCGTCATCCTTTCCCAGTTTCATCATTGCCTTTACCTCGTCCTTTACCTGATCGGTATAAACAAGTTTATCGACAAACTTCATTGCGACGTAGTTCTTTGGATCAGAGAAAGTAATGAGGCTGTCAGCATACTGATTGAGCTGTGCGGCGGTGATATGACGGCTTGCAGCTACGTCGCTGACGAGTTGGTTCCATATTCCTGTGATGAAAGCTGTGGTCTGCTCACGATTGGGCTCGCTCATCTTATCGGCAATGAACATCTCTGGAGCACTCTTATAAGCGCCCACCTTTGTGGTCTGCATCTTTACACCGAACTTTGCCAAGAGGTCCTTAACGTAGAACATCTCTGCACAGAGTCCGTGCCAGTCAACGGTTCCCTGAGGGTTAAGAAGAACCTTGTCGGCAACACTACAAATATGATATGCACCCTGTGAATATACGTCGCCATAGGCAACTATCCACTTACCGCTCTTCTTGAAGTCGAGGAGGGCATTACGGAGTGCTTGTCTTGAAGCGGGGTCTGCACCAAACATGCCTGCCTCAAGGTATATTCCCTTTATATCTTCATTATCCTTTGCCTTCTCGATGCTACTCATGAGGTCGTCAAGACCTATGTTCTCTATCTCATCGCCACTAAGGAAGCCCAAGAAGTCGTCCTGAGAACGTTCTGACACCATTCCATCCAGTTTGATGACAAACACAGAATTTTCCTTTACACTGGTGGTAGCCTCGGAGGAAGCAACCATTCCGATGATACTCATAACACCGAGTATTCCAAATACAAGGAAGAAACATATCATACCAACTACTGTGGCCGATACATACTTAAAAAATTCTTTCATATACGTGTACCTTATTATAATTGAACCGATTTGGCGGCAAAGGTACAAATATTTTCTATTACATAGTGCATAAATTGAAATAATTTTGTACCTTTGCCGCAATTATGACACAATTATTCAAGACAATCTTTCCTACAGCAGTATTGGCTGGTATATGTATTGCTATAGGCGGTACCGTTAATTTACGCGTTGGAGGCGTTGCCGGAGCGGTGCTCTTCGCCTTCGGGCTGACAACTGTGGTGTATTACGGGCTGAAGTTGTACACAGGAACGGCAGGATTTATTCGCAGACAAGGCGACTGGGGTATGCTTGCCGTTACTCTACTTGGTAACATCGTAGGATGCTGGCTTACAGCACTCGCCGTAGGCTATGCGTCGCCAGACGTCATAGAGCCTGCAGGAGCAATACTTACCGGCAGACTGGCGAAGGGCTGGTTTGCCTGTTCACTACTCGCCATTGGGTGCGGCTTCATTATGACTACTGCCGTACAGTTTGCACGACAAGGCAAGATGCTGGCGCTGCTGCTGGGAGTGCCCACCTTCATTCTCTGCGGATTTACCCATAGCATTGCCGACGCATTCTACTTCCTCGTAGCACCCAAGGAGTTGCTTATGCAACCGGAGGTCGCAGGACTGTATGTCGCCGAGGTCTTGGGAAACTTTGTGGGGTGCAACCTCTACCGCTGGATGACATTTAACTTTGACTACAAATAAATTCATAATTATAAACTTCTACTAAAATTAAAACAAATGAAAAGAACAACTATTTTGACGATGTTGGCGATAGCATTAGGCATCACCTTAACATCGGCGACAAAGAAAGTACACACCATCGGAGACTCCACGATGGCTAACTACAACACTTCAACAGAAGTAAAGAGAGGATGGGGCATGTATCTGCAACAATTCCTTGACGGTGTGGAGGCAGTAAACTATGCCCGTGGCGGACGTGACACACGTATCTTCTACAACGACCATTGGACGGCAGTAAAGAATGCTATACAGCCGGGTGACTACGTAATCATTCAGTTTGCACACAATGACGAAAAAATCAATGGTGTTGACAGGGAAGAACTGTACAACTACTACATGACACACGGACAAGAGGATAAAGCCAAGGCGTTAGACACTCGCGGCACTACCCCTTCGACGACATACAGGGCTTACCTTGAGAAGTTTATCAATGAGACAAGAGAGCTCGGCGGTATTCCTATCCTCGCCTCACCGGTATGTCGCTGCTATTTCAGCGGAAACACCATAAAGCGTAACGGAAAGCACGACCTTGGCGACAACTATCAGGTGCTTACAGAGAACGGTCTTGCCAATGGTCCGAAACTGGCTGCCGACGACCACACTATGGACTACCCATATCACATGCAACAGGTAGCAATAGAAAAGGACGTACCTTTCATTGACCTTACAAAAGCAACGGAAGAGTTGTATCTAAGCTACGGCTCTGCAAAGTGTCACGATGCATTATTCTGTCCTGGTGACAATACTCACTTCAACACTGCTGGTGCTACTCTTGTAGCTCGTCTGGCTGCCCAGATGATGAAGGACCAGGGCATTATGACTGAGAATATTGTAATACCGGCAGAGCTGAGCGTTTCACCAACTGCTGCCAACTTGGGCGAAGGCTATGTAGGACAGGAAATGATGCAGGAATTCTCACTTAGCGGTTTCGGACTTTCTCCTGAGGATGGTAACATAAATATCACAACGACAAACGCCATAGAGCTATCTACCGACAAAAAGACATGGGGCTCTTCATTGACATTGCAATACTCTGCTGGTACAATAATTGAAACGTTCTATGCAAGAGTAATTCTTGACGGCGGAGACGTGAACGGCACAGTAACCATAACACAGGGAGAACAGATGATTGAAGTTCCTTTCACAGCATCAACAGCAGCAACAATTGGAGGCGCCGACGTCAAGGCAACATGGGCACTTACTGAGAATAGCAGCTGTAGTCTGACAGGTCCTGCCATCGTTGTTGAGGAGAGTTTAGTAGGTATGACACACAAGCAGTTCAGCAGCGGATTTACATGGCCAGAAGGTAGCGGCTATACCACCAGCAGAAATGCACAACTTATAGAGATAGAAGGCAGTTCATGGCCTGCTGGTGAAATTGACGAGAGTCCGGCACGATACGTAGAATTCGGACTGACTGCAACAAAGGGTATGCAACTTAACATCAACAAGATAAGTCTGTATGTAGGAACATGGGGCGGTAACATGATGAAGTGCCACGTGAAGTATTCTACTTCTGACGACTTCGGAAATCCTGTAACGCTGTTGGCAAGCGACAGAATGACAAATAAGACGACTTACGCTGTTAGCGCTACTCCTGTCATAAAACTAAAAGAGGGAGAGACTGTAAGACTGAGAATCTATCCGTGGATTGACAATAACAGCTCAACAGCAACAGGTAAGTATCTTGCTGTTGGTGACGTTAATATTGAAGGTGTCGCTTTCGACCCAACGGGTATAGAGAAGAATTTCACTGCCACAGTACAACCCTCAAAATACTACGACCTTAACGGAAGAATGATAACAAAGCCCAGCAAAGGCATCGTCATTCAACAAATGAGTAACGGAGAGGTAAAGAAAGTTGTAGTGAAATAAGTCAACTATGACATTTTGTCACACTGTGCCAATCCTGATGGGGTTGGCACAGTTTTCGCATTATAGGGGGCAGAAGTATTAACATCTAAAACAATAATAATTATGAAAATTCAACCATTAGCAGACAGAGTATTGGTGCTTCCGGCACCCGCTGAAGAGAAGATTGGTGGTATTATCATTCCTGATACTGCCAAGGAGAAACCACTTCGTGGAAAAATAATCGCTACAGGAAAAGGAACAAAGGACGAGGAAATGATTCTCAAGGAGGGCGACGAAGTGCTCTACGGCAAATATAGCGGAACGGAGATAGAACTCGAAGGTGAGAAGTATCTCATGATGCGTCAGAGCGACGTTCTCGCAATTCTTAAATAATTATCGGAATACTCAGAAAAAAACAATTACAACTATGGCAAAAGACATTAAATTCAATATGGACGCCCGCGACCTACTGAAGAATGGTGTAGATCAGCTGGCAAATGCAGTAAAAGTAACCCTCGGTCCTAAGGGACGTAACGTTATCATTGAAAAGAAATTCGGTGCTCCTCAAATCACTAAGGACGGTGTTACTGTTGCAAAGGAAATAGAACTCGAAGATAAGTTCGAGAATACTGGTGCTCAACTCGTAAAGAGCGTAGCATCAAAGACTGGCGACGATGCCGGAGACGGTACTACAACAGCAACAATACTCGCACAGAGCATCATCAACGTTGGTCTGAAGAACGTTACAGCAGGTGCTAACCCAATGGACCTGAAGCGTGGTATCGACAAGGCAGTAAAGGCTGTTGTTGACTATATCCAGGCTAACGCAGAAAAGGTTGACAACAACTACGACAAGATAGAGCAGGTTGCAACAGTCAGCGCTAACAACGACCCTGAGATAGGTAAGCTTCTCGCAGAGGCCTTCCGCAAGGTTTCTAAGGATGGTGTTATCACTATCGAGGAGTCAAAGAGCCGCGACACTCACATCGGTGTTGTAGAGGGTATGCAGTTCGACCGCGGATATCTCTCTGGATATTTCATGACTGACGCAGACAAGATGGAGTGTGTAATGGATCACCCACGTATTCTTATCTACGACAAGAAGATTTCTAACCTTAAGGACCTTATGCCTGTACTCCAGCCTGCTGCAGAACAAGGTATGCCTCTGCTCATCATTGCTGAGGATGTTGACAGCGAAGCACTTACTACTCTCGTCGTTAACCGTCTGCGTGCTGGTCTTAAGGTTTGTGCTGTTAAGGCTCCAGGCTTTGGCGACCGCCGTAAGGCTATGCTCGAGGACATCGCAGTACTCACTGGTGGTTTGGTAATCAGCGAGGAGAAGGGTCTGAAACTTGAGCAGGCTACTCTCGACATGCTCGGAACTTGCGACAAGGTAGTTATCTCTAAGGATAATACGACTATCGTTAACGGTGCCGGACAGAAAGAGGCTATCGCTGACCGCGTAGCTCAGATAAAGAAGGAAATTGAGAACACCACAAGTTCTTACGACAAGGAGAAGCTTCAGGAGCGTCTTGCAAAACTCGCAGGTGGTGTGGCTGTACTCTACGTTGGTGCTAACAGCGAGGTAGAGATGAAGGAGAAGAAAGACCGTGTTGACGATGCTCTCTGCGCTACACGTGCAGCTATCGAGGAAGGTGTTGTTGCCGGTGGTGGTACAACATACATCCGCGCTATCGATGCTGTCAAGGCTCTCAAGGGTGAGAACGCCGACGAGGAGACAGGTATCAAGATTGTAGAGCGTGCTATCGAGGAACCACTTCGCCAGATTGTCACAAACGCTGGAGGCGAAGGTGCCGTAGTAGTACAGAAGGTTCGCGAAGGAAAGGGCGACTTTGGCTACAACGCTCGTACAGACAAGTATGAGGACCTGCGCGAGGCAGGAGTCATAGACCCTGCTAAGGTTGCTCGTGTAGCCCTTGAAAACGCAGCTTCTATCGCTGGAATGTTCCTCACAACAGAGTGTCTCATCGTTGACAAACCTGAGAAGGAACCAGCAATGCCAATGGGCGGTGCTCCAGGCATGGGCGGAATGATGTAATAAACAGCGAAATTGCAAATTAGAAATAGCAAAAGTCGAGGTGACCTGTCAAAAGTTACCTCGATTTTTATTTTTTTCTCCAAAACGAATAATTTTATTTACAAAAAATTTTGTAGTGATGTTGAAACATCATATCTTTGCACCAAGCAATGAAAAAGATAAAATAACGATGGTGATCGTTTACGTATTTTTGATTTGTTTTAGTAGATTAGTTTTTAAGTAGTTTGTTTTTGGAAATCGGACGTCGAGATGACATCCGATTTTTTGTTTTAAATTCTCCATTCCCAATTCTTAATTCTCAATTAATATTACTACCTTTGTAGCCAGTATGGAAACAGACAGCCTAAAAGAGTTATATACCAAATGGAGCGGACATGAGCCGCAGAGTTGTGAGAAACTTCCTGGAGCAGGGAGTAATCGTGTTTACTACAGAATAACTGGCAATAACAATAAAAGTGTTATTGGAGTTATAGGAACGAGTATCGAGGAGAACAAAGCATTCGTATATCTCGCAAACCACTTCAACAAAAAGGGATTGCCAATGCCAAAGGTGTTCGACCACTCGGCAGATATGATGTGTTACATCCAAGAAGACCTTGGAGGCACAGCTCTCTTTGACGCCATCAAAGAAGGACGCGAGAAGGGCGGACAGTACAACGAAAGAGAAAAAGAGCTGTTGTCAAAGACAATACGACAGTTACCTGCTATTCAGGTAAAAGGTGCAGAAGGACTAGACTTTAGCATCTGCTATCCACAACCGGAATTTGACGAGACCAACGTCATGTTCGACCTGAACTATTTCAAATACTGCTATCTTAAAGCGACAGGAATAGACTTCCACGAAATACGTCTTGAAGAAGACTTCAGACGTCTTGCAAAGGATCTTACAGAGGAGAAGGGCAACTATTTTATGTATCGCGACTTCCAAGCACGCAACGTTATGTTAACATCACTTGGAGAGAAGACGGGAATAGGCTTTATAGACTTCCAAGGAGGTCGTCGCGGACCATTCTACTACGATGTAGCTTCATTCCTCTGGCAGGCATCAGCACGATATAGCGACACTTTGCGTCAACAACTCATTGACGAATACTACGACGAGCTTTCTAAACTCATCAAAGTACCCGAGAAGGTTGTCTTCATGCAACGACTGTCACTCTTTGTATTCTTCCGCGTTCTCCAGGTTCTTGGAGCATACGGTTTCAGAGGATACTTTGAACGCAAGAAACATTTCATTGACAGCATACCACCAGCGTTAGAAAATCTCCGACAACTTTTGGAAAAGAACCCATTCCCCTACCCTCATCTTGTAGAGGTTCTTAAAGCTTTGATATATGAGGAGAGAGAGATTACAACGCACCCACGCACCCTTGCGCCCTCGAAGTTAGTGGTTCGCGTGTTTAGTTTTTCATACAAAAAGGGAATACCTGAGGATGAGACAGGCAATGGTGGAGGATATGTCTTCGACTGTCGCTCTACACATAACCCGGGACGTTACGAAGAGTATAAGAAACTGACAGGACTCGATGCACCAGTAATAAAGTTCCTTGAGGATGACGGAGAGATAACAACATTCCTTGAAAGCGTATATAAGCTGGCAGATGCACACGTAGCACGCTACATAGAACGCGACTTTACCGCCCTGATGTTCTCCTTTGGTTGTACGGGAGGACAACACCGCTCGGTATATTCTGCTCAACACCTTGCAGAACATATTCACAAGAAATTCGGCATCGAAGTACATCTCTGCCACCGTGAGCAGGGAATTACTCAGATACTGAAGTAAACAGTTTATTATATTACAAAAAAAATGCGCTACAACTCGTCACGAGCTGCAGCGCATCAAACTATGTTTAACTAAAAATCCTTTTTTTCTGAATCAAATGATAACCTCACGGTCACCATTGTCATCCGTTTCAACAATCATGAAAACTTACCTTAATCTAATAACTAAAAACCTAAATCTATTACTACTAACCTAAACAATCTATTAACCTAATGTCTTCCTCTTGAAGACAATGCAAAGGTACAACGTTTTTGCTGTTTGCGAACACAAAACAACAGAAATAAGTAGTAAAAGTATCTATTTCTTGATTTAAATCAAGTGCGTGTGCGAAAACAACGCTATTTTTATGCTTTTTCCAACAAAACAACGGCATAAGCACTAATGCCTTCTTCGCGACCTGTAAAACCTAATCGTTCAGTCGTTGTTGCTTTGATAGAGATATTGTCCGGATCTGTATTCATTATCTCAGCCATACACGTCCTCATAGCCTCAACATGAGGATTTATCTTCGGGCGTTCAGCACATATTGTGGCATCAAGATTACCGAACTTGTAACCCTTGTTCTCTACGAGTTCCATAGTTTTACGCAGTATGACCTTACTGTCCATATTCAGAGTCTCGGTGGAAGTATCTGGGAAATGATAACCTATGTCGCGCATGTTAGCGGCACCAAGGATAGCGTCACATACTGCGTGGAGCAGTACATCAGCATCGCTATGTCCGAGGAGTCCCAACGAATGTTCTAAACGAATGCCACCAAGCCACAATTCGCGTCCTTCCACCAACTGGTGGACATCATATCCGAATCCTACGCGTATGTTCATATCCTGTAGAGTTGTTATCTTCTCCTAAACAAGTCCTTGATGCCATCCATATCGAATCCGAGCGTAAAGCGCAGGGTCTGGTCAAGAGGATTACTCTTTGCCGTTGCGATAACGTAGCTTGCATCGAGCGAGAAAACACTCATACGGAAGCCTGCACCAACGGTAAAGTACTTTCGGTTACCCTTCGTTTCACTTTCGTGGTGATAACCCGCACGCAACGAGAACTGATCATGATAGACATATTCTCCACCGACACTCCACTGAATTTCTTCCAACTCCTCCTTAAAGCCTCGTGGAGCATCTGAGAAACTCTTGAAGATACCGCTGATACTGCTAACGTCATAATAATCTCTCTGTACACGCTGTGTGTAATGCTCTGTACTCTCGTCTGCCTCCTGTTTAGGATATGTAGGAACGAGAAGTTTGTTGGCATCGGCAGCGATAGAGAAACGGTTGTATTCGTCAACAGGAACCATAAAAGAGAATCCGAGACGCATATTTGTCGGAAGGAACTCACTGTGGTCATCGCCACCGAAGGTAATCTTACTACCAACGTTACGAACACCGAAACCGATGCCCAACTGACACTCACGACTACCTATATTAACATAGTCATTATAGTACATGTTAAGGTCGGCAGCAAATGCCTTTCCCGGCTCCTTATTATCAGAATAGTCCCATGTTAGGTCAGAATAGAGGAAACGTACTCCCGCAGACAATGAGAATTTCTCACTAAGCATAAGAGAATATGCAACGTCAAAGGTAAACTCGTACGGGTTTATCGTCATTGCTCCCTCAGCCTCGCTCGTATATACCTCACCAAGAGAGAAGTAATTCAACGATGCAGAAACGGCACTGTAATCGCCTATACGATAATATCCTGATACGTTGGCAAGATACATATCGTTAACCAACTGACGCAACCAAGGAGTATAGTTAATAGCAACTCCTGCACGACTTATGGCAAAAGGATATTTTGCTGCATTCCAGTATTGCGAGTTAACGTCAGGATCGGTAGCGGCACCCACGTCACCCATACCACCTGCACGAGCGTCAGGAGCTATTGTCTGCGACACAATAGCCGTATGGATAGGATTGAACATCTCTTCTTTATCCTGTGCCATAACACTCACTGGCACGAGGGCTAAAAGGTATATTAAAATCTTTTTCATCATCTGTTTTCTTCTCTTCTGTACTTTTTAATAACTCAAAGTACGTTTATTTATTGTTTATGACAATAAGTTTCTTAGCTTTTGACGCCTGACTGCTGCCGTCACTACTTAGCAACACACGATATATGTAAACGCCTGTCTCCAGTCGTCTGCCGCCATCAACAGCAAGGTTCCAGGGGATGGTGTATGTTCCTGTGTCAGAAATACCGCTCTCCTTATATTTCCACAGCTGTCGTCCACTCATATCGAACAAATCTATTTCTATGTCTATTGGAGAGCCTGTTCTGTCGTGAACAATGATAAAGTCCGTTTGAGTCTTTGCTGGGTTATGTGACAGGCTGACATTGAAGAAGTTTGGCTCCAAACCTTTTACTACATTGAATGTCAGTTCTGCAGTAGTGGAATTGTTAAGCATATCCCATGCACGGAACTTCAACTGATGCTGTCCGGCTGTAAGCTCTGGTACAGAATAATATGTCTTTCCGCTTGTATAGCTGCCGAAGTCATAGGCAAAGTTATCGTTGAGGTTATATGTTCTTGACATCTCACCGTCGATAATCAGTTCCAGGTCGTGACCGATACCATTACCCGTAGTGTTTATACCGTCCTTGTCTGATATCTCTGCAGCAAAATACGGAGTAGTATTTACGTTGCCGCCATTAACGAATGACGGAGAGTTAAGATAGCAGTATATAGAAGGACCCTTGGTATCTGTATTTTCAATATCAGAGCCGCCCACCATAAAGTCGTCCCATGCTCCGTTAGCCAGCTCTTTATGGTCATTACTTACAGCGTGGAAATTCATCAGTCCCGTTTCGTCCTTATAGTTCAGGTCTTTTGGTACTACGAATGAGATTGTGAATTTTCCACCTCTCACGCTATCGTTTCCTTGATAAAGAACCTTTGTTCTGTCTATATATACATAAGGTTCATCAGCACCTTCCGATGTTGTATTGTTTAGTCGGCAGGTTATTGTTTCCTTTGAGTCGCGCACAACTGCCGATAATGTACCGTTAAAGCTGCTGTGTAGCTTTTCGTCTTTTTCAATATGTCCTTTTACTGTTGCCACAGAACCTGCCAAGAGACTGTTTACAACGTTTGTTTCTACCTTTTCTCCATTTATAGAGTCCACAACTACTCTAAGCGTCGGAATATGCAGTACAAGTGCCGGGTCGCCAAGCAACGAATACTGCAACTTGTTCTGTGTAATATCGGCACGTGTTGTAATAAGGTTGTTCTTTGCTATACGCTGTGCCTCACCAAGCGAGACGTATGAGCCGTCGCCCTTCGGCGTGAATAATGCCGTCAGGAAAGCACGGTTTATCGCCCTGTTACGGTCGGTATATACGGTACGTGTAGTTCCGTAGAACGCCACAGCACCGCCTTTCTTGTTAAGAACAGACTCCTCGCCGATATTCGTTGTCTGTCCGTCGAAAGGACCTATATCACACGATGCTGTTATCCACAACGGCAGATTGTTATTCGTAAAGTTCTGGAAGTCTGCTACTCTTAGTACTATCTCGTGCGATATTGCCGTCTCTGAGCCGTGACCGCTGTAGTTCATTATCAGTGCTCCGCTCTGTTGCTGTTGCTTTACTATGTTTGTCACCTCAGGATAGCGGGCACCTGTTGATGATGTCACTCTGGTGTATGCATCCCACATCACACGTTTCACATACATACCGCTGTTCAACTCTTCGACACACCCTGCCATAACGTCGGCATCCTTCATGTGGAGGTTGTTATTTCCGTCGTCGCCCATTGCCATAACGATATTCTGCCAAGAGCCTGCATTAGCATTATTAATGTAGTTCTCGGTCTTGTCAATCATTATTTTTGCCTGGTCAGCATCACGCACGGGGAATCTACCTACGGCAATATCGTGTTTATCACTTGTCATTGCCTTACCACCCTCACCGTCGTCAAGTGAGCAGAAGAAACCATCATCTACGTAGCTATAGACCTTACTGAATGAGTTCTCGCTCTCGTAGCAGAGCAGGAAGTCGTCAACGGAGTAGTTTTTCCAGTATACACTTTTCATACGGTTGTCCCAGGCACAGTCACCGAAGAGAACTATGTATCGGGGCATTTCTTCGTCTGTCTCTGCGCGGTCGTAGAGCATCTTCATATAACGACGATAGGCATTTACGTCAGGAGTACCACTTGAGAATTCGTTGTAGAGTTCGTCGGCAGGTACTATTTTCACCGTTATCTCGTCTTTCTTCTCGTGAATCTCTTTAAGTCTCTCTGCCTGTGTTCTCAGTTTTCCCGATGTAGGTATGACTATCACCATCTGTATGTCCTCATCAGCATGTAGGTTCTGATTGGTTATGTTATGTACATATTCCGGTTCTGGGAATGTTCCTTCGAGTGAAGGTACCGAAGGAGTCTCGGAGCTTGTAAAGTCTATATAGTCAAGTCGTACTGGTCCTCCTGACACGGTAGTTATCTTCACCTCGTGCGAAGCTTTACTTTCCTGAACAGCATACTCTCCTGTAGCCTCAGCACCATGATCGTAGGAGCCAAGCGACATCGACAGTTTTCCCACCTCAGTACCATTTATACTCACCGAGGCGACAGTCTTTGAGCCTGCCGACACCTTCACACGCATCATGCCACTCGATGCCTTGCCCTCTTGCAAAGTGATAGTATATGTCTTCGATGCTCCTGCTGCTATCGGGGAGTCCTCAAAGAGGTTACGTCCTCCCTCGAACCATGCATAGTCGTCTATCTCGTATAGTGTATGCTGCTGGTATGTCGCAGGGAAGTTCTCCTTTAGAAAAGCATCTTTCTCTATCGTCTCTACCTTCTGGTCGTTCTGTGTTATGAAATAGTATCCGTAGTCGGAATACGGGTTACGCACTCTTACACCGTCATCACCCCAAGTTACAGGTCCTTGGGCAAAGAATAAACGTTTGTCGCCATCAATACACAACGGCACCTCATCGAGGTCGTCGGTTTCAGTAAGGTATTCGGGGTCTAACTCCTCCTGTTGTAATGCTCCTCCGTAGCCATAGACGTGCACCTTTGACAGATCTGTAAAACCTGCTTTAGCTATCACGTTGCTTGTAAGCTGGTATATGCCTGTCACCGGTACTCTTATCTTTGCCCAAGTACCTTCGGCAAGTACCGACTTCTCAGCATAACGTCCTGTTGCGTCTTTTGCTCTGCTGGCAGCTCTCTTCGGCATCTTTACTCCTTGCCCCTTGCTCCTTGCCTCCTGTTTCGGCATTGCAGTCACGTCGAGCATGAAGCTCACCAGCTTTTTGTATTTCCCCTTTCTCAGTGTTACTGGTGTCAGGAACACCTCAAGACGTGCTTTCCTGCGTTCCACCACCATTCTCTGTGTTATTACGGGCATCTCGGACAACTGTCCTTTCGTAATCTTCTTACAACGTGCGATGTCCGCCTCGCCCATATCAATAAATTCCGGATATTTTATTGTTACATGATAAATAGAGTCCTGATAGTTCCCTGTGACGGGAATAGCACATACAAATTCCGGCAACAGAGAGTCTATCCTCACATCCTCTGCTGTAAGGTTAAAGAAGCGTTGCTGAGCAAACCCCGCAAGGCTTGTCAGCAGCAGCGTGCATATCAGTATTATCTTATGTCTATTTAACATTAAACTCTAAAACCTTTCTGTCTTCGAGCCATCCTTCCAGATGGTCGTCTATCTTTACAGGACCTACTCCTGCGGGTGTACCTGTGTACAGTATGTCGCCAGTCTTCAGGGTGAAGAAACGACTTATGTAGGCTATCAGTTCGTCAACCTTATACAGCATATCACTCGTGCACCCATCTTGTACTGTGTTACCGTTGATATCGAGGTGGAAGTGTATTGCCTGTATGTCGCGAAACTTCTCTATCGGCACCCACTCTCCTATTGCTGCTGCTCCGTCGAAACCTTTACAGAGGTCCCACGGCTGTCCTTTCTCGCGCAAACGACGCTGTAGCTCTCGTGCTGTGAAGTCTATTCCACATGTTACAGCATCGTAGTATCTATGTGCGAAGCGTTCTGGGATACTCTTTCCCAATCGACAGATACGCACCACCAACTCCGTTTCGTAATCTACCTGTCCAAGCTCTGTTGGCAGGAAGAAGGGTTTACGGTCCTTTAACAGCGACGAGTCAGCCTTTGTGAATATTACTGGCTCCTCTGGTTTATATAACGCACCATCCAGCTCTTTATTGTGCTGGATGTAATTCATGCCGATAGCGAATATTTTCATATTGGGGATGTTTTTTGTTTTTTAGGATTTCCTAGGATTTCCTAGGATTTCCTAAGGAATAAAAAAAGGAGCAGCGTGCTGCTCCTTTTTTATCTCTGCTATTGTTGTTATTCAGCAGCCAATGTGAAGCGCTTGAAATCAACAATCTTCAGCTCTTTGTCCTGTGCCTGCATCCATGCAGTTACAGTAGCCTTGTCGCCATCGCCGAACTGGAACTCCTGGTCAACCAGACAGTTCTCCTTCAGGAACTTAGCAACACGACCCTTAGCGATGTTCTCAATCATCTGTGCAGGGAGGTTAGCAGCCTTTTCAGCAGCAGCCTTCTCTTTGAGTTCGCGTGCCTTCTGAGCCTCTTCTTCTGTGAGCCATCCCTTCTTGATGTTTGACTCGATGTGATCTTCGCTGTCAACGAGGTTAGGATTGATGCCTGCCTTCTTAAGAACAGACTCAACATACTTCTCAACCTGCTCGAGCTTAGTCTTCTCAACGGCAGTCTTGTACTCCTCGTCGATAATTGCCTGAGGAACACTCTTCTCGTCGAGAGCAACTGGTTTCATAGCAGCAACCTGCATAGCCAGTTTGTGACCTACCTCTGCGTTAGCCTTGTTGAGCTGAACCATTGTAGCGAGGGTGTGCTTACCCATATGGTCATAAGCCTCGATGTTCTCACCTTCGAGAACGTTGTAGCCATCGAGCTCCATCTTCTCACCGGTGATACCTGAACGCTGTGTTACTGCTTCCTTAACCTTCTGACCGTCAGCGAGTGTGAGCTCGTTAACCTCGTCAAGGCTCTTGCACTTGTTAGCAACAGCAGCATCGAGGATGTTCTGTGTGAGTGCTATGAAGTCAGCACCGTTAGCAACGAAGTCTGTCTCACACTTCAGAGCGATAGTAGCTCCGAAACCATTCTCTACCTTTACGAGAACGCAACCGTTAGCTGTCTCGCGGTCAGAGCGCTTTGCTGCGATAGCCAGTCCGCGCTCACGGAGGAACTCCTTAGCTTTGTCGAAGTCGCCCTCAGCCTCGGTCAGTGCCTTCTTCACGTCAGCAAGACCTGCGCCAGTCATTGCGCGAAGCTTCTTGATATCGTCAATTGAAATTGCCATTGTGTTTACTATTTTACTATTTACTATTTACTATTTTATTACTCAGCAGCCTCTTCCTCAGCATCCTTCTTTGTTGCCTTCTTAGCGGCTGGCTTCTTAGCAGCAGGCTTCTTTTTTGCAGGTGCCTCTTCTGCTGTTTCCTCTTCTGCCTTAGGAGCCTCTTCAGCCTTAGGAGCCTCTTCAGCCTTAGGAGCCTCTTCTACTGCTGGAGCTTCCTCTGCGTCAGCCTCTTTGCGTGGCTTGCGGGCGCGCTTCTTAGGTTCGTCGGCAACTTCAGCCTGCTCTTTAGCAGCCTTCTCGTCAGCCTTCTCTACCTTACGCTCCTCAAGACCCTCATTGATAGCGTCGCAGCAAGCGCCAAGGATAGTAGCGATAGAGTCTTTAGCGTCGTCGTTAGCAGGAATCATGAAGTCGATATCCTTAGGATCTGAGTTTGTATCAACGATAGCGAATACAGGGATACCCAGACGGAGAGCCTCCTTGACAGCGATGTGCTCCTTCATTACGTCAACAACGAAGAGTGCACTTGGCAGACGTGTCAGGTCAGCGATAGAACCGAGGTTCTTCTCCAACTTAGCACGCTGACGGCTAATCTGCAGAATCTCACGCTTTGAGAGGTTTGAGTATGTACCGTCGTTCATCATCTTATCAATGCTTGCCATCTTCTTCACAGCCTTGCGGATTGTTGGGAAGTTAGTGAGCATACCTCCAGGCCAACGCTCTGTAACGTAAGGCATACCAACAGAAGTAGCCTTCTCTGCGATGATGTCCTTAGCCTGCTTCTTAGTACCAACGAAGAGTACCTTCTTACCGCTCTTTGCAATCTGCTTGAGTGCGTTAGCAGCTACCTCAACCATCTCTACGGTCTTGTGAAGGTCAATAATATGAATACCGTTACGCTCCATGAAGATGTAAGGAGCCATAGCTGGATTCCACTTGCGCTTCAGGTGTCCGAAGTGACATCCTGCCTGAAGCAACTGATCAAAATTTGTTCTTGCCATTTTGTTTTATTCTTTTTTATTGTTTACTTTCTTTTTAATTCTTTGTTTTGTTAGAATCAGCCGGGAGGTAGCCGCCGTCAGCGGGTCCTCTCGGTTTAGATACTAAACTTTTTCTGGATCGTCCTAGGATTTTCTAGGCATTCCTAGGCATTCCTAGGCATTCCTAGGCATTCCTAGGCATTCCTAGTCTCTCCAGAAAATTAACGCTTACTGAACTGGAAGCGACGACGTGCCTTTGGACGTCCCGGCTTCTTACGCTCAACCTCACGACGGTCACGTGTGAGGAAGCCCTGTACCTTCAACGTTTTCTTATCTTCTGGGTTAATCTTTACTAAAGCACGTGCGATAGCGAGGCGCAATGCCTGACTC
>CAMUVE010000034.1:0-19899 GCA_947163985.1 uncultured Prevotella sp.
ACGTGATGACGCTGCTTCTGTGCTTCTTTATGTTGACATCAACATTCTTGACGCCGGAACCAATACGCGTTAACGCGCCTAACTCAGTGTCAGAGATAAAGGTGCCTACGACAGACGTTCTGAACATTCTGGTTTCACCGGAAGGCAGAATCTATCTGGGTACTGACAACAAGAACTACATGAACGCTATGCTTGAGACTATGACGGACAAGTTCCAGATTAACCTCAACGCAACCCAGAAAAAGCACTTCCTTGAGGATGCTATGGTGGGAGCGCCAATGTCACAGCTTGCAAATTATCTCAGTCTTGAGCCCGAGAAAATGACCGAGGCTATCCAGACACTCGGTATCCCCACAGACAGTATCAAGGGGGGTATGAGTGAATTCCAGGAGTGGGTTCAGGCAGCACGCGACGTGAACCCCGATATGAAGCTCGCCATCAAGTGCGACTCGAAGACACCATATAAGACCGTTAAGGCTATGATGTCAGAACTCCAGGACATGAGTGAGAACCGTTACCAGTTGATTACTAATCTTAAAACTGCATCGGAGGAATAATTATGGCAAAAAAGAATTTAAGTAAGCAGAAAAAGATGGACACCCGCGTGAACTTCACGCCTATGGTGGACATGATGATGCTCTTGATTACGTTCTTCATGCTGTGTACAACTCTGGCAAAGCCCCAGGCTATGCAGTTGACGATGCCAAGTAATGACCAGAACGTATCTGATCAAGATAAATCGGTAACAAAAGCCTCTCATACTATCACACTCTATTTGGGTGCTAACGACCAGGTATGGTACATCGCCGGACTGCCTAAATACGACGACCCTTCTTGCGTAAAGAAGACTTCTTACGGCGCTAAGGGTATCCGCGACGTCCTGCTGAAGCACACTACAGAGGAAGGTGTAAATCCTATTGCAAAAATCATGGTTGCCAAGAACGAGCTTGACAAGAAGAAGTCTGCGTACAACAGTACTATGACCGACGAACAGTATCAGGCAGAACTGGCAAAACTTAAGAAGGGTGAACTGCCCAACGGCGAGAAGGTTCCTACAATGACCGTCATCATCCGCCCGCTGGATACCGCTTCTTATGAGAACATGGTGGCAGCTCTCGACGAGATGCTTATTTGCAGTATCGACAAGTACGTCATCGACAAGATTGGTCCCGAGGACCAAGCTCTGATTGATAAGGCTGGAGTCAAATAAAATCAAACCATTAAAAGAGAAAAGAAACTATGGCAAAAATAGATCTTATAGACAACAGCTGGGTTGACCTCGTATTCGAAGGTAAAAACCACGCCTATGGTGCTTATCAGTTGCGTAAGAACACCGGTGTTCGTAACGTAAAGGCTCTCTTGGTAATGTTCGCCATCGGACTCGCTATCGCTATCATCGTAGCAGTAAAGGGTGTTGTGGAGAATGCAATGAAGTCAAACGTTGCTATGGAAACCGACGTCGAACTGTCAAAGCTCGCTGAAAAGAAGGAAGCTAAGGCAGAACGCAAAGAAGAGCCCGAGACAAAGAAAATTGAAGTAGAAAAAGTAAAGAGCTCTATCAAGTTCACCGCTCCTGTCATCAAGAAGGACTCTGAGGTTAAACCCGAAGAGGAACTTAAGTCACAGGACGAGTTGAATAAAGACAAAACCGCCATCGGTGCCTTCGACGTTAAAGGTAACGATGAGACAGGTGGTACCGTACTTAAAGCCGTTGAAGAAATTGCTCAGCCTGAGCCAAAGCGCGAGGAAGAGAACAAAGTATTCGACGTCGTAGAGCAGATGCCTTCTTATCCTGGAGGTATGGGTGCCCTGATGTCATGGCTCAGCCAGAACATCAAATACCCGACAGTAGCCGCTGAGAACGGTATCTCTGGTAGAGTAATCGTACAGTTCGTCGTTGAGCGCGACGGTTCTATCACCGACGTACGCGTAGCACGTGGTGTTGACCCGTACCTCGACAAGGAAGCAACACGCGTCGTTAAGATGATGCCTCACTGGATTCCCGGTAAGCAGAACGGTGCTCCCGTACGTGTTAAATATACTGTACCTGTAGTATTCAAACTTCAGTAATCTTTAGAATGAACAAATTAACATCCATATTAATTGGATTATCTCTAACTTTAGGCTTGTTCCCCTCGTGTGGGAACAAGCCTAAAAATACTCAAGCTGAGCAGGACTATAAACGGGCAGCTCGCTACTTCGTGGCAGACGAGAGCTTCAGTCCTATACTCAACGAGGCACTCGACGTGTTTCTCTATGACAGCATCCTCGACACACTGGAAGCACAGTATATCAACGAGCAGGACGGCATAAAGAAACTTATGAAACTCGAGACATGGCTCGCCTTCACCTCACGTGACCTCACGGAGAAGGAACGACAGAGTCTCATCGAGCGAAAATACATGCCACGCACTATTCCTATAGCCTACGACGGACTCGCTATAATAGTCAACAACGCTAATACGGACACCTGTATAACGGTGAAGGACTTCAAACGGATTCTCCGTGGCGAGATAACAAAGTGGTCGGAGCTGTACCCTAACTCAAACAAGGGGGTCATTGACGTAGTCTTCGACAACCCGCTGTCAAGCACCGTACGCTGGTGTGTTGACTCGCTGCTCAACGGACAAGAATTCAAGGCTCCTAACATCGGAGCGGTAAAGAACAGCGCTGCGGTAATAGACTATGTCGAGAAACACGACAACGCACTGGGCATCATAGGAAGCAACTGGCTCAACGACAGCCGAGACACGACCAATGTCACCTTTAAGAAGAACATAAAAGTAATGAAGGTAAGCCGCATGGACACTGCCACCCCGCAGAACAGTTGGCAACCTTATCAGTACTACATATATAACGGCAACTACCCGCTGATACGTACTATCTACGCACTGCTCAACGAGCCGCGCAGCGGACTGCCGTCTAACTTCGCACACTTCATGCGACTGCCAAAAGGACAACTTATAATACAAAAGAGCGGACTGCTCCCAATACAGTACGGCATGAACGTGAGAAACATTATTGTCAATAACGAATAAACTTTTAAAAACTAAAAACGTCATAATAAAACAAAACTTCATAAGATTATGAAAACAATTAAATATGTATTAGCAGCAGCACTCCTCATTGGAGGCACTGCACAGATGAGTGCTCAGGACAAGAATCCTCAGTATGAAGCAATTTCTAAAGTTATCATTGACAACAAGAGCAACCCTAAAGCAGCAGAGTCTCAGGTTAAGGACTTCTTCAAGGAGAACAAAAAGAACCCCGAGGCTGTGGCAGCCATCGGACGCGCTTACCTCGACATCAAGGACTTCGAAAACGCAAAGAAGTACGCCGACCTCGCTATCAAGGCCAACAAGACGGCTGGAGCAGGCTATATTCTCCTCGGCGACATCGAGGCTAACAAGGAGAACGCAGGTGAGGCAGCAAACTGGTACCAGACAGCAATGACACTGGACCCGCAGAACCCCATGGGTTACGTCAAGTACGCACGCATATACCAGAAGGTTGACCCCGCAGGAGCCGTAGAGGCTCTCGAGAAACTGCGCACCATACGCCCGGACTACCCTGTTGACGCAGAGGCTGCTCATTTCTACTATCGTGCCGGCAAACTCGGTAAGGCTCTTGAGTACTACGACAAGTGCGATAAGGCTAAGCTGGACCGCAGCCAGTTGGCAGAGTACGCTACAATAGCCTACGCTAATCAGGAGAACAAGAAATCACTTGACATTGCCCTCTACGGCAAGAAGAGAGAGCCAGGACATGCAGCATTCAACCGTCTGGCATTCTATAACAACCTCGTGCTGAAGAACTACGACGAGGCTCTGAAGTATGCTGACCTGCTCTTCAACCACTCTGACTCGCTGAAGGCTATCTACTCTGACTACGAGAACTACGGACACGCATACGTTGGCAAGAAGGACTACAAGAACGCTATCAAGCAGTTCGAGAAGGCTTATCAGATGGACAACAACAAGCGCGACGTGCTGAAGCTGCTCTCTGACGCTCACATGAACGACAAGAACCACGCTAAGGCAATAGACTACTACAACCAGTATATGGCTAAGGGTGATAAGAAGACTGTCAGCGACTACGAGACTCTGGCTAACATCTACATTGATCTCAGCGAAATAGAGACAGACCCCGCAGCAAAGAAACGCGACCTGCTCAATGCTGACGAACAGTACGCAGAACTGGCAAAAGTTTTCCCGAAGAACAAGGACTATGCTACATATAAGCGCGCAGGTATCCACCACACTATCAATCCTGACGTAAAGCAGGGTGAGGCAAAACCCTTCTACGAGGAGTATGCCAACAGCGTTGGTGCTAAGGCAGAGAAGTCAAAGGGTGAATTAGCTACTCTCGGCGTTGCCTACAACTACCTCGCCGTTTACTACATCCAGAACGACAACGTAGCAACTGCTAAGGAATATGCCCAGAAGCTCCTCGAAATACAGCCCGAGAACGAAACAGCAAAGCAGATTCTCGCACTGTAATATTCAATTGATAATTGACAATTAAATAAAATAAAGTCGCTGATTTAGGTCAGCGACTTTATTATTTTAAGTAACTAAATAATTAATTATAACCAGAACCGTGACAACGGTTACACTTGCCTGTACCATTGCATTTATTGCAATCTCCAGTGCCATGACATGCGCTACATGTTATCTTTTCTGAATATCCTATACCCCACGTATATCCTGCTCCATTGCAATAGCGACAATCACCAGTTCCTAAACAATACAGTTTGCTGGAAGGATTGTTCTTACTATAACAAGTTCCTACACCGCCACACAGGGAACAGAGAGATTTTGAACCGCCGCCGGAGTTACCGCCAGAAGAGCCGCCCGAACCAGAACCGCTACCTGAACCAGAGCCGCTATCGGAACCGGAGCCGCTACCGGAACCGCTATTATCTGAAACATAGCGTTCCATATAGAACGGAGTGTCGCCGATATAGAAGGTGAACGAATTGTAAGTCTGGTTGGTTACAAGGAAGGTCTCTGTACTGTTATCCGATTTGTAGGTTACGCTGAACTCTCCCGAACTTGTATTAAACTGATAGTAAATTTCCTGGTCAAGCACCTGTTCATAGCCTGAACTACTATAACGGAAAAGGGCTATTTCGCCTGTACCGTCCTGATAAACACCCAAAACCACAGCTAATGACTGGTCTGAAGTATATCCTGTCCATACTCCCACAAGGTTTGACTGGCTATACGTGCCGTTGCTACCGTTATTGTAGCCATTATCATTTCCGCCACCGGGATTTACGCTGCCGCTATTTTCACCATCGTCACCGCCTCCACAGGCTGTGAACGAAATACTCATCGCTGCTACGAGCAACAAGGATAAAATAAATCTTACTTTCTTCATAATGTTTTAGTTTTAATTTTTAATTATCACCTATATCCGGTTCCTCCGCATTTAGAACAAATTCCCGTTCCGCTACAGTACGAGCACTTACCGCTTCCCTTATAGCCATAGCAGTTGGTGCACAACACGTTGTTTATTCCAAAGCCATCGGTATATCCGTCACCACCGCAGAACTGGCATTTTCCTGAGCCGTGACAATAGTACTTATTGCCTGTATAACTGGTGTAAAAATTACACTTGCCATTACCTTGGCAGTACGTACACTGTTTTCCTGACGAGCTACCACCGCCTGAACCACCACCAGATGAGCCTCCACTTGAGGAACCACTACTGCGTTCTAGATTGAATTGTATAACGTTACCGCTTAAAGTTCTGGTTACAGTCATATAGTTACCTGAGTACGACAATATTGGGAAGGAATAACCTTCAGTATCAGAAATATAGAGGAATATATGGTTCTTGGATGAGTTATATCTCCAGGGAAGTGATGTAAAATTTGATATATCATGGTAGTCATTTACGTCGCTTCTAAAAAGTCTATAATCAGCATAACCATTGCTCTTTAGATTTAGGACCATCCAAAGTCCCTCGCTGGTATTAACAGACGAGCCGAACCAATAACCGACAAGTGCGCTTTCTACAGAACTACTACTGCTACTCTTCTCTTTCTTATCATCACCGCAGGTGGTAAGAAGAAAGCTCATTGCTGCTAAGAGCAGTGCAATGGATAATAAATTTAATCGTTTCATAGGCTTAAATTATATTTCATTTATTCCAAAGTAAATGTTCCTGAATGCGTACTAGTTTTTCCCGTGAAAGAACTATAATGAGAGCTGGAATAGCGTCCGCTATTAGAGGTCTGGAACTCAAGGGTATATGCCGTATTAGACTCTGAACTATTTTTGTCTATTTTTTCAGAAATAGTTAACGTAGCTTCTGTATCTGATCTACGGAAATAATAAGCATAACGGCTATAGTATGTAATGCTTGAACCTAAACCTCCATAACTTACAATACTTATTTCACTACCAAATTTACCACCAAACTTCCACCACCGGTTTGTAGCACTGCCCGGATCTGTTGAAAACGTCATATATGAAATATCCGCTGGTGCAGAAATGTTATCTGCACGTTGCTCTTGCTCTATAGTGAATGTTCCTTCTAGATGTTCACTTTGTGACTTACCACCAGTCTCGGAAGTGAAGGTCAAGTCAAATGTTGCTGTATAATTTTGATCTAAGATCTCACTATAATAGTCTATAGTAACACGGGCTGTATTAGCACCTGTCTTAGTATAGCTTGCTCCTGTAACCTTTGTCTGGTATAATGGCACTCTACTATATTCTGCTCTAATGGTACTATTTGATGTAAAGTACACGTAATAAGCTTGTCCGATGTGAATAATCCTAAACGTGCAGTCAGAAACATATTCGGGAGCATATCCGGTTTGTGAAGAGTTGCCACCACCGTTATCACCCGTATAGCGTTCCATATAGAACGGGGTATCGTTGACATAGAAGGTGAAAGAATTTGTAGTCTGGTTAGTTACAAGGAAGGTCTCTGTAGTGTTGTCCGAATTATAGACAACGGAGAATTCTCCATTTCCCGTATTAAACTGATAAGACCACTCCTCGTGAAGTATCTGCTCATAGTCGCTGGTGCCTGCTTTGAAGAGATAAAATTCTCCTGTACCATTTTGAGAAACTCCCATTACTATAGCAAGCGACTTGTCCGAAGTATATCCTATCCAGGCTCCCACGAGGTCGGTCTGGCTGTAAGTACCGTTGCTTCCGTTGTTGATGGGATTAACTCCGCCGCCGTTATCAGCGCCGTCGTCACTGCCACCGCAGGCTGTGAACGATACACTCATTGCCGCTACGAGCAACAAGGATAAAATAAATCTTACTTTCTTCATGATATTGTTTATTTTAGTTATACATTCATTAATATTACAACGTATTGAAACGTTGGATAAGTCGTTTGCGGAAGAGATGGCTCACCGTAACGTAGTCAATATGACTGAACGGGGGATAAAATCGACAGGTATTGTCAGTAACGCTCATAAGATAGTTGAAGTTTATGATATAGCGCTGATTGACCTGCACGAACTGACTGTCCATGTGTAGCAGCAGTTCCTTGTTGATGGTGCGCTTAAGACGCACGGGGCGATCAAAGCCTGCTATGACCACCTCCCACGAACGGATGTTGCCGTTATACTGGAACACCACGATGTCGCTGACATTAACGATGTGGAAGTCAACGGCGTTGGTATATACCAGTATTCTGTCTATTCCCTGTTTGCGTATAGAGCTCTCTTTAGGACTTTCCTCCTCTTTGCGCAGACGCTTAACAACGATGTCAAGTTCGGAGTCGTCAATAGGTTTAAGCAGGAAGTCGAAAGCCGACTCTCTGAAAGCCTGCAGCATATATTCGTCGAAGCCGGAACAGATAACAACCTTGCACTTAGGATGTTTCTCGCGCATTCGCGCCATGAACTCCATACCGTTTATGTCGGGGAGTTTTATATCAAGGAAGACAACATCAATATAACTGCCTATGAGTTTCTGCAGTCCTGCAGCACCAGTCATAGCACTTGCCACGACGTCGATATCGTCGTATTTCTCCAAATTTTTCTTCAAAAGGTCTATTGCCCTTTTTTCGTCATCAACTATCAGTACATTCATAATTCTGGAATTTAGTTTTTATGTTTCACTTTTCATTAGCGGCAGTCGGAGTTTAGCTACGGTCTCTCCTGCCTTGTTTTCAATAGAGAATGTGGCACTGTGTCCCCGCTGTTGGTTCAGCAGGTTCACCACAGTGCGTATTATTTTTAGTCCGTTACCTGTGGCTTCGCTCCTTATGTCGAAGGCGTTGCCGTTATTAGTTACTGTTGTCTCAATGGACTGGCGGTCTTTTTTAAGTTCTATACTCAGCAGGTGCGGAGCGTCCAAGCCTTTAAACCCGTGCTTTACGGCATTCTCAACAAGTATTTGTATAAGCATCGGTGGTATCATTGTCGTTTCAACATCTAACGACGCGTCAGTCACCAGTCGGTAGTCTATCTTGCCGACACTTTGTTCCACTATGCCAAGATAGGTCCCTATGAAGTCGAGTTCCTGTTTCAGCGAAATAAGGTCACACAGCGACAAGTCCAGGTTCTCCCTTATCAGTTTTGCCAGCGCCGAGAGCTGTTGTTGCCGGTCGTCGGGAACCGTTGCCATTTCGTTGTTCAGGACGTTGAAGGTGAAGTGTGGCGATATTCTGTTTCGTAGCACACTAAGTCGCATATCGAGCAAGCGGCGCTGCATTTTTGCCTTTTGGTTCCGCGCATGGAACATCCATAGCAGCACCGCCAATAGTGCTATAACAAGTATCAGCACGAAGAAAAGCGTCTGTCGCTCCATCTTGGCATCCTTCTCGTTCATAGCTATCCTGTGGTGCAGCCGCAGGGTATCCTCAGTGAAACGGGTCATAATGTCGGCTGTGTGCATAATATGCTGACTTTTTTTCAACGAGTCCTCCTTACTTTCACTCTTTATCACCATTTCGTACGCCGTGCGATAATCGCCACGCGCCGTATAGTAGTCCATGAGATACCGTTCGCGTATGTCTTTTATACCCATCTCGGGCTCCATGGAGAGACGTTCCCCTGCCAGTATCTGCGGCACTCTCTCAGGGTGACCTCCTTTCACTGCCTGTCCTATACGTATAGTATTAACGTAGTATATTCCCACCTCGTCGTTGACGGCGCTGAAGAATTTCTCAGGCACAACGATATTCTCCTCCGACAGTTTCAGACTGTCCATATTAAGATATACGTCGGCAAGGTTAACCTTGCATAGGCTGTATTCGTAGCCATCCTTAATGCCTAATTTACCAAGGAGGCTTTCTAACCTGAGGAACTGCTTCAGCGAGTTCTCATAATCCTTCCTGTAGTAGAAGAAATTGCCGTAGTTGGTGAGGAAGTACGCCATCATGCCGGGTGTCAGTGTCTTTTCCTCTTTTTCCACAGCTTCGTAGCATTCACGCGCCATTTCGAAGTCGTCTAAGTTGACATACACCCTTCCCAGTCCCATTTGCAGCATCACGTCGCGATTTCCCGGCAACCGAAGCGAATCTACCAGGAACAGCGCCCTGCGGTACCAGTTGGCAGCCTGCGCCATATCGTTCATCTGTATGTACGTGTCGGCAATGTTGGCACACACGTCGGTCACCAGGTCAATGGTGTCGCCCTTGTGCAGCAGCAGCCTGTATGCCTCTGTGTATAGCGCCAGCTGTTCCTTGGGTTCCTGGTGGAGGTTGTGGAGTATTGCCGCCTTGGCGTTCAGCGCCATTGCCAGTATATGCCGCTGACGTATCGACGGCTCTGCGCCGCGCGCATAGCGTTCCACATTATTAATGCTCGCCGTCATGCTGCCTCCATTACCTTCCAGAAGATGATATTTCACCCTCAGCAACTCGTAGCTGTAGTACTCGTTGCTGTCGGCAGCTTCACTCATGCGGTTCTCTATCAGTTTCAACGCATTAGGCGAAAGAATGTTCACGGAATCATCGGCATCTTTCAATGCTTTAAGGACCTCTTCTGACAGCTCTCCGCTCTTGTGCTGAGTGCAGGCACCCAACATCAGCATACTTAAGAGTGTCAGAACTAAAGTCCTAAACAACAAACAAACACTTTTAGTCTGTTTCGTCATATAAGCATTCTTTTGCTTGCAAAGTTAATGAATTTTATGTTTAAAGACAAATACGGACTTTAACATTTGGGAAAATTGCTTTCGTTTTGTGGATTATCTATCATTAATTCATCGAAAAAGCAAGTGATTTTGTTCGATAAATTTTAATCATTTATATTGCGATTTAAGAAAAAAGAACTACATTTGCAGACAAAACGATACGTATTGAAGTAAAAAGATGAAACAAAGGATAGTAATTAAGGTAGGTTCCAATGTCCTCACCAGACCCGACGGGAAGCTCGACGTCACAAGGATGTCAGCACTTGTCGATCAGATAGCGTGGCTTCGCAAAGAGGGCCACGAGGTGATACTCGTATCTTCGGGTGCTATGGCGTCAGGACGCGGTGAACTGCATACCGACCACTCCCTTGACTCGGTAGAACAGCGCCAGCTCTTCTCTGCCGTCGGTCAGGTGAAACTCATAGGGCTCTACTACGACCTCTTCCGCGAGTTTGGCATCCACGTAGGACAGGTCCTCACTATGAAGGAGAACTTCCAACCAGGTGAGCAGTACGAGAACCAGAGAGCGTGTATGACGGTGATGCTCGAAAACGGAGTGCTACCCATAGTCAACGAGAACGACACCGTTTCCGTCACCGAGTTGATGTTCACCGACAACGACGAGCTCTCGGGACTCATCGCCGTGATGATGAAGGCAGATATGCTTATCCTCCTTTCTAACATCGACGGCATCTTCGACCGCCATCCTGACGACCCAGAGGCTAAGCTGATAAGCTGTGTATCACCTGAGCACGACATCTCCGAATATATACAGCCCGAGAAGAGTGCTTTCGGACGTGGTGGTATGCACTCTAAACATACTACTGCGCGAAAGGTTCAGAAGTCAGGAATACGTGTCATCATTGCAAATGGCGAACGTGAGAATATCATCGTTGATCTGCTCACCAACACCCAGTCAACACCACATACAGAATTTACACCATGCAAATAAAAGAAATGTTCAAAAACGCGAAGGCTTCGTGTAAGACACTAAACAACATTACCGATGACCAGCGCAACAATATACTCCTTGCCGTAGCTGATGCCATAGTGGCTAACAGCACGACACTTTTGGAGGAGAATGCCAAAGACCTCGAAAAGATGGATCGCAGTAATCCTCTGTATGACCGTCTTCAACTCACAGAGAAACGTCTTGAGGACATCGCTGCCGACATGCGTCACGTGGCTACTCTGCCCACACCCTTAGGACATATTACCAACAAAAGAACTCTCGACAATGGTCTGCGACTGTGTCGTATCAGCGTACCATTCGGAGTGATTGGCGTTATCTATGAGGCACGTCCTAACGTTACCTTCGACGTGTTCTCACTATGTTTCAAAAGCGGCAATGCATGCGTACTAAAGGGTGGCAGCGATGCAGACAACTCTAACCAGGCTGCCATAAAACTCATCCACAAGGTACTACGCGACAATGCCATCGACGAGAATGTCGTAACACTACTCCCCGCCACCCACGAGGCTACAGGTGAAATGCTGGGTGCCGTGGGGTTCATTGACGTGTGCATACCACGCGGCGGCAGACGACTCATAGACTTCGTCCGCGACAACGCCAAGGTGCCGGTTATAGAGACCGGAGCTGGTGTGGTACACGTATATTTCGACAAGGACGGCGACCTGGAGATGGGAAAGGCTATCGTCAACAATTCCAAGACCCGACGGGTGTCGGTATGTAACGCCTTAGACACGCTGCTTGTTCATAAGGACCGCCTTGGCGACCTACCGGAATTGCTGGCACCAATGAAAGACCGGGTGACGTTCTACATGAACGAAGAGGAGCGGTACGACACAGAATTCATGGACTATAAGATGAACGTGGTGACGGTGGAGTCATTGGACGACGCCATAGACCACATAGCTCGTCACGGCTCTGGACACAGCGAGGCTATAATAACACAGAACGAGGCAGCAGCACGACGCTTCCAACGCGAAGTCGATGCAGCATGCGTCTATTGGAATGCGCCTACCTCATTCACCGACGGAGCACAGTTCGGTCTTGGTGCCGAAATTGGTATCTCAACACAAAAACTCGGTCCGCGCGGACCTATGGCACTGGAGGAGATGACCACCTACAAGTGGCTCATCGAGGGAGAAGGACAGGTTAGAGGTTAGTGGTTAGAGGTTATAATTATAATTTAAATGTAGGTCGCAGCTCAGCTGCTACAAATAAGCAAACATATGAAGACATTCTTTAACGTAGAAGACCTTGGCGATCTCAGAGCAGCACTCGCTGAGGCACAGGAAGTGAAAAAAGACCGTTTTGCCTTTCAACATCTCGGAAAGAACAAGACGCTGCTGATGATATTCTTCAACAACTCACTGCGCACCCGACTGTCAACGCAGAAGGCAGCGATGAACTTAGGCATGAACGTCATCGTTCTCGATGTTAATGCTGGCGCGTGGAAGTTGGAAACGGAACGTGGCGTCATCATGGATGGCGACAAGTCGGAACACCTCCTTGAGGCAATCCCCGTGATGGGTTCATACTGCGACATTATAGGCATACGTTCCTTTGCCGGACTTACTGACCGCGAATTCGACTATGCCGAGACTATCGTCAATCAGTTTGTGAAATACAGCGGACGTCCAGTCTTCGCTATGGAGACAGCAACGGTACACCCGCTACAGGCATTCGCCGACCTGATAACCATAGAGGAGTACAACCCCCTCCAGACCTCCCCGAGGGGAGGCTTTCTGTGCGGTAGTTACTCCCCCTCGGGGGAGCAGGAGAGGGGTCGGGGCAAGTGCAAGGTCGTACTCACCTGGGCTCCTCACTGCAAAGCGCTCCCGCAGGCGGTACCTAATTCTTTCGCACAGTGGATGAATGCTGCCGACGTGGATTTCGTCATAACACATCCTGAAGGCTATGAGCTGGACCCGAAATTTGTTGGTAATGCACGTATTGAATACAATCAGCGCAAGGCTTTCGAGGGTGCTGACTTCATCTATGCCAAGAACTGGTCGAACCCGGGTGTGACCAATCCTGCCGACTATGGAAAGATTACCTGTAAGGATATGTCGTGGACAGTTGATGCAGAGCACATGTCGTGGACAAACAACGGCAAGTTCATGCACTGTCTCCCTGTACGTCGCGGACTTATCGTTACCGACGATGTCATAGAGAGCCCGAACTCGCTGGTTATCCCCGAGGCAGCAAACAGAGAGATTTCCGCCGAGGTAGTTATCAAACGTATGTTGGAAAGCCTTTAAATAATAAAGAATATGATTTCATTTGAAAGTGACTATAACAACGGGGCACACCCTAAAGTGCTTCAACGACTGATAGAGACTAACGAAGAACAGAGTCTGTGCTACGGCGAAGACAAGTGGAGCATGCAGGCAAAGGAGAAGATAAAGGCGGCGTGCGGAACACCCGACGCACAGGTATTTTTCCTTACTGGCGGCACCCAGACTAATGCCACCGTCATCGACTCTATACTCCACACCTACGAGGGAGTGATTGCTATCGACACAGGTCATATCAACGTTCACGAGGCTGGAGCCATAGAGTTCACAGAACACAAGATTATCACCCTCCGCGACCATATGGGGAAGATGGACCCGGTGGAGTTGGACAAATATCTTGACGACTTCATGCACGACGGCAATAACGCCCACGCAGTATATCCAGGACTGGTATATATAACCTTCCCTACGGAGTACGGCACACTTTATTCCGCCAAGGAACTTGACGAACTGTGGAAGGTCTGTAAGAAGTACGACATCACGCTGTACATCGACGGAGCACGACTGGGCTACGGACTGACAGCCACCGGCAACGATATCACACTACCCTATCTTGCAAAGCACTGCGACGTGTTCTACATTGGTGGCACCAAGGTAGGAGCACTCTGCGGCGAGGCTATTGTCTTTACCCACAACAACGCTCATCCTCACTTCTTCAGCATCCAGAAGCAACACGGTGCTGTTGTTGCTAAGGGCAGACTCCACGGTCTGCAGTTCGACGCGCTGTTTACCGACAACCTGTACTTCAACATCTCGCGTCATGCTAATGTTATGGCGGAGAAGATGCGCGACATCTTTGCGAAGAAAGGTTATAAGTTCTTCATCGACTCTCCCACAAATCAACAGTTTGTTATCCTCAACAACACCAAACTGGCGGAGCTGCGCCAACACATCATCTTCTCCGTATGGGGAAAGGCTGATACGTCGCACACCATCTGCCGTTTTACCACAAGCTGGTCAACAACAGAAGAAGACCTTAAAGAGTTGGAAAAGTTTTTGTAACTTCCCCGTCATAAGTAACGACGGACAGGAAGATACGGTCATTCTGCATTCCGTCAAGAGGAATACTCATATAGCCCTTGGTTCTGTAGAACTCAGGGGCTTTGTTTTGTGAGTGCATAACTTTGAGATATACGTCCTTTGTCCCGTCAGCGTGCTCTACTACTTTTTCTCTCCACACACCGAGAAGCTGCTTGTTTATCTTCCCGTCGGCAGTACCTGTCTTCACGTAGAAACCCACATTGAGATACTTCCCGTTAGTGCTCTTCCACGCACTCTCAAAGATTAAGGGGTCTGTCTTCACTGTGTCGGGACGATTTGTTATGAGTGGTTTCACCACAGGCACCTGCGATATGGAATGGGCAAAGGTACTGCCCTTCTCCACCTTGTCATAATAGACTAAGGCTCTGTATGTTCCATTTGCCTTGTCTGCCCACTCGGCAGTATAGGGACGTGAGAAGTTCACGTCGAGTCCGTCGTCGGAAGAGAAGCCAACTATCGTCTTCGCCTCTGCTGTCTTTACCTCACCGAACTCCACAGTAAGATAAGAGAGTCCTCCGTCACCTGTCTTGTAACCGTCGGCGGTACATGACGAGAGCAAGAAGAGGACTGTAGCAAAAAAGAATAAACGCCTAATACAGGTAATCATAATTTTTCTCCGTTTTTACTTCGAAAGACCGTTGGTTCTCAATTCTCAATTATCAACTATCAATTCTCAATTTATTAACCGCCGGATTGGCATACATCGTCAGCATACGCTCGCGGAGGAATTTCTCGTCGCGGTTATGCAACTTAACCTTTGCTATCTGTCCCGAGATATAGTCGTCGAACTTCTCTTTGTCTTTCTTCGTATAGTAAGAAGAAAATTCTGTAGTACCACGGAGTTCGTCAAGTGCTATGTAATTGCATGGGAACAGTCGGTAGCCGGCATGTATCTCGCTGTCCATCCTTTGTGCCACAGCCGTGAAAAACTCGTTCCGCGGCAGCTCCTTCAACTCGTCAATCCACGCGTTTATAGGTGTTCCACAATGATAATGCACCCGTCCCTTATATCCGAAGATTCCCGTCTTCATGTTGTCAAGGTCGTCCTGACGACTCTTCTTAAACGCCGGATTATCACGTTTCTGCTGGAACTCCTGTGCTTTGAGGTAGTCACACGGGTCGTACTCGTAGCTTATAGTAAGCGGTACGATGTTCAGTTCGCGAAGGTCTCCTCCCATAGCCAGCATCTTGAGTACCGACTCCTGTGTGCGGTCGTCGGAGTCCTTGGCACGTCCTTCGCGCTGTGCAATCCATATATTCTCCTTCTTCTGCGTGACGGCATAGTGTATATACTCACTCATCAACTTACTTGAGGCAAGCATTTCCTTTGGCGACAGTCCGCGACGTACGGTGAAGGCTTTGTTCATGCGCACCAGACGCTTTATCCAGGGATAGATAAGCAGGTTGTCTCCGATACCTATCTCTACCGTGGTAGGATAGCCTGCGTTAACAAGCATAAGGTCAAGGAAGGCGGAATCAAGAACAATGTCGCGATGATTGCTGACGAAGGTGTATCTTAATTCAGAATTACCTTTCTGGCTTTTCAGTTCGGAGTCGTCGAACGAGATACCGTCGCTATACTTCCAAATAATGTATTTCACCACCGGTTTCATGAACCGCATCTGGAAGTCGAGGGGAGTCTTAACACCTCGGAACATCAGTCGTAACAACCCGTTGCGCACCACCTTAGGCATCCAAGGCACAAAGCCCTTCAGCACCAAAGCAAACTGTCTGTCGTTCAAAAGTCCTTCAAACGCTTCCTGCATCTCTTCCGCCTCATAGGGACGGATCTCGTCAAATTGATTCATAGTTTAAAGTTTATAGTGAATAGTGAATAGTTATGATTACTACTTTCCAAGTTTACTCTTCATCGTTTTTATTGATGATGTTAACATCTTTATTATTTCTGTATTGTCAGACTTCATAGACTTATATCCAGACTCGTCTATACAGGAAGATTTATACAATAGTCCTAACCAATATTCCGTTTCACCTGCTTCTTTTAAAGCGATGGATAATTTGTGAATAAAGTCTGCTTCACTTTGTGCAAATCTGCTTTCTGCGATGTTGGCACCTATACTAGTCCCGCTTCTGTATATTTGTTCAGACAAAGTTTTTTCTTTCTTTTCGTAGCGAAGGAAGTTGTATAGTTTACATATTCTATCAGAAAATGCTTCAGACTTTATCTTAAGGGGGCTCTCTTCTATTTTCAACATAAGATGCTTATCGATAAAATGTAATCAAAACTATAAACTATTCACTAAAAACTATAAACTCGTTCAGATTTGGTTCTCCACGATATCTGTAAGCACGTCTGTCATAGTTAGTCCGGCAGCCTTAACCTGTTGCGGGATGAAACTCGTGGGAGTCATTCCGGGAGTGGTATTCACTTCAAGCATAAAGATTTTGCCTTCCTTGGAAATGATATAGTCAACACGTATGATGCCGTTACAATGAAGTATGTCGTAGATGTGGTTGGTAATCTTGCGTACACGCTCCGCAGTCTCTTCGGGAATACGTGCTGGGGTAATCTCGCGAACCTGTCCGTTGTACTTAGCGTCATAGTCGAAGAACTCGTTGAAGGTGACCACCTCGGTGATAGGGAATATCACCGTCTTTTCTGCCGTCTTGTACATTCCTGACGTTATCTCTGTACCTTCAAGGAATGTCTCCACCATAACCTCGTCGCTCTCCATCATAGCCTTACGGATGGCGGGAGCCAACTGGTCTTTATTCTTAACCTTCGACACTCCGAAGGAAGAGCCGTCGGTAGCAGGCTTCACGAAACATGGCATTCCTATGCGTTCTTCAACCTCGTCGTCGCTGACCATATCCTCGTAGCCGCGTCGGATGAGCAGCGAGTCAGCAACACTCACGCCGTAGCTGCGCAGGTACTGGTTAAGCACGAACTTGTCGAACGTCATTGCCTCGACAAGTACGCCACTGGTGCTGTAGGGAATGTGGACAAGCTCGAAATATCCCTGCATAATACCATTCTCTCCCGGGGTGCCGTGGATAGTTATATAAGCATAATCAAAAATAACCTTCTTGCCGTCAATCCTGAACGAGAAATCATTAAGGTCTATAGGCGCCGTAGTGCCGTCTGGCAGCTCTGCGTGCCAGTCTAATCCCCTGACATCAACAATATAGACATTATAACGTTCCTTGTCAAAGAAGGAATACAAACCCTGTGCCGAACGAAGCGACACGTCGTGCTCTGATGAGTCACCGCCACATACTATGGCAATTGTCTTTTTTTGCATTTAAGTATATTTTTTATTTACTGTTTTTCTATTTTACTATTTATCAACACCTTATGATTTAAATGTAATCACAGCTATTCACTATTAACTATAAACTGTCAACTAAATTTCTTTTCCTCCACTTTTCTATCAACGCCTTCATGTCGTCAGGCCATTCGCTGGTGAAGTCCATTTGTTGTTTTGTCGTCGGGTGTACAAATCCAAGTGTGCGGGCGTGTAGCACCTGTCGCGGGCACAGTTTAAAGCAGTTCTGGATAAACGCCTTGTAGTTTGACGTGCGCTCACCGCGTCGTATCTCCATCCCCCCATAGCGTTCGTCGGCAAAGAGCGGATGTCCTATATGTTTCATGTGAGCCCTTATCTGGTGCGTCCTACCCGTTTCCAGAATACATTCCACCAGCGTGGTATATCCGTAGCGTTCCATCACCCTGTAGTGTGTAACTGCCGGTTTCCCCTGGTCGGAGTCCGGCGGGAACACGTCCATGCGCAGACGGTCCTTAGGGTCGCGCCCTATGTTTCCCTCTATACGTCCTTCGTCCTCTACGAAGTTGCCCCACACCAACGCGTTGTAGCTGCGGTGCGTTGTCTTGTTAAAGAACTGCACTCCGAGCGACGTCTTTGCGTCGGGTGTCTTTGCCGCCACAAGCAGTCCGCTGGTATCTTTATCAATGCGGTGCACCAGTCCTACGGCGGGGTCGTTAGGGTCGTAGTCGGGGTTGTTACGCAGGTGCCACGCTATAGCGTTCACCAGTGTGCCGTGATAGTTGCCGCATCCCGGATGCACCACCATCCCCGCAGGTTTGTTTATCACCATCAACTGGTCGTCCTCATAGACTATGTCCAAGGGAATGTCCTCAGCCTCTATGGTGTCGTCGTAGTGCGGACGGTCCAGCATCAGCGTCACCACATCATTAGTGCGCACCTTGTAGTTGCTTTTCACAGGACGGTCGTTAACGTGTACGAACCCCGCGTCGGCAGCCTGCTGAATCCTGTTGCGGCTGGAGTGCTGCAGTTTCTCGGCAAGGAACTTATCGATACGTAATGGCACCTGTCCCTTATCAACAACAACACGGAAGTGTTCGTACAATTCAACCTCTTCTATCTCGTCATTCATTGTCAAGGTCCCGTTACAACTTCAAAGTCATCATGTTCACCGCTCACATCCTGATGCAACTCATGATCCATCAAGGTAGAGTCGCCATATATATCACCATATATAGGAGTAGCCGACATTATCGAGTCGTCTGAATCAATCATTCCGTCGCCGACCTGCAGCACCAGCACATCCTCTATAGACACCTTCTGTCCTGCCGTCACGTTCATGCCGCGCACACGAATGCCATAAACCCAGTCCTTCTCGCCAGGTATCCTGTTAGGCATACCCACCTTGAAGCCCATAGCCTCCAGTTTTGCACGTGCCTCACGATATGAGCTGTTATCTATCACGTCAGGTATTGTCAGCGTCGGAGTGCTCGACGAGTTTATCACCAGATATACCACCCTTCCACTCTTAACCTTCGTTCCGGGACGTAACGACTGTTCCAGGACGAAGTCTGGCGGCAGAGTCTTCACATAACCCGTGTCGCTAACCTCCACCTCCATACCAAGATTTTCAAGGATAGTGGCAGCTTCATCGTATGATTTATGTCTTACATCCGGAATACTTATCTCTTCTCCGTGGTGCGTGTAAACCCCTATGCCGTAGAACGCCGCAACACACAACAGCACAACGACGACAACCATGGCAAGAAGATTCAGCCACAGATAACGGCTCTTTAATGTATCACTGATATTCATACCGTTTTTATAATTATGCTGCAAATTTAAATATAATTTCTGAAATTATAGTCCAATGGAGATAAAAATTATCCCGAAAAGGTAGAAATATGGCGGTACTAACGAATCCATCCCGTTCCACGTCACTGTTATCGGCTCATATTGTCTTGCTCCATAGTCGTAGGTGTTCAGTCCGTGCATCAAGTCCAGTTCCTTGCCGTTGTACTTGTTGGGCTGACTGTTCTGACCTGTGCTGATATCGGCGATTAGCTGCTTTTATTCTTTTTCTTCAAAAAAGTTTGGCTATTCAAAATAAAAGCAGTACCTTTGCACCACCAGAACCCGCCAAGCCTCTCAACGATGCTCAAATGTGCGGGTCGTTTTATTTTTATACAATGAGCAACAGAATTCCATTCCATGCTCACACGGGTCTGTCCCCC
>CAMUVE010000035.1:0-19587 GCA_947163985.1 uncultured Prevotella sp.
AACTTTTATCACATCACCCTTTTTCACTACCTTCTTGGTGATGGTATAAGCCTGGGGATTCTTCTCGTAGTGGGCATCCTTAGCATCGGCATAGAGTGTGCAGTCGTACTTGCGGCCCTTGTCGAGGAAGTCGAGTTTTACTACTGCCAAGTGTCCGTTCTCGTCGCACTTTCCGCCAATGAACCAGTTGTCTGTGCCCTTTGCCTTACGTGCAACGGTGATATAGTCAGCAGGTTCTGCCTCAAGATACTTGGAGTCGTCCCAATCGCAAGCTACGTCACGAATAAACTGGAAGGCGTCATCGAACTGCTCATAGTGCTCGGGCAGGTCGGCAGCCATCTGCAGAGGAGAATACATGGTGAGATAGAGAGCCAACGAACCGGCAAGGGTGATACGTGCCCACGAGGGGTTGTCGCTCCACGTACTCAGTTTGGTAACGAAGATTCCCGGGGTGTAGTCCATAGGACCGCCCTGCAGACGTGTGAAGGGCAGTATGCAAGTGTGGTCAGGACGACTGCCGCCGAACGCCTCGTACTCAGTGCCGCGTGCCGACTCCCCACCGACGAGGTTGGGGTATGTACGACAGATGCCTGTAGGACGTGTCGCCTCGTGGCTGTTGACCATAATATGGTGCTTTGCAGCCTCCTTGATGACATACAGATAGTGGTTGTTCATAGACTGCGAGAAGTGGTGGTCGCCACGTGGGATGATGTCGCCAACATAGCCCGTCTTCACAGCGTCGTAGCCGTACTCGTTCATAAGTTTGAAAGCGTTCTCAAGGTGGCGCTCGTAGTTCTGAGTGCTCGACGATGTCTCGTGGTGCATAAGAATCTTTACACCCTTGGAGCGAGCATAATCGTTAAGCATCTTGATGTCGAAATCGGGATATGGTGTCACGAAGTCGAAGACGTCGCGTTTCCACATATTAGCCCAGTCTTCCCAACCTACGTTCCAACCCTCTACAAGCACCTCGTCGAGACCGTTCTTAGCGGCGAAGTCTATGTAGCGCTTCACCTTGTCGTTGTTAGCGGCATGAAGTCCGTTAGGTTTCACCGTACTCCAATCAATCCTGTCGAGTTTTATGCTCGGGAACTCATCGGTGTAGTTCCAGCGCGACTTACCGACAATCATCTCCCACCATACTCCGCAGTATTTCGTAGGATGAATCCACGAAGTATCTTCTATCTTACAAGGCTCGTTGAGATTGAGTATAAGATTTGAAGAGAGCATGTCGCGGGCATCGTCGCTAACCATTACCGTACGCCAAGGGGTCTCGCAGGGAGTCTGCATAGCGCCTTTCAATCCTGTAGCGTCGGGAGTAAGATGACTTACGAAAGTCATTGGTGCGGGAAGCGGATAAGCTGACGGCGCAGGGTTTGGTGTATAGACATTACTGTTGCCATGCAGTTTTGTCGTCAGCGCCGTTGTCTTAGCGTCAACAAGTTCAAGGTGCATAGTAGCATAGTCAAGACACGCTGCCTCGTGGATGTTGATGTACAATCCGTCGTCGGTCTTCATCTGTAATGCTGTCTGCACACCGGTGTCCGAGAATACCGCCACAGAGGAGTTGCCCCAGTTGACAGCCTCCTTCATGCGACCGCGTATCTCCGAGAGTCGTGTCTGCTGTGTTTCCTGCTCCTGAGTGTCGTAGTCGCCGGGAAGCCACCATGCGGTGTGGTCGCCGGTCATAGCGAACTCCGTCATCTCCTCCTTTATTATAAAGTAGTTGAGGTCCTTCTGCTGCGGGAACTCATAACGGAATCCTATGCCGTCGTCATACACGCGGAAGCGCAGCACTATGGTACGCTCCTTCTGCTGCAGCGTCACAGCCAACTCGTTATAGTGGTTACGTATTGTTGCCGTCTCGCCCCACACCGGTTTCCACGTCTCGTCGAAGGTAGAGGTCTTTGTGTCAACAACAGTAAAGCCATCCATCAAGTCTGTCTCTTTATATTTTCTGCTGGCGTGCTTATCCTTTGCCAACTCCAAACCGAGGTGTGACGATTTGATGACAGTTTTTCCCTTGTATGACATTTCGTACGTAGGACGGGTGCCGTCTAATGAGAACTTCAGCTCTACATTCCCGTTAGGCGACTTAACCTGCTGTGCCAACAGGGAGATAGCGCCCAGCACCAGACATAACGTCAATAATATGTTTCTCTTCATAAATTACAAAATTATGAATTATGAATTATGAATTATGAATTATGCATTACTTACGTCCCGACTGCAATACCAACTCTTTGACATTCTCCGTGAAACTTCTGTTAGACATGAGTTCCTCGATGCTTACGTGCATACGGTAACGCCAGTAGTGCTTAGGATTAGCAGGGATATTTATGCGTTCTGCATTAGGATCCTTCAGGCGTAGCTGCTCGTCGATTGCCATCCAGTCCTGAATACTCAGTATGCAGAGCATAGAAGGCGATGTAAGCTGTCGGCTTACGATGTCGCGTGCCAACCATCCGGGCAGCGGGTGCGGAGCAGCACCACCACGATGGAGCATACAAGAATAGTACTCCTGGGTGCGCTGTTCGTCCTCGTCCCACCACTGTCGAAGTGTAGGCATATCGTGACTGCTTATGGTGCATACAGAGCGGTACGGATTGTGTTTCAGCTTGCCGAAACGTGTTGTCGGGTCTTTCGGCATAGACTGTATCTCGAGAGACAGTATGCGGAGCTTGTTCATTACCCATGCAACGCAGTCGGGTACCATACCGAGGTCCTCGGCGCATACAAGCATTCTTGTAGCCTCAACCAGACGTGGGAGTTTCTTCATTGCCTCGGTGTACCAATACTGGTTGTTACGACGATAGAAGTAGTCGTTGTAAAGGTTGTTGAAGACGTACTTGTCGTTGTCGTTAAGGCTCTCGTAGATGAAGTCGAATTGTACGGAGATACGTGGATGGAACAAATTAGGATTGCGGTGATCGCGAACGAAGAGAACGTCGCTGATAAGCGCGTACAAGCCGTCGCGAATCCATATATCCTTATCTGTCGTCTTACCTTCGAAGGCAGCCTCAACTTTACGCTGAGTGTCGTACTCAGGTTTCATGGTATAGAAGCCATTCGCTGCGGCGTCGATATACTTCTTCTTCACCTCGGAGGTGTGTTCACGGAAGATGCGGTCGAGTACCCAGTCGGTAATAAACGGACGGGTGTAGAGCTCCTCCTGGAAATGGAGTCCGTAGCCCTCTATCTCCTCACGCGTCATACCGAGGGCAGGAGCAAACTGTCCTAACAGTCCGTGAACAGCGTCGGCAGGGATTTCCCATATACGGAAGAAGCCCAGCACGTGGTCAATACGATAAGCATCGAAATACTTCGACATGTTCTGGAAGCGACGTATCCACCAGCGACAGCCGTCTTTTAACATCTCGTCCCAGTTGTATGTCGGGAATCCCCAGTTCTGTCCGTTTACGGAGAAGTCGTCTGGCGGTGCTCCAGCCTGTCCGTTGAGGTTGAAGTAACGAGGCTCCTGCATGACGTCGCATCCGTTGCGGTTAACACCGATAGGAATGTCTCCCTTGAGGATAATACCCTTCTGACGTGCATACTCGTGTGCCTCACTCATCTGGCGACTGAGCACATACTGTACGAAGTAGTAGAACGTCACATTCTCCTCGCTGAGGTTGTCGCGCTTGCAGCAATATTTTGCATACGCTTCGAGCCACTCCTTCGACTCCTCGAAAAAACGCTTATACGAAACCGACTTCATCATGTGTGCGCCTTCCTGCTTGAAGAGGAGGTGCATATATTCGTTCTTCGCGTTGTTCACACGCTCATAGTCTATCTGTGGCAGTGCGTTCAGCTCCACACGGAGTTTCTCGAACTCCTTACGCTTCTTCTCGTCTTTGAGCTCTGGCAGAGCATTAAGATTAACATACTGCGGATGGAGAGCAAAGATACTTATACAAGAGTAAGGATAAGAGTCGGTCCAGGTATGTGTGATAGTGGTGTCGTTGATAGGGAGGACCTGTAGCACTCGCTGACGCGTTGCTGCCACCCAGTCAATCATCTTCATCAGGTCACCGAAATCGCCTACTCCGAAGCTGTTCTTACTACGCAGAGAGAAGACGGGGACGAGGGTTCCTGCGCAACGAGGACGCGGGAATTCGAAGTAAGCTATAGGCTGTTCATAGACCAAAACTTCGCCGTCGTTGATTGTCTCAAGCTCTATCTCTCTGTTTGCACTTGTCTCCCACTCTACGCCTACGTTTTTGTCTTCGTTGACACATATAAACTTAAACTCCAACTTAGAGTCTTCTATTTGTGATGCATCAAGGTTAATCATCCACTCGTTGTAGTTGTGTTCTGTCATCTTGAGCGACTTACTTACATCCCAGTTGCCGAGCACCTTACCACCTCCGACAATAGCCAGACACTCGTTGCTGCGCAACTGTGGAGCACGCACCTTCAGACGTACCGTCTTTATGTAGGGCTTGAAAGGACTCTTAACAGGAGTGTGACGGGCTATGCACTCCGTGAAGGCACTACTGTAGAGATAGCTGTCCTCGGGAATGTCTATCCACTGGTCGTAAACCACGTAGCGTGTGCCTTTCTCGCTGACCATTTCAAGACGGTGAGTGGTTACCTGCCACTCTATGCGCTGTGTCGCGCCGTTACTTTCAACACTATAGTAATAGTCAATTTGCGAACCTACGGCGTAACGCCCGTTGAGTTCGTATGTCCACGTCTCACCATCAACAGTATTCATGTGGTATGAGGACACCTTGCGCTTATTCTCTTTTGTTGCTACAATGTTAAGCACCAACTGTTCCCCGAACATTGTGCGGTAGCCTATATTAAACTTTATCTTCATAGGACAAATTATTTTTTCTTAAAATAGTCATTATAAATCTTTATGCAGAACACTATCATGCTACATGAGGAGGTAACAAGATTCGTCAGGAATAGCGCCCAGAGAATGTCGGGCTTATGTATAATGCCCTGCACCATAAAGCAGATACCACCCACCGCCATCATCAGGAATGTAGGCAGGGCTATTCCGTCAGTATTACGGGTGCGGATAGTCTCTATGGCTTGAGGCAGATACCCCAAGATCATAGTAATACTGGCTATCACTCCGAACACTTCAAAAGCTGTGCTTTGATCCATAGTAATAGTATTATAAGGTTATTATTTCTTATCTTTAATGGCGAAGACACATCCTGCGCCGATGAGAAGACTCACGCCTGCCACAACCATCATATTATACTGATGACTGCCTACGAGGGTAAGTATCACACCACCCAGGAGTGCCGCAATAATCTGTGGAATACAGATGGTACAGTTGAAGAGTCCCAGATAGACTCCCATGTGACCATAACCCTGAAGGGCGTTGGTTACGAGGGCGAAAGGCATAGCAAGCATTGCTGCCCAAGCACAGCCTATGAGCAGGAAGGGAACGAACAACAAATACTGGTCGTGAACAAACGGAACCATAACGAATCCCAAGCATCCCAGTACAAGACTTACGGAGTAAGCTATCTTCATGTTGGGGAACTGAGGGAGTACCATAGCCCACAGTACCGCACCGAGAGTCTGGACACCAAAGACGATACCCGTCCAAGAGCCTGCATACTGATAAGCTGCTGAGGTCACATCGGTGGTGCCCCATACTGTGTCAGAGATGGCTCCCGTAGTATAGCTCCACATAAAGAGGAATGCTGCCCAACAGAAGAACTGCACAAGACCGACCTGCCAGAAGGCTGCCGGAGCATTCTTCAAGAGTACCAGCCAGTTAGCGCTGTCACCGCCATCCTCGCTCTCTTCGCTCTTGGCGTTATATTTGTTGTATTCCTCCGGCGACCATTCCTTCACCTTCACTGTAGTATAGATAACGCAGAGTATCAGGATGATAGCACCGATATAGAATGAATATACCACAGAGTCGGGCACTACTCCTGCGGCAGCGGTGTTTGCTATACCGAGGGTGGCAAAGAGGAACGGGAAAACGAAGCCTACCAGTCCGCCAGCATTACACAGGAACGACTGTATGGAGTATGCCTTTGCCTTCTGCTTCTCGTTGACCATATCGCCAACAAGCATCTTAAAGGGTTGCATAGCCATATTGATAGAGGTATCGAGGAACATAAGGGCACAAGCTCCGAACCACAGAGCAGCACCAACGGAAAGACCTAACGAACCTGCATTTGGCAATAGGAACATTACGGCAACGGCCACAGCTGCTCCTATAAACAAATAAGGTATTCGACGACCAAAGCGTGTCCAGGTCTTGTCGCTCAGAGTACCTACAATAGGCTGAACAAGCATTCCCATCAACGGTGGGAGTATCCAAAAGAAACTCAACGTGTGCGGATCGGCTCCCAGCGTAGCAAAGATACGTGAGATATTAGCATTCTGCAAAGAATAAGCTATCTGCACACCAAAGAATCCAAAACTCAGATTCCATAAATTCCAAAAACTTAAATTCGGTTTTTCCATATCTTTATTTTAATTCATAATTATCTCGTTGTTCCACGCACGATGAGTCGTGTACGTACTACTTTCTTCTCCACTTTATCTGTCGTGAGACCTCCTTCAACATAATCGAGGAGCATGTTCACAGCCTCCTCACCAACCTTATGCCCTCTCTGCTCCACCGTTGTGAGCATCGGTTCGCAGGCTATTGCACGCTCTCCGTTGGTAAATCCGCATATGGAGACGTCCTCGGGTACACGGAAACCCATACGTTTTGCTGTATATAATATTCCTATTGCAGTATCATCATTAACGGCGAAGAAAGCATCTGGACGGTTCGGTCTCCTTAGCATCTCAGGTGTTATTTCCTCTGCCATCTTACGGTTGTCACATTCTCGCTGCAGCGACTCATCGGGATGCAGTCCGTGTTTCAACAGCGCATCAACATAACCGTTGTGTCTGTTCTTTGAAATTTCGAGCTGCATAGGAGAGCCGTAGAATGCAATGTTCTTACAGCCCGTCTCAATGAGGTAGCTCACCGCATTATATGCTCCCATATAGTCGTCAACAACTACTCTGTTAGTGTTTATACCCGTACATATACGGTCAAAGAACACCAAGGGTACTCCGTTGTCGAGAAGATTCTGGAAGTGTGCATAATTCTTCGTGTCCTTTGCCTGACTTACAATGATGCCACACACCCTGTTGGCGAAGAACGACTTACATATAGCCACCTCTCTGTCGTACTGCTCGTTACTCTGAGCCACCATGATGTCGTAACCGCGACTGTGAGCCTCCTCTTCTATTCCCGCCAAGATGGTCGAGAAATAATAATGAGCTATCTGTGGCATTATGACACCGATGATTTTCGGTTGCGCCACCTTGCTTCGACGAAGATTTTCGGCTATCGTATTGGGGAGAAAATTATGTTCCTTCGCGTACCTTATTATATTAGCCTTCCGCTCAGCACTTATCCGAGGGCTGTCTTGTAAAGCTCTTGAGACTGTCGCTACGGAGACTCCAAACTCCTTAGCGATATCTTTCATGGTCAATACTTTTTGCTCCTTCATAGGTGGTTAGTATCAGGTTAATAGGTTTTCAGTTGCAAATTTATATAAAACATTTTTACGTTCATACATTATGCAAAAGTAATATTTTATTTTCGTAGCGCAAACGTTTGCACAACGAAAATATTTGATTTATGTCATTTTTTTATCTTTATTTAAGTATATAAAACTATATTTGCACTGTAATTCTGTGAAGAAATATTCTTGACAATACTAAAAGAACTAATACTATTTGTGTAAAGTATTCAATATTAACTAAATAATTACTAACTTAAAAAATTATTAACTAAAAATGTAGTATGATGAAGCAGGTAAAATTCAGAATGCCTCTGAGGATGCTCGCATTGGTTTGTGGGTTAATCCTTTCTGCAGGAGCCTTTGCACAGCAGATTACTGTCAACGGCCATGTTAAGGATGCTACTGGAGAAGCAGTCATCGGAGCTACTGTCCGTGTTGTAGGACAAGATGGCGGAACGGTTACTGACTTCGACGGTAACTTTATCCTGAAAGCAAAGCAGGGCGCACAGATTATTGTATCCTACGTAGGTTACAAGGAAGCGAAAGTCGCTGCTGCCACAGACTTAAACATCACTCTTGAGGACGACTCTCAGATGCTTGAGAACGTCGTTGTCATCGGTTATGGTGTTGCACGTAAGACTGACCTTACTGGTTCTGTAACAGCTATTAAACCTGACGAGAAGAACCACGGTATCCAGGTAAGTGCACAGGACATGATCCAGGGTAAGATTGCGGGTGTGAACGTAAACTCCGCTTCTGGTGCTCCTGGTGACGGCGCCCAGATACGTATTCGTGGTGGTGCCTCACTTAACGCATCTAACGACCCACTTATCGTGATTGACGGTATGCCAATGGACAACAACGCCACAAAGGGTACCAACAACCCACTATCACTTGTTAACCCTAACGATATCGAATCGTTCACCGTGCTGAAGGATGCTTCAGCTACTGCTATTTATGGTAGCCGCGGTTCTAACGGTGTCATCATCATCACAACAAAGAAGGGACAGAAGAACCAAGCTCCGAAGGTTTCATACAACGGTACATTCTCTGTAAGTAGCGTTGCCAAGAAACTCGACGTACTAAACGCTGGCGAATATGTGGCCCACATGAAGAACACATACGGCGAGGGTTCTAAGCAGTATGACGGACTGGGATGGAGAGAGTTCAACGCCGACGGCACTCCTAACTATGCAGCAGGAACATACGACACTGACTGGCAGAAGGAGATTTACCGCAACTCATTCAGCCACGACCAGAATGTCACAGTAACTGGCGGCTTTGGTAACAAAGCTTGGTCAATGCCTTATCGTGCAAGTGTAGGCTATACAAACCAGCAGGGTGTATTGAAGGGCTCTTCTTACAGCCGTTTCACAGCTGGCATCAGTCTTAGTCCATCACTGCTCGAGGATCACCTGACCATTAACTTCAATGGTAAGTATGCTTATTCTAAGACAAAACCTGGTGGTACAGACGCTATCGGTCTTGCAACACGTATGGACCCAACACGTCCTGTTCGCAGCAACGACCCGAGATATGAGAACTTCGGCGGTTACTGGCAGTGGACAAAGGAGGGCGACTTCTATAACGACCCGACTTATCCATACACCTTCCTCGACAACTCTCCTAACAACCCTGTTGAGAAGATTGACAACTACACATTCTATAAGAAAGCTAACGTCCTCTTAGGTAACATTGAATTTGACTATAAGATTCACGGATTCGAGAGCCTCCGCCTCCACATGAACATCGCTGGTGATTATTCTGATGGTGGTGAATATACATCAAACAATCCTAAGAGCACTTATGGCTACTACTATGGTGGTTCTGGCGAAAACAAGGAGAAGAAGTACAACCTTATATACACAGCTTACGCACAGTACATGAAGGACTTCACAGAGAACCATCACTTTGACATCATGGCAGGTTACGAGTACAGCCGCATGAAGTATTGGGGAGGTTCTTGGTACAGAGATTACTACCCAATGACAAACACTGGTGAAGACGAAATTGACGGAGAGAAAGTGCCAAGAGCAGGAAAGATTCACTCTCAGAGCAATCCAGAGTGGAAGGGACAGACAGTTCTCGTCAGCTGGTACGGACGTGCTAACTACACTCTTATGGATCGCTACCTCTTCACATTCACAGCTCGTTACGATGGTTCAAGCCGTTTCGCTGACGGACACCGCTGGGGTTTCTTCCCATCAGCAGCATTCGCTTGGCGTCTTAAGGACGAGAGCTTCCTGAAGAACGTTGATATCATCAGCGACGCAAAGATCCGTGTGGGTTGGGGTAAGACAGGTCAGCAGAATACCGGTAGAGAGTACTACACTCCTGTTTACAAGGTAACTACCGATATCGCTAACAGCCACTACCTCTATCCTATTGGTCCTAACACTACAGGTGTTCTCTACCAGCCATTGGTTTATAACAATGACCTGACTTGGGAAACAACAACAACATGGAACTTCGGTGTTGACTTCGGTATGTGGAACCAGCGACTCACTCTTGCATTCGATGCTTACCATCGTAAGACTACCGACCTGCTTTGTACTCCTACAATTCCTGGCGGTATGAACTTCGATAACGCTATGATGCTTAATGCAGGATCTCTGAAGAATACCGGTATTGAAATTGCAGTTACCGGCAGACCTCTTCAGACAAAGGACTGGTTCATTGAAGTAGGTGCAAACGTTGCTTACAACAAGAATAAGATTACCGAACTCTACGGAGGTCGCGATATGATTGAAGCAGGAATGACAGTAGGTACCGACTCAAAGGTTACATACCACAAGGTTGGTGAGCCAGCTAACTCATTCTGGGTATATCAGCAGGTTTACGACCAGAGCGGTCGTCCTATTCAGGGCGTTTACGTAGATCGCAATGCTGACGGTACTATCGACGATAATGACCGTTACTTCTATAAGAACATCGCAGCTCCTTGGACTGGTGGTTTCAACTTCAAGGTTTCTTATAAGGACTGGGACCTCGGAACAAACTTCCGCTTCAGCCTCGGAAACTATGTTTACAACGACATCGTACAGGGTAAGATGAACTCTTCCGTTATGGCTAACCCCGGCGGTTTCTACGAGAACAGCACTAACGACATCATCAATCTGAAGTGGTCTTCTTACAACTATCCACTTTCTGACTACTTCGTACAGAATGCTTCGTTCCTGAAGTGCGATAACATCACTCTCGGTTACAACTTTGACAAGCTGTTCAAGACAAATGCATATCACGGTCTTTCAGGACGTATTTATGCTTCTTGCTCTAACGTATTCACAGTTACTAAGTACAAAGGTCTTGATCCTGAACAGACATCTGGTAAGGAAGGAAGCGTTTATCCACGCTGCCGCACATTCCTGTTGGGTCTTAACCTGAACTTCTAAATCACTAAAAAGTACTGAAATATGAAATTCAATATATTAAAGACAATGGTTCCTGTAGCAGCAATTATGCTGACTACTACATCCTGTATGAAGGACCTGAATGATGGCAACATTGACCCGACAGTGACTGCTACCGTAGATATCAACGGTCTGTATGCCAAGTGCTATGCGGGTCTGATTATGGAAGGTAACGACGGTAACGCTGACTTCACCATCCAGGATGCGGGTCGTTCTACCCTACTGCGTAACATATTCAACTTCAACGTACTTCCTACCGACGAATCTATCTGCTGGTGGTCTGATGGTGGTATCGTGGACATCTGCTATAACCAGTGTGTTCCAAGTACTCCTACGCTGAAGTTCCTCTATTATCGTCTGGTGTCTAACATTGGTTTCTGCAACCATTACATTGAGAAGTTCTCTGATCAGGATGCAACAATGTTGGCAGAGGTTCGTATGCTTCGCGCGTACAATTATTATTTAATGCTTGACTTCTTTGGTGACCCATCGTTCACAACAACTATCTCGCCAGATGTGCCTAAGCAGGCTCACGCTTACAACGAGAAGTTCGACGCTACAAAGACCTACACCCGTGCTGAACTGCTCTCACTCGGACGTGAGTTCCTTTTCAACTGGGTAAAGAACGAGATTGAGACAGCAGAACCTAATCTGCTTGCTCCAAAACCTAAGGCTGAAACAGATCCCGACTACGGACGTATTGACAAGGCTGCAGCTTGGTTGCTCCTGAGCCGTCTGTACCTCAACGCAGGTACATACCTCAACAACGATGGTCAGAACAATCCTCACTGGGACAAGGCTCTGCAGTATGCTGAAAAAGTTATTAACGAGTCTGGCTACAAGCTCTTCACTGATGCTGAGATGTCACAGGTGGCTAAGGATAACGGCTACAAGCCCTACGACCTCCTCTTCATGGGTGACAACGGTTCTAACGGTGCTACCTGCGAGGCTATCCTTCCTCTGAAGCAGGACGGTCTCACCACTCGCGGATGGGGTGGCTCACGCTTCTTCATCGCTGCTATGTGGGGTAGCTCTGATGGCAAATACACCACTGCTACCGTTACCAACCTCGGTCCTGGTACTACCGACGGCTCTTGGGCAGGTATGCGCTGCCGTCCTCAGTTCCTTGAGAAGTTCACCTCTTCACCTTCTATCTACGTTGGAAAGACAGCTAAGGAGATTCGTGACGCAAGTAGTGACGACCGCGCCATCTTCTATGGAAAAGACCGCACTCTTGAGTTAGCAGCAAACTCTGCTTACACAGAAGGTATTGCAACTCCTAAATGGAACAACAACTACTCTACTGGTGCTACTCCTCACAATGAAACTGACGTTGATATAGACTTCTTCCTCTTCCGCGTTGCTGAGGCTTATCTCAATGCTGCTGAGGCAGAACTGCATATCGCAGGTTCTTCAACACCAAAGGTTAAGCAGTATATGGATGCTATCCGTAATCGTGCTCACGCTGGTGTTAGAAGTATCTACTCTCTCAACGACGTTCTCGACGAGCGTGCTCGTGAGTTCTACTATGAGGGTTATCGTCGCGTTGACCTCATCCGCAATAACAAGTACGGTGGTCAGGACGCATACAACTGGGATTACAAGAACGGTGTTGCTAATGGCGCCAACAAGATTAAGTTCCCAAAGACACGCAACGTATTCCCTATACCATCTTCAGAGATTATGGCTAACAAGAATCTGACACAGATTGATGGCTATTCTGAGATTGAATAAATAGAGATAATAACAGAATATAATAAGAAACGCAATATGAAGAACAAATTATTGCTTGGCACCCTGCTCATCTTTAGCATTGCCAGCTTATTCACATCATGCAAGGATGATCGCGACGACAATCCTACATTCCGTACTCCGACAGAGTTCAAGGTTAATACTCCTGCTATGACAGACCAGTATATCCAACTTTCGGAGGACAACACGGTCCATCTTACTTGGTCACAACCCAACTACGGCTATAACGCTCAGGCTACTTATAGCATTCAGGTCGGTGTCGTTCAGGACGACGGATCTATTAAGTGGAGCCAGAAGACTATCAAAGACGATGACGGCAACGTTATCGGCTATGAGGATGACTTCATGATTAGTACTTACACAACATGCTCTGCCAACATCAGCGCCGAAGGTATGGCAATGGAAATCAACCAGGCTGACGGTGTTAAGGAGATTGAGCAGTACGTTGACAAAGGCTTCCGCAAGATTGCCGTACGTGTAAAGGCTGCATTGATAGAGTCTAATACTACAGAAGTTCCTGGTTCTACAATTATTTCAGAACCTGTATTCTTCAATCACATGAGATCATTCCGTGTAATTAAGAAGCCGGCATTTATCTACCTCATTGGTACTCCTGGCGAATGGCTCGCTCCAATACCTGCTAACGCAGCAGCTCTTGAAGAATGGAAACTTGAAGAAACTGAAATTGGCAATAAGAACTTCGAAGGAACATTCGAACTGCCAGCAGGAGAATTAGCTTTCCGCTTCTATGAAAAGTTGACTGACTGGGGAGGCGGCGACTCATGGGGAGCAGATGTTCCTGACTTAAATAATGTGGCATGCGAACTTAAGGATGGAGCTTTTGACTTCAAACCTGTTGTAAAGGGACAAAGTAACTGGAAGTTCGAGAGTATCCCAGCTGGTTCATACACAATCACATTCAACATGAAAGATCTCTCATTAAGAATTGTTGCGAACTAAAAAATAAGGAATTATGAAAAAAATAAGTTTTTATATAATGGCTCTCGTGGCAGTAGTCTTCACCTCTTGCGGTGACGACTACTCCACCTCGACTCCTCCACAGTCAAACCTGCCAGAGAGCGCACTGAAGTCTGACGCAATACAATTTACTCCCGTCAATATTGGTGGAATCAATCTGCAGCAGCTTATCGCCGAAGACAAGCCTGTAGAGTTGGGAACTGTTACTGTTGCAGAAGGACAGATGCCAAAGAACACTATTGTTAAGGCACGCATAGACATCTCACGTGATGCAGACTACAGCAAGTATGCTACTGTTGACTGCGAGAGTATGGCTGAGACCGATAAAGTTACCGTTTTGCCAAGTGAGCTGCAGGCAGCCTACTACAATGAGTTTACTCACAATCCTAACCTGACAGACCTTTACATTCGCATTCACCTCTACACCGTTACTGACGGCACCAGCGAGGCTATCGTGGGTACTCCGGGCGAGAACTACTACGGCAACTATAAGGTGCTGTTTACTCCTGTCAACGAGGGTGACCGCCACATAGCCAATGCTTACTATGCTATGGTTCTTGGTCTGGACGGCAAGTGGATTGAGACTAAGTTCGACCATGAGGCTACTGACGTATATGACGATCCTGTATTCACACTCTCTATTGAGGCTCTCACGGATGCTGCTAATGTGCGTCACGATACTAAGTTCTACATCGTAGCTGACGAAGATCTCGAGAAGTTCAAGGCTGGTGATGTTAAGCTCGGCTTTGGTAAGGGCGAAGGCGAAGGAATGCTTCGTGGTGTTGCTCCTTTCGTAGGTCCTGCTCTTGATGGTGCTTCTAAGTACAACCTCACTATCAACATGGAGAAGCAGACTATCGTTATTGAGCCAGTAGTTATTTTCCATTGCTACTATCTGCTCACTAATAGTGCTGCAATGTCCAATATGAAGATAGTGGCTCCAGAGGAGTATCGTTGCTACATGTTCTACAAGACCAGTGAGACAACATTCACCTACACCACATTCTGGCCAAACAACAATAATGGTTCTAGCCAGTTCAATGCTAAGGTTTGGGAGCGTGAGGCAATGTTGGCTGGTGCCGCCTCAAATTCTTGGGGCTTCAAGGGTGGTAACAACGATCCACGTCTCGAGAGTGGAGACTTCAAGAAGGCTGGTGGCTGGTTAGGTCCTGTTACCGAAGGCTGGTACACCTTCACAATCACTATGGACGAGGAGAACAACATCCATAAGTATCAATGGACTGCTGTTCAGGAGACTGAAAAGTACAATCAGATCAGCATCGTTGGTGCTAATGGCGAGAAAGACCTCACCCAGTGTAAGGTTGCTCCGCACAACTGGTATCTGTTAGACTATGAGGTAACAGCCGAGACTAAGGTTAAGTTCCGTGCTAACCACGCCGACACTAAGGTTTGGGGTGGCGACGGTTCACAGCCTATCACTCCTGTTGTTTATACTCTGCCTACAGGCAACAAGGAGATTACTGTTCCTGCTGGAACATACGACATCTTCCTTAATGATATCACCGGCAACTGGACAATCCTGAAGACAAAGTAAGTAATACACCATATATTACATCTAACGTTTTAATGAGCAGGCAGCTCCATGTGGGTTGCCTGCTTGTTTTTAAGACTGCGCAAACGTTTGCGCTACAAATTGCGCGTTTTTTTTGAAAAAAACATATCATGCAATATTAAAATTTACTACATTTGCTGACGTAAAGTGATAAAACCATTTAAGAAAAACATTTATAAACTTAAACATTTACTATTATGAAGAAAATTTTTACCTTACTTTTCATGTGCGTATTCGCAGTTGCTGCTAAGGCAGACATCACAGTTTACGTTAATAGCGATGTAGCTCCATTCATCTGGTGGTGGGGAGGTGACAATGGTTATCCTGGACCCGAAGGAGGTTGGCCTGGAACATACCAGCTTACAGAGCAGTGGGAAGATCCCAACTCAGGCGACAAGTTCTGGAAGTGGACCTTCGAAGGAGTAACTACAATCTCTTTCCTCTTCAATAACGGTGAAGCAACTGATACTAAGCAGACAGGCAATGTTGAAAATGCAACAACAGACCGTTACTTCACACTTTCTTGGGACGATGGCGCAGGAAATGTAGTTCTCGAGGATATTACAGAACAATACATTGTAATTCCTGATGCAAAAATTGATGCTATCGGCATTTCTGGCAACCACAACGAATGGGCTGCGAGCGAGAATCTGTTCAAGGCTATCGGCGAGAACCAGTTCCAGTATTCAGCTGACGTAGCTGCTCTGAAGGCTATTATTCCCGCTACTGCAGAGGTAGAAGGTGGCACAGAGACACAGGTATGGCAGTTTAAGTTCCGTCCTAACCTTATTGGTTGGCTCGGTTACTGGAATATCTACTATGGTGATGAGACTGACCCAGGTGACGGCAGACTCCCCGTTGCAGAAGAGACAATTGATTGGCTGGAGGAGGTCGATGGTAACTTCGCTGTTGACCTGATAAACATCACAGACTCTTACCTTACATTCACACTGACATGGGCAGGTGGTAAGGATATCGTTAAGGGCTGGACACTCGCAGCTGAAAAGGGTGAGGCCAGCGGTATCACAAACGTAGCTAACAAGGCTAAGGCTGGTGTTAAGTACAACCTCGCTGGTCAGCGCGTAAACAACGACTATCGCGGCATCGTTATTGAGAACGGTCGCAAATATATGGTTAAGTAATTAAATCATATAAAGCCAAAATAAAAGCTCGGGAAATTCCCGAGCTTTTTTATTATTGACTCTCTCTGTATTTTCCTCCATCCTTATCCTCAAGCATCGAGAGGTAACTCTGATAACGGCTCTGTGCTATATAGTGGTCTTCCAACGCTTTAAGTACAGCACATCCTGGTTCGTGGGTATGTGTGCAGTTCGAGAAGCGACAGTTTTTCGAGAAATGAAATATCTCCTTGAAATAGCTTGTCAACTCCTCAGGCTCCATATCGAAGGAACCGAACCCCTTTACTCCCGGAGTATCTATAGCCCACCCTCCGAAAGGCAGTCGTAACATCTCGGAGAATGTCGTCGTGTGCATTCCTGTATTATGTGCATCCGATATTGCTGCAGTCTTAAGGTTCACCCCAGGGATGAGCTGATTTAGAAGTGTTGATTTCCCTACTCCGCTGTTTCCGCTGAATACGGTTACTTTGTCCTTCAACAGTTCGCGTAGAGCATCAATACCCAAGCCCTGTTCTGCCGACAATGCCACACAGGTGTAGCCCACTGTGTCGTACAGTTCCATCATCATCTGTTGGTAGTGCAGTTCCTCCTCGTTGAGCAAATCCATCTTGTTAAACACCAGTATAACGGGGATGTCGTATGCCTCCGCTGACGCCAGAAAGCGGTCTATGAACGTCGTTGACGTCTCTGGATAGTTCACTGTCACCATCAGCACCGCCTGGTCCACGTTAGCCGCAATGATATGACTCTGTTTCGACAGGTTCTGTGAACGTCTGACGATGTAGTTTTTCCTATCTTCTATAGCAGTAATAAAAGTAACCTCACTTCCTACAGCCTCCCCCTGCCCCCTCCAAGTAGAGGGGGTACCTACGGACTGGCGACTCCCCTCCCTACTTGGGGAGGGGTTGGGAGAGAGGCTAACCCTATCCCCCACCGCCACGGGGTTAGTGCTACGGATGTCCTTCAGTCTGAAGTTTCCTTTTATCTTACAAAGAACAGTGGTACCCTCGTCCGTGAGGACGGAGTACCAACTGCCTGTATTCTTTATGACGATTCCTTTCATTCTTATGGTTGAATTTTGAAGGTTGAATTACGATGTGTTGCGGCTATGCCGCAAGGTTGAAGCATAAGTTACGAAGTAATACGTCAACCATGAACACTTCACAATCGCCGCAGGCGACACCTCGTAATTTAACCATCAACCCTCAACCTTCGTTTTTCATCACACCGTCATTATCTCCTTGTTCTTTGCAGCGAGGAGGTCGTCTATTTTCTTTATGAACTTATCGTGAATCTTCTGCAATTCGAGTTCTGCGTCCTTCTCGTTGTCTTCAGAGAGTCCGTCCTTTATGGCTTTCTTCAGTTTTTCCTTTATCTCGCCACGCACGTTACGCACTTCTACCTTTGCTTTTTCACCAATTTTGTTACACTGCTTAGCGAGTTCACGACGTCGTTCCTCTGTAGGCTGTGGAATACCAAGACGTATTATCTCACCATTGTTTTCAGGTGTTATACCTACGTCGCTGTCCATGATAGCCTTTTCGATGTCTCGTATAGCCTTCTTGTCCCAAGGACGAATAGCTATTGTTCTTGCATCGGGACAAGTAACGTTAGCTACCTGGTTCAGCGGCACCATCTGTCCGTATGACTCCACTCTTACGCCGTCAAGAATTGCTGCGTTGGCGCGTCCTGCACGAATACGGTTAAGGCTCTCTTCCAAGAACATGGCAGCCATTTCCATTCTTTCTTCGCTTTTCTTTAGTGTTTCTTTTACATCTATCATAGCTGTATAAGGTTTTGTTATTACTTCATTGTCTTTGCAAAGATAGCGATAAAACTTTCATTTACCAAAATTTTTCCATATAAAACTTGATTGACATCAAAAAAATAGCTTATAAAAACCGCACTGAACCCCTTATTGTTTGCGTGCACAGCAAAAACACCATACCTTTGCAGTGCAATTAGGGAGCAATCCCATTCAGGATAACATAGAAAAATAAGGTATTAATTAAAAGAAAGGTAAAAAGATGATGACGATTGCATTAGGAACTATGGCAATTATAGCTATAGAGATTGTAGAAGCAATCAACGTCAGCAAGAAGCTCTAAAGAGTGCTGACTTTTTTTCGAAATTTTGTTTTAGTTATTAGTTAATAATGAGAAGGGACTTCTACTGAAGTCCTTTTTTTTGTATTTTCTTTGGTTTTGTCCTTGCTTATTCGTACTTTTGCAGCAACGTTAACGTAAAACAATGGTATATAAATACGACTTTCTTATTGTCGGTGCGGGTGTTGCCGGCATGAGCTATGCCCTGAAAGTGGCAAGAGAGAAGAAGGGAAAGGTATGTCTAATCTGCAAGACCTCACTGGACGAGGCTAATACTTCGTTTGCGCAAGGTGGTGTTGCATCGGTGACAAACCTTCTTGTTGATAACTTTGAGAAGCACATTGAGGACACTATGATTGCTGGCGATTACATCAGCGACCCGGAGGCAGTACGTCAGGTGGTTACTATGGCGCCGGAACAAATCAAAGAACTCGTAAAATGGGGTGTTAACTTCGACCGCAAGGAGGACGGCAACTTCGACCTCCATCGTGAGGGAGGGCACTCCGAGTTCCGCATCCTTCATCATGCTGACGATACTGGAGCCGAGATACAGCGAGGACTTATGGAAGCCATAAGGAACAATCCCGACATAGAAATCAAGGAGAATCACTTTGCTGTAGAGATTATCACCCAGCACCACCTGGGCGTGGAGGTAAACCGTCACATGGACAACATAGAGTGCTACGGAGCATATATCCTTAATCCTACTACGCAGAAGGTAGATACCTACCTCGCTAAGTGCACAGTAATATGTACTGGTGGTGTGGGTGCTGTCTATATGACTACGTCTAACCCCGTTATAGCTACCGGTGATGGTATTGCTATGGTATATCGTGCCAAGGGAACCGTTGCCGATATGGAGTTTGTGCAGTTCCACCCTACCGTTCTCCATCATGTTGGCGAAACACATCCAGCTTTCCTTATAACCGAGGCTATGCGCGGATATGGCGGCATACTGCGACTCCCAAATGGCGAGTCGTTTATGGAGAAGTACGACGAACGACTGTCATTAGCTCCTCGCGACATTGTGGCACGAGCTATTGACAAAGAGATGAAGATTCACGGTCTTGACCACGTATGTCTTGACGTCACCCATAAGAATGCCGAGGAGACACGTCATCA
>CAMUVE010000036.1:0-19516 GCA_947163985.1 uncultured Prevotella sp.
GTCAGAGGCGTAAACCGAGGTGCGACGTGTGTCCTTGTACGACGTTGTGTCCCATGTAAATACAAGGGGCTGTCTGAGTGTGTGGGGGGCTGCCAAGATGTTTTGAGCTTATCTTCAGCGACGTACTGGTTCTCGGTGGCGTCGCTGTTTGTTATTCCGCTGAAGGTGTTTATGGGATATACGATGCCTGCCCTATTGTGGAGGTACGAGATGTATTCCTTGGTGCAGATATAGTAAGGCACGAGGTCTATGAGTTTGCTTTGAAACTCCATAAACAGCGGTTCTTCCTTGTCGTTTACAAGGTTCTCAACATAACTGCCCATATCATAGAATATTGTCTGGTTGCAGCCGTCGAGTTTCTGTACTTTTTCCAGTCTTTCGGCATCAATGGTGTATGTTGCATTAATGCGTTTCATAATGTCTGCCGTAGCCTCAGTCTCTTTGCAGTCTATAACCGCCAGCGTTCCGTAGGGACGATCGTAACTGTTGTAAAATTCATAAAAGGCATCGAGGACGGCATTATAGTCGTGGGCGAGGAGCGGAGGGAAACAAAGCTCATAAGGCATTCCCACATCCATTATCTCGCATGTAGAGGCGATGAAGTAGCGTGTCGCCTTACGTAGCTCGTAGGCAATCTCAATGCCCGCCATATAGCAGTCGTCGAAGAGGATGAACTCCATAGACATCCCGGCACCTGTGACAGCTTTGGCAAGGGTGCTTATCTCCGCCTGATAATTAGCGTATTTGTCAGTTGCCCCGAATGCTCTGCGAGGAGCATCCATAGGTCTTCCCACAGGAAGCCAGCCTGAGCCGTGACAGCCTATAAGCATAGAATACTTGTCGGTCTTGGTGACGTTCCTGACGTCCTGAAGTATCGATGTCAGTCCCTCGACGGTAGTGTAGTCGGTATCGTTGAAGGTATAGCGTTTCAGCGTGTCGTCCTTACACTCCCCGTTGGAGTATTTTATTTCGTAGAGGGCAGACTGTGTGGTGCTTTTGGCAAAGAATACAAGAACGCGTTTTGTGCCCAAACCTTTGCGTTTCACTATGGAACGCTTTATAGCGGAGATGTTGCTCTGCAGGTAATCGGTGAGATTACCCGTCCAAGGCATATATACGAAGAAGGTCTCGTCGTAGATAACCGGCGGCTCTGTCTCGTCGTCACTGTGACATGCGACAAGAGTGAAGGCGAGACATAATGCCAGTAGTATCTTCTTCATAAAGGAATGGTTAGAGTTTCTTCTTCAGTTCGGCAATGCTCTCACGGAGAGTAGCTATCTTCTCCTCGGAGTCGCTCTGCTTCTTGCGTTCCAGAGCAACGACAGCCTCGGGAGCGTTAGCAACGAATTTCTCATTGGAGAGTTTCTTCTTAATACCCATGAGGAAGCCTTCGAGGTGCTTCAACTGAGCCTCCTGCTTCTCCAACTCGGCAGCGACGTCAATCATGTCGCCAACGGGAACAGCAAACTCCTCAGTGCCCACCATGAATGAAGACTCGTCGGCACTCTTCTCGGCAACGACCTCAATAGCCTTGAGGTTCGCCATCTTGCTGATGACGTCGTTGTATGCCTCGAAGTTGTTCTTGCCGATAGCGTGAAGTGTCATCTGTTCCTTTGGAGGGATGTTCTTCTGGTTACGAACCATACGAACACCAGAGACAATCTGCTTAACGACTTCGATGTCGTCAGAGAGCTTCTGTTCTTCTTTTGTCGGAGCGTTGAGTTTGAGACACTCGCGCATGATAGAGTCGCCATCCTTGCGGTCGTAGAGAGCCTGCCACAGCTCTTCGGTAATGAACGGCATAAACGGATGGAGCATCTTCAGCAGAGCGTCAAAGAAACGTAGTGTGGCATCGTAGGTAGCACGGTCTATTGGCTGTGCCTTACCATCAACGTATGCAGGTTTAACCATCTCGAGATACCAGCTTGAGAACTCGTCCCAGAAGAGTTTATATACCTCCATGAGAGCCTCAGAAAGACGGTACTTCGAGAAGAGGTCGTTGATGGTTTCGTTAACAATTTTCAACTTAGCGTCAAACCACTTAACGGCAATCTTGGTGTTGAGAGACTGCTGCAGGGTGTCGGAAACCTCCCAACCCTTTACAAGGCGGAAGGCGTTCCATATCTTGTTGTTGAAGTTACGTCCCTGCTCGCATAGACTGTCGTCGAAGAGGATGTCGTTGCCGGCAGGAGCAGAGAGCATCATTCCCATACGTACTCCGTCGGCACCGTATTTGTCGATAAGTTCTATTGGGTCAGGACTGTTGCCGAGCGACTTAGACATCTTCCTGCCAAGTTTGTCGCGGACGATACCTGTGAAGTAAACGTTCTTGAAAGGCATATCCTTACGATATTCGTAGCCAGCCATAATCATACGTGCTACCCAGAAGAAGATGATGTCCGGACCTGTTACGAGGTCGGCAGTAGGATAGTAGTAGTTGATATCTTCGTTGTCGGGATTGTTGATGCCGTCGAACAACGAGATAGGCCACAGCCAAGAAGAGAACCAGGTGTCGAGGGCATCCTCGTCCTGATGAAGATCGCTGTCGGTAACAGAAGGATTCTTCTTGCGAGCCAGCTCAAGAGCTTTCTCGCGTGTTTCGGCAACAACATAGTTCTCGCTGTCGTCGGTCTGTTCTCCTATATAATATACAGGGATGCGGTGACCCCACCACAGCTGACGAGAGATACACCAGTCCTGGATATTCTCCAACCAGTTCTTGTAAGTAGTCTTGTATTTTGTAGGATAGAACTTCAGTTCGTCGTTCATTACCGGAGGCAGCGCGATGTCGGCAAAATGCTTCATCTTCAGGAACCACTGTTTACAGAGACGTGGCTCTACCGCTGTGTCGCTATTACGCTCAGAGTAGCCCACCTTATTAACGTAGTTCTCTATGCGTTCCATAAGTCCTGCTGCCTCGAGGTCCTTGGCAATCTGCTTACGACAGTCCATGCGGTCCATTCCGACATACAAAGGACTTTCGGCAGAAATTGTTCCGTCGGCATTGAAGATGTCGATAGTCTCCAGGTTGTGAGTCTTTCCTAACATATAGTCGTTGGTGTCGTGAGCCGGAGTAACCTTAAGACATCCTGTTCCGAACTCAATATCTACGTAGCGGTCTTCAATAACGGGAATAACACGTCCTACGAGAGGTACGATAACTTTTCTGCCCTTGAGCCACTGGTTCTTGGGGTCTTTGGGGTTGATACACATAGCAGTATCGCCCATGATAGTCTCTGGACGTGTGGTGGCAACAACAGCGTAGTAGCCTTTCTCATCCTTGTGGATGACGTTGCCTTGAGCTTCGAGCTCTTTGTCGTTAAGTTCCTTGACGTCTGCAACATAGTACTTCAGGTGGTACAGTTTAGAGTGCTCCTCTCTGTAGATGACCTCTTCGTTGGAGAGTGCTGTCTGTGCCTTTGGATCCCAGTTTACCATACGCAGACCACGATATATGAGTCCTTTGTTGTAAAGGTCCACAAAAACCTTGATGACGCTCTCCGAGCGTTTCTCGTCCATAGTGAACGCTGTGCGGTCCCAGTCGCACGAGGCGCCGAGGCGCCTGAGCTGCTTAAGGATGATGCCTCCGTGCTCGTGTGTCCATTCCCACGCATGCTCCAGGAACTGCTCGCGGGTGAGGTCGCTCTTCTTGATACCTTGTTCGGCAAGCTTTTTCACTACTTTGGCCTCGGTAGCAATGGAAGCGTGGTCCGTTCCCGGCACCCAGCAGGCGTTCTTGCCCTCCATGCGGGCTCTTCTTACCAATATGTCTTGAATGGTGTTGTTCAACATGTGTCCCATGTGAAGTACACCAGTAACGTTTGGTGGAGGTATTACAATAGTGTATGGTTCGCGACCATCGGGTTTTGAACTAAACAGCTTGTTGTCAAGCCAATACTGGTACCATTTCGATTCCACTTCGCGAGGATCGTACTTACTTGCTAATTCCATATATCTCGTTGAATTTATCTTTGTTTCGTAAATTGGCTGCAAAGGTACAAAATATATCATATTTTACAAAATTTTTATTGAGATAATAAAAAAATAAGTACTTTTGCAGCGTAATAACAAAAAGTATGCATACAAGAGAAGAAAAATTAGAGGCATTCGGTCGGCTGTTGGACGTCCTGGACCGCTTGCGTAAAGAGTGTCCCTGGGATAAGAAACAGACGAACGAGAGTCTGCGTCCAAATACCATAGAAGAGACGTTCGAATTGGCTGATGCCCTCCTGAAAAATGACAAGGAAAACATTTGTGAGGAGTTGGGCGACGTACTAATGCACATGATATTCTACTCAAAGATAGGAGAGGAGAAGGGAGACTTCGACATCGCCGACGTGTGTAACCATGAGGCTGATAAACTGATATTCCGTCATCCTCATATCTATGGCGACTCTACGGCAGAGACTTCCGACGATGTGCTAAAGAACTGGGAACAGATAAAACTTAAGGAAAACGGAGGAAAGAAACGCGTCCTTTCGGGTGTTCCCGACTCGCTGCCGTCGCTGATAAAAGCATACAGGGTGCAGGACAAGGCTCGTAATGTCGGCTTTGACTGGGCGGACAGAAAGGATGTGTGGAAGAAAGTTCACGAAGAACTTAACGAACTGGAAGCAGAGCTTGAGCGTGAGGATAAGGACCGCTCTACACGGGAACTTGGCGACTTCCTCTTTAGCGTCATCAATGCGGCACGTCTGTATAAACTGAATCCGGACAATGCCCTTGAATATACTAACCAGAAATTTATCCGCAGATTTAACTATATTGAGGAACACTCCATAAGAGCCGGAAAGCCGCTAACGGAGATGTCGCTTGAAGAGATGGACAAACTGTGGGAAGAAGCAAAAAGCAAAGAGTAATGAAAAAGATTATATTAGGAGCTTTTGCTATCGTAGCAATATGCTCATGTAATGGCGGTAAGACGCAGAAAGCAAATGACGTGGACACCACAATTGTGGATATTCCAGAAGTAACTGACACTACGGTTTATGGACATTGTGGAGAAGGTACTTCAATGAATGCTCTGGAACTTATTATTTCAAGAGGCGATACCGTTAGATGTATTATTGACCAGGATGCTGTGAACCCAGTGGTAAAGGGAGGTCTTGCCATTGGTGACAGGGTGGCAGCGATAATTACCGTAAATGCTGACGGAGAACGAGTAGCGACAAACGTCATTAATCTTACGACGCTGTTGGGAAAATGGATTGCCATAGACCAGTCGTTCGAACTTCAGGAGGGCGGAGTGGTTATATCGAAGATAAAAGAACCACACCCGCTGACGGAGTGGCATATATGTAATGGTGCACTAATCCTCGGTGCCGACACGTTCAATGTCTATGAACTCGGTGTCGATAGTCTGTTGCTCGAAAACCAGAAGGGTATCTTCGCATATAAACGACTACGTTAATACTATGCAGGCATTTCGTGTTAATATATTAGGCTGTGGAAGTGCGCTGCCGACACTTCACCACTATCCCTCGTCGCAAGTCGTGGAGATACGTGGTAAACAATTTATGATAGACTGTGGTGAAGGTGCACAGATACAGCTCCGTCGTTCTCATGTAGCCTTCACGAAAATACAAGCTGTTTTTATCAGTCATCTTCATGGAGACCACTGCTTCGGACTGATGGGAATGATTTCCACTTTCGGTATGGTAGGACGCACAGCTCCGTTACATATTTATGCCTCTAAGGAACTTGGTCCGATGCTGAAATCTCAGTTGGAGCTATTCTGTAGCAGTTTGGAGTATACTGTTGATTTTCACGAGATTAACGCGTATGAACGAAAGACTATTTATGAGGACCATTCGCTTACTGTTGAGACTATACCGTTGGAACATAGAGTGCCCTGTTGCGGTTTCCTTTTCCGTGAGAAACCGACGTTGCCTCACATACGCAGGGATATGATAGACTTCCTGAAAATTCCAGTAAGTCAAATAAACAATATAAAGAATGGAGCAGGGTGGACAACCGAAGAAGGACGCACATATTCGCACGAAGAACTTGTTACTCCGCCAGAGCCAGTAAGAAGCTATGCCTATTGTAGTGATACACGCTATATGCCTGAACTGTGGCGACAGGTAGAAGGAGTAGATTTGCTATATCATGAAAGTACTTATGGCGATGATAAAATTGATGGAGCTGAGAAATACTTCCACAGCACAGCTCGTCAGGCGGCGACGGTAGCACGACAAGCTCATGTAGGACGACTGTTGTTAGGACATTACAGCGCACGCTACAGCGATGAAAACGAGTTGCTCTCTCAGGCGCGTGAAGTGTTTGCTGAGAGTTACCTGTCGTGTGAAGGATATGTAGAAGAGGTTAAAAAATATTGAAAAATATTTGGAGGTTTCGGAAATAATCCCTATCTTTGCACCAAACGTATACGCTTATGACTAAAAAAATACTTACAATAATTCTTGCAGGCGTGTTGTTTGTAGGCATGCCTACCGCTGTTATCGCAGGCACTGCTATTGAGATTATAGAGCAGGAGGTGCAGCAGGCAACGGTGACAATATCAGGAAATACGCTCCACGTAGTTGGTGCGAACGATCAGGTGTTGCAGATTTACAATGTAGCTGGTGTATGTGTTATGAGTTTCAGAGTGGAGGGTCCCGACCGCCACTACGAATTGAACCTTCCCAAAGGATGCTACATTATAAAGGTAGGCAAGACCGTTCGTAAGATTTCTGTGAAGTAACAGAACATTAGAGGTCATCGTGACACAAAATAAATATCTACTCCTCTTCATCGCGGTAATAGTAATGTCATGCGGTGACGGGGAGTTTGTTTATACACAAGAACGAACACTCGACGACTTTAAAGAATACCGCGATGGAGCCTTTGAAGTGAATGGCGACGAGGTGCTAAAGAACCTCGCCAATATGGCTGTAGCTGATCAAGGAGGTCTCTCTGCCGACAAATTCACACGCAATTATTATAAGGAAAAAGGCAAACCTTTATGGATAGATTATAAGGGCATAGACTGGCGCGTTGACAGTCTTGAAGAGTGGCTTAAAGCAACAGAAGCTGTGGGTATATCGCCTGCTGTATTCCGACTGAAACAAATTAGCGAAGACCTCGAAACGTTCCGCTCTTATTCTTTCGACGACACACATGATATTAATACTCTTATAGCTCGTCTCGATTATAACTTAACACGTGCTTATTTGCGTTATCTTAGCGGACAAAGGTTTGGTTTCGTTAATCCTGACGCGGTGCTAAACCGCCTTTATAAGAAACCGGAAGACTCACTGAGTAATAAGTATATTCGTCTCTTTGACATCCCCTTGCGTCGTGCTAACGACGACTTCTTTACTATGGCCTTACGATGTTCTTCCGCTGACAGTATCATTGCTTTTGTTCAAGCATCGCAGCCCGTAGGTAGTCTGTATCGTAGACTTGTAAGCGAACTTCAGAGAAATAACGCGAGTTCTGTACGTCAGAAGATACTATGTAATATAGAACGCTGTCGATGGCGTCAGAAAGACTATCCCGAGAATCATGAGAAATATGTTGTTGTAAACATTCCGTCGTTCAATCTATATGCTGTAGATAAAGAGAAAACTATCCACATGAGAATAGGCTGTGGAGCAGTAAAGACAAAGACACCGCTGCTTACAAGTAAGGTGGTACGTATGGACCTTAATCCGCAGTGGATTGTTCCAAAAAGCATAGCCAAAGGAATAGCTTATAGCTACAGTTACATGCAGAAGGAAAGAATGTTTATCTTTGACAAGACACGCGGTAAACTACCCTGTACAGAGTCCAGTCTGGAACGCATCCTTTCCGGCGAACAGTATATAATACAGAAGGGTGGGGAGGGCAACTCCTTGGGACGTATAATCTTCCGCTTCCCTAACAATTTCTCTGTTTATCTGCATGATACTAACACACCGTGGATGTTACAACGTGATTTTAGGGCAATAAGTCATGGATGTATCAGGGTGGAACGTCCATTAGAACTTGCTGAATTTATGTTAGAGAAGAAAGAACAAAGTGTGATAGACAAAATCCATGATACTACGACAAAGGACAGTGTCAGTCGCTCTATCAGCATATCACCAGAAGTACCTATATATATTACGTACTATACGTTCTACCCAAACGAAAGTAATGTGTTGCAGTCATATCCTGATGTCTACGGTTATGACGAGGCTATCTTTGAACGACTAAAAGCGTTTATCAAGGAGTAATAACGATGGAAGAAGAAAAGATAATAAAACTCCTTGATGACGAGTCAACGCGTCGGGAGGCATTCGGACAAATCGTAAATCAATATAGTGAAACACTTTATTGGAAGATACGTCATATCGTTGTGGGACATGACGATGCCAACGATGTACTCCAGAACACCTTCCTTAATGCGTGGAAAAGTCTGGATAACTTCCGAGGGCAGTCAAAACTTTCTACATGGCTTTACCGCATTGCTGTTAATGAAAGCCTTGACCATCTCAGACGCGAGAAGAAACGTCAGGGAACGTCGGATGAACTGACGTTGGCAAATCAACTTCTTGCTGATGATTACTTTGATGGTGATAAAGCCCAGGCTCTATTGCAGGAGGCTATAGCACAGCTGCCCGACGTACAACGTTCGGTGTTCACACTACGTTACTACGACGAGATGAAATACTCCGAGATGAGTCATGTGCTTTCAACAACCGAAGGAGCATTGAAGGCATCGTATCATATAGCCGTTAAAAAAATTAGCGAGTACGTTTTAAACCATTCGGTAAAGGAAACGTCTAAAGATTAAAAATATAAAGATGGAAGAAGAAAGAATACTTTTAGAAAGATTTGGCAAAGACGCGGGGTTTCGCGTTCCAGAGGGCTATTTTGATTCTTTCCAGAAACAGTTCATGGAGAATCTCCCGGCGAAGCGCCCGGCTCTCCTGGTGCGTCTCCGTCCCATTGCCGCCGCTGCCGCCCTCTTCGGGGCTATCGCCGGCGTAGGTCTGTGGGTCGGCGGCAACGAAGTGCAACAGACCGTTGCGCAGCAGACAAAGGCTATTCAATCTGAAGAGGACTATTACATATTTGATAATGATGATATATACGCATATTTAGCTGATAACCAATGAAAAAGACACTTCTATTATTCATACTTCTCATGATGACCGCCGGAATGTCTGCACAGGGAAAGAAGGGAAAGTTCAACCCGCAGAAATTCCAGGCTGACATGGAAGCATACATCGTAAAAGAGGCTGACCTCTCTCAGCAGGAGACGGCAAAATTCCTGCCCGTATATAGGGAGATGTCAAAAAAACAACACGCTCTCTACTCCGAGCAGAAACAGTACCGCAGACTGAAGGACGTTGACGAGAACACTTATCTAAAAGCCGTGAAGGCAACAGACGAGATTGAGGTGAAACTGAAGAAACTGCAACAGCAGTATCACCAGAAGTTCCTTAACATCCTTCCTGCGAGCAAGGTGTATAAGATAATACGTCTGGAGCAGCGTTTCCACCGCCAGGAGTTCAGTAAGAAAATACGCGGAGAATATCCTAATCGTTAAAACAGTTTTAAAGCCGAATGAATTTCGGCTTTTTTTCTTTGCATATTCGGGATAATTGAGTACTTTTGCATCCCGAAAGAAAAACAAATATAATAATATGTATAGAACAAATACGTGTGGAGAGTTACGTCTTCAAGATGTAGGCAAGAGTGTTACACTTGCCGGATGGGTCCAGAGAACACGAAAGATGGGTGGTATGACCTTTGTTGATGTTCGTGACCGTTATGGAATAACACAGATAGTCTTTGACGAGTCTGCTGATGCACAGCTCTGCGAGCGTGCAAACCGCTTAGGACGAGAGTACTGTGTACAGATAAAGGGTATTGTTAGCGAACGCCAGAGTAAGAATGCCAAGATGCCTACAGGCGACATTGAGATTATGGCAAAGGAAATGAACGTTCTCAGCGAGAGCCTTACACCGCCCTTTACCATTGAAGATAATACCGACGGTGGTGACGAACTGCGCATGAAGTACCGCTATCTTGACCTGCGTCGTGCTGTCGTTCGTAAGAATCTGGAGTTGCGTCACCGCATGACAATCCTTATACGCAACTTCCTTGACAACTTGAACTTCATTGAGGTAGAAACACCAATTCTTATTGGTTCTACACCAGAAGGAGCACGCGACTTTGTCGTTCCTTCCCGTATGAACCCAGGACAGTTCTATGCTCTTCCACAGAGTCCTCAAACATTGAAGCAATTGCTTATGGTTAGTGGCTTTGACCGTTACTTCCAGATTGCAAAGTGTTTCCGTGATGAAGACTTGCGTGCAGACCGTCAGCCAGAGTTCACACAGATAGACTGCGAGATGTCGTTCGTTGAACAGGAAGACGTCATTCAGATTTTCGAAGATATGGCACGTCACCTCTTCAAGGAAATACGCGGCATAGAACTGCCGGCAAAGCTTCAGCAGATGACGTGGCACGAAGCAATGCGTCGTTTCGGTAGCGACAAACCAGATCTTCGTTTTGGTATGGAGGTCGTGGAACTTATGGACGTGCTGAAAGGCACAGGAACATTCTCCGTCTTTGACCAGGCGGAATACATCGGCGGTATCTGTGTCCCCGGATGTGCAGAATATACACGCAAGCAGCTTGACCAGCTTACCGACTTCGTGAAGTCTCAACAGGTCGGTGCCAAAGGACTTGTATATGTCAAGTACAACAGCGACGGCACAGTGAAGTCAAGCATCGATAAGTTCTACAGTCCTGAAGTGCTGCAACAACTCAAAGTGAAGATGGGGGCTAAGGACGGCGACCTTGTACTCATACTCAGTGGTGACAATGCAAATAAGACTCGTATCCAGCTCTGTTCGCTGCGTCTTGAGATGGGCGATCGTCTTGGACTTCGTGATAAGAACAAGTTCGAGTGTCTATGGATTATCGATTTCCCGCTCTTCGAGTGGAGCGACGAGGAACAGCGCCTCATGGCGACACACCACCCGTTCACTATGCCAAATCCTGACGACATCCCACTGCTCGACGAGCATCCAGAGAATGTCCGTGCCAAGGCGTACGACTTCGTATGCAATGGAGTAGAACTCGGTGGAGGTTCGTTGCGTATCCATGATGGTAATCTGCAAGCGAAGATGTTTAACATTCTTGGTTTCACTCCCGAGAAGGCTATGGCACAGTTTGGCTTCCTCATCAACGCTTTCAAGTATGGAGCTCCACCTCATGCAGGTCTTGCTTTCGGTCTTGATCGTTTTGTGTCGATTATGGCAGGTCTTGACAGCATCCGCGATTGTATAGCATTCCCGAAGAACAACAGTGGACGCGACGTGATGCTTGATGCTCCAAGTATGTTAGATGCTAAACAGTTAGACGAACTCCAAATCAAACTTGACCTACATCAAGAAAAGTAATATATAGAGTAAATAGCCTATTTTTGGTGTAACCGCATATGTAAAAAAACATTACCTTTGCAGCGTAAATTTATTACAATAGGTATTATTCCAATATAAGGACAAAAATTAAAATTATCATGGCAGAAAAGAAAGCAACAAAGGTAGCTGCAACAAAGGCAGCAGCTCCTAAGAAAGAAGTTAAGAAGGCAGCAGCTCCAAAGGCAGCAGCAAAGAAGGCAACTCTCGTAATCAATGCAGAGAATGCAGGTTTCAAGGCTGGTGACGTTTATCAGGCACTGGCTACAGCAAACAAGGCTCTCACTGTAGCAGAGATTGCTAAGGCAGCTAAGATCAGCAACGAAGAGGTTATCCTCGGTGCAGGCTGGTTGCTCAAGGAGGGTAAGATTGCTGATGCAGAGGGTAAGATTACACTTGCATAAACACAATTCAAGAAATACTAAAAAGAGGACGTGCACATTTTGGCACATCCTCTTTTTTTTTAACCTTAAACCCTCAAACCCTTCCACCTCGCCGGAAGCGACACATCGTAATTGGCTTTCCCCATAGGCGCCGAACTTTGTTTCAACCTACCACCATCCACCTTCAATTTAGGTTTACCCCAAATTTTAGTTTTTTTTGAAAACTAAAATTCAAAAAACCTAAAAATGCCTTACCACTGACTACCGTTACGACTACTCCTGACACAGGTTAGAACAGGTGTCTATCATCGTGATCGGCGTAACAACCAACCTGCTTGTTCCGTTTTTTTTTACTAATAGTATGAAGTTTTTTCTATATTATTTGGTTTTATTGCAAAAATCACTTAAATTTGCGACGCAAAAGAATTGTTATCTACTATAAAACTATGAAACTATGGAACAATCAGAAAACGGAAGTCGTAGCTATCTTATTTCAATAGTGATGGTCGCAGTAATGGGCGGCTTGCTTTTCGGATACGACACAGCAGTAATCTCCGGAGCGGAAAAAGGTCTGGAGGCATTCTTCCTCGGTGCAAAAGACTTTTCCTATAACCATTTCCTGCATGGTGTAACGTCGTCGAGTGCACTGTTGGGATGTATCTTGGGAAGCGCATTGTCAGGAGTCCTTGCCTCTAACTTAGGGCGCAAGCGCTCGCTTGTAGTTGCAGGATGTCTCTTCTTCGTTTCCGCCCTCGGAAGCATGATGCCGGAGTTCCTGTTCTTCGAGAAAGGAGTGCCGACGCTGTCACTGCTGATTACCTTTAATATATATAGGATAATCGGTGGAGTAGGAGTGGGACTGGCTTCGGCGGTATGTCCTATGTATATCGGTGAGATCTCGCCAATGAAGATTCGCGGAATGCTCGTCTCGTGGAACCAGTTTGCCATTATCTTCGGACAGTTAGTGGTTTATTTCGTGAACTTCATAATTCTTGGTGAGCATACACAGCCCGTTATCGAAGAGATAGGCAGAGGGCTCTATGCCGTTTCGGCGGACAGCGATCCATGGACGATAGAGACGGGATGGCGATACATGTTTGGTTCGGAAGCCTTCCCCGCAGCGCTCTTCGCCATATTGGTGTGCTTCGTGCCAGAATCTCCGCGTTACCTCGTAATGGAAAAGCGCTACGACGAGGCATTCAGAATACTTTCGAAGATTAACGGTGCCAAGCATGCGGAAAAGATTCTCCCTTCTATCAAGGAGACTATAACCGTCAGGACGGAACGTCTGTTTACCTACGGATGGCTGTGTATATTCGTAGGAATAATGCTCTCTGTATTCCAGCAGGCAGTAGGCATTAACGCCATACTCTACTATGCTCCGCGTTTCTTCCACGATCTGGAGATGACAAATCCGATGGTGAACACCGTTATCATGGGTATAGTGAATATTCTGTTCACGCTCCTGGCGATATTCACCGTGGAGCGTTTGGGACGCAAGCCCCTGCTGATATACGGTTCTATAGGAATGGCAATAGGTGCCTTCGGCGTCGCACTGACCTTTGACAGCGAGGGCATGGCTATGGTAACGATAGTCTCGATAATGGTTTATACCGCGTCGTTCATGTTCTCGTGGGGACCTATCTGCTGGGTTCTTATCGCCGAGATATTCCCCAACACCATCCGTGGTGCTGCCGTCGCCGTCGCCGTTGCCTTCCAGTGGATTTTCAACTTCATAGTAAGCTCAACGTTTGTCCCAATGTTTAACATGCACCTGAGACCCGGCGACGACTTCGGTCATTGGTTTACATACAGTCTGTACGGAGTGATATGTGTCCTGGCGGCACTGTTCGTCTATAGACTTGTTCCTGAGACGAAAGGAAAGTCGCTTGAGGACATGACGAAATTGTGGAGTAAAAAGTAAAGGACTATGGAACGAAACTATTTGTTAGGAATTGATGTGGGCAGCTCGTCTGTCAAGGCTTCACTCGTTGACGCTGCCACCGGGGTAAGTGTGGCTTCTGCGTTCTACCCTAAGACGGAAGCAGAAATCATTGCCGTGCGCAACGGATGGGCAGAGCAAGACCCCGAGAGCTGGTGGGAGAATACCAAGTTGGCAGTCCGCAAGGTTATGGGCGATGCACTCGTCAAGGGCGAGGACATTCTTGCTATAGGCATCAGCTACCAGATGCACGGCTTAGTGTGTGTTGACAGGAACATGAAGGTCCTGCGCCCGTCAATAATCTGGTGCGACTCGCGTGCTGTCCCCTATGGCGAGAAGGCTTTCAGGGCTATCGGTGAAGAGAAGTGCCTGGAACATCTGCTAAACTCCCCAGGAAACTTTACGGCGTCAAAACTGGCGTGGGTAAAAGAGAACGAACCCTCTGTCTATGAGCGGATATATAAGATAATGCTGCCCGGCGACTATATCGCCATGCGACTGAGCGGTGAGGCACAGACAACGATAAGCGGACTTAGCGAAGGCATTATGTGGGACTTCAAGGAACACCGTCCCGCGAAGATATTGTTCGAGAGTTTCGGTTTTGACGAAAGCATGATATCCGACATCGTTCCCACTTTCAGCATACAGTGCAGGGTGTCAAAGGCTGTAGCCGACGAACTGGGACTGTGCGCAGGCACACCGATAAGCTATCGTGCCGGCGACCAGCCCAACAACGCTGTCAGCCTTAACGTGTTTAATCCCGGCGAGATAGCATCGACAGCCGGAACGTCAGGCGTCGTCTATGGCGTCCTCGGGAATGTTAACTACGACGCGAGAAGTCGTGTAAACACCTTTGCACACGTGAATTATTCCGTTGACAATAACCGCCTGGGAGTATTGCTGTGTATTAACGGCACGGGAATACTCAATTCGTGGATGCACAAAAACGTGACACCTTCACTGGACTACCCCGACATGAACGACATGGCGTCGCACATATCAATAGGCAGCGACGGACTCTGTGTGCTGCCCTTCGGCAACGGTGCCGAAAGAGTCCTTGAGAACAGGGAGATAGGGTGCTCCATACACGGACTAAGTCTCACGAAGCACACCACGGCGCACATGATAAGAGCGGCACAGGAAGGTATAGTCTTCTCGTTCTGTTACGGTATTGAGATAATGAAACAGATGGGCATGAACATAGAGAAAATCCACGCCGGACGTGCCAATATGTTCCTGTCGGAAATATTCCGTGACACCCTTGCCAGTGTCAGCGGCGCAGTGATTGACGTCTATAAGACCGACGGCGCCGACGGTGCCGCCAAAGCCGCAGGCATCGGTGCAGGCATATATGCCGACAACGAGGAGGCTTTCCGTACACTTGAAAGTTATGCACACATAGAACCTGACGAAAAGCACAGCAGAGAATATGCTGAGGCGTATGAACGTTGGAAGAACATATTAGAGAACTATTAATAAATAACAATCAATTACAATTATGAAAGAGTATTTTTCATTTACCGGTAAAATTCCTTTTGAGGGAAGAGACAGTAAAAACGTGATGGCTTTCCATTACTACGAGCCCGAGCGCGTGGTGATGGGGAAGAAGATGAAAGACTGGTTGAAATTCTCGATGGCATGGTGGCACACCCTGTGTCAGGCATCAGGCGACCAGTTCGGCGGTCAGACACGCTCATACGAGTGGGACAAGGCAGACAGCGTCCTTCAGCGTGCAAAGGACAAGATGGACGCAGGCTTTGAACTGATGGACAAGTTAGGAATAGAGTATTTCTGCTTCCACGACGTTGACCTCATTGAAGAGGGACAGACAATCGCTGAGTATGAAGAGCGCATGAAGGCTATAACAGACTATGCTCTCGAGAAGATGAAGCAGTATCCCAACATCCATCTGCTGTGGGGAACGGCTAATGTCTTTGGCAACAAGCGCTATATGAACGGTGCTGCCACGAACCCCGACTTCGACGTCGTTGCACGCGCTGCCGTACAGATAAAGAACGCTATTGACGCAACAATAAAGCTCGGCGGTCAGAACTATGTGTTCTGGGGCGGTCGTGAAGGTTATATGTCGTTGCTTAACACAGACCAGAAACGCGAGAAGGAACACCTGGCACAGATGCTTACCGCAGCCCGTGACTATGCACGCAAAAACGGTTTCAAGGGCACATTCCTGATAGAGCCGAAACCCATGGAGCCCACAAAGCACCAGTACGACGTTGATACGGAGACGGTGATAGGATTCCTCAAGGCACACAACCTGGACAAGGACTTCAAGGTTAACATTGAGGTGAACCACGCTACTCTGGCAGGTCATACCTTCGAGCACGAACTGGCTGTAGCCGTTGACAACGGCATGCTGGGAAGCATTGACGCAAACCGCGGTGACGCACAGAACGGATGGGACACCGACCAGTTCCCGATAAACAACTTCGAACTGACACAGGCTATGCTCGAGATTATCCGTAACGGCGGACTCGGTACCGGCGGTACTAACTTCGACGCTAAGTTGCGCCGTAACTCTACCGACCTGGAAGACCTCTTCATAGCACATATCAGCGGTATGGACGCTATGGCGCGTGCACTTCTCAATGCTGCGGCAATACTGGAGAACAGCGAACTGCCACAGATGAAGAAAGAACGCTACGCTTCCTTCGACAGCGGTATCGGCAAAGACTTCGAAGAGGGTCGCCTCACGATGGAACAGATATACGAATATGGTAAGAAAGTAGAAGAGCCTCGACAGACTTCCGGCAAGCAGGAGAAGTATGAGACTATTGTTGCTTTGTACTCGATATAACACAAAAAAATAAAGCGATAGGCTTCACAGCTGATCGCTTCATATCTTCAATAGGTATTAGTTTTTTTAAGGTAAAAAGATTGTTTTCAGGATAACACTTGCAAAAGTAAAGCACTTTTCCCTAACCTCCAAACTTTTTACAAACAATTTTTCAGGGGAAAGAATTGTGTGGGAGCACACAGAGAAACTTTAAACTTCGTTAACACTTACAACCGTTAAAATACCCTTTTGTAATGCATTTTTTACTACAATTCTGTTTTTATTAATAAATTATTGTTATCTTTGTAGGCAGAAATACTAAAAACCATGAAATCTATAAAATTTACAACATTATTATCAGCGTTGCTGTTTTCTTCTGTGTGTTATGCACAGCGCAGCGAAGTACAAATTCGCAATTGGCAATTTTCTAATGACGGAGTGAAGTGGGAGAATGTACGCGTTCCTCACGATTGGGCAATAAAGGGTCCCTTCGACAAGAAGTGGGATTTGCAGGTAGTGGCGATACGTGAAAACGGAGAAACCGCCGCGACGGAAAAGTCGGGCAGAAGCGGTGCCCTCCCGTGGATAGGCGAGGGACACTACCGTACAAATATCAACATACCAGACAGGAACAGTCATGTGGAACTGGTGTTCGACGGCGCCATGAGTGAACCACGAGTATGTGTCAACGGAAAAGAAGCAGGACTGTGGAAATACGGATATAATGCTTTCCGCATCGACATAACCGACTTCGTGAAGGTTGGCGACAACCTCGTTACCGTTGGCCTTAAGAATCTTGAGGAGAGCTCTCGCTGGTATCCCGGCGGAGGAATATACCGTCCGGTGACACTCGTCACGACCAACAAGGTGCGTCTGGACCGCTGGGGACTGTTCTTCAGGACACTGAGAGCATCAGCTGACGAGGCAACGATAGCTGTAGATGCCGCCGTGAAAGGACTCGCGGAAAACGGTTACAGGGCAAACGTTTCACTTATCGACGCCGAAGGACACGAACAGTGTATATATAATAATGTGGTGATGCAGGACGGAAACATTCATGCCATAGCAAATGTCAAGGTGCCACACCTGTGGTCGCCGGAGGCACCATACCGTTATACTCTGCGTACGGTGCTGTTGGACGCACAGGGTACCACCGTCGATGAAATTACAGAGAAAGTGGGTATTCGCACGGTAAGCGTAAGTGCTGCGAAGGGCTTCCAACTCAACGGCGTGACACGAAAGCTTAAAGGCGTGTGTCTCCACCACGATTTAGGACCACTCGGAGCTGCCGTTAACAGGGCAGCGCTGATAAGACAGGTGCGTATCCTGAAAGACATGGGATGCGACGCCATCAGGACAAGTCACAACATGCCTTCAACAATGCAGATGGAGGTTTACGACTCCTTAGGAATGATGGTGATGGGGGAGAGTTTCGACATGTGGGTTCACCCCAAGTGCAAGAACGGCTACGCACGCTTCTTCGAAGAGTGGGCTGACAACGACATAACAAATCTGGTACTGAACCATCGTAATCATCCGTCACTCGTGATGTATTCCATAGGAAACGAGATATACGAACAGTGGCAAGAGGTCGGAGTGGTTATGGCACGACACCTGCAGGACCTTATCCACCAGCTTGACCCGACACGCCCTGTCACACAGGGAATGGACAACCCCGACGGCTCTACGGCAAGCGGATTTATGCAGGTTATGGACATTCCGGGCTTTAACTACCGCGTGAAGAAATATGACGAGAAATTCCCCATCTTGCCGCAAGGCTTCGTCCTCGGTTCCGAGACAGCATCGACGGTGAGCAGTCGCGGAGTGTATAAATTCCCCGTAGAGGTGACGTCGCAGGCAACATACCCCGACGGACAGTGCTCAAGCTACGACACAGGCTTCTGCTCGTGGAGCAACCTTCCTGACGACGACTTCTATATCCAGGACGAGCGCCCCTGGACGATAGGACAGTTTGTGTGGACTGGTTTCGACTACCTCGGAGAGCCGACACCATACGATGAGTATTGGCCTTCGCGCTCAAGCTACTTCGGCATCTGCGACCTTGCCGGACTTCCCAAGGACCGCTTCTTCCTGTACCGTTCGCAGTGGAACAAGGAGAAACACACCGTACATCTGCTGCCGCATTGGACGTGGAAAGGACGCGAAGGAGAGGTGACTCCCGTATATTGCTATACGGACTATCCTACAGCAGAACTGTTCCTTAACGGCAAGAGCCTTGGAAAACGCACAAAGGACAAGGTGGCAAAGATTAATCCTAAGGAAGGAGAAATATCAGCCCTTAACGTATCGTTGGACCGCTACCGTCTGCGCTGGAACGACGTGCGCTACCAGCCGGGAGAACTACGCGTCGTCGTATATGATGAGAACGGTAACAAGGCGGGAGAACAGACCCTAAGGACAGCCGGAAAAGCAACAACACTGAAACTTGATGCCGACAGGACGGTACTTAAAGCCGACGGTGACGACATGGCTTTCGTAACAGTGAGCCTCGTCGATAAGAAAGGAACAATGATACCTGACGCTCCCGACGAACTGACATTCAGCGTCAGTGGTGCAGCAACATACCAGGCGGCATGTAACGGCGATGCTACTTCCTTGGAGCCGTTTACCAATCCGCAGATGAAACTCTTCAGCGGACAGCTGGTGGTTGTCGTGAGAGCGACGGAGCAGGCAGGAAAAGCCACTCTTACCGTAACCGATAAGGAAAGGGGCTTGGTTAAGAAGATAGACTTCCAAATAGAGAAATAATAATAACCTTAAATAATTGAAATCATGAATCTGAAAGTACGATTAGCGGTAATGAACTTCATCGAGTTCGCCGTGTGGGGAGCGTACCTCACATGTATGGGTAATTATTTAGGAGTAGCCGGACTGGGCAGTCAGATATCCTGGTTCTATGCCATACAGGGCATAGTGTCGATATTCATGCCTACGCTGATGGGTATCGTTGCCGATAAGTATATCCAGCCTCAGCGAC
>CAMUVE010000037.1:0-19461 GCA_947163985.1 uncultured Prevotella sp.
CACGCGGCTACTTTGGCGCACGTAAGAATGTTTGGACCGTTGCTAAGAATACTTGGGAGAAGGGTCTTACTTATGCATATCGCGACCGCAAGAACAAGAAGCGCAACTTCCGTGCTTTGTGGATTCAGCGTATCAATGCAGCTGCTCGTCTCGAGGGTCTCAGCTACTCTCAGTTGATGGGTGCACTTCACAAGGCAGGTATCGAGATTAACCGTAAGGTTCTCGCTGACCTCGCTGTAAACAACCCTGAAGCATTCAAGGCTATTGTTAAGAAAGTGAAGTAAAAAAGAGAATTTCTAGTCAAAATGTAATAAAAAATCGCCAAATAATATGTTTGGCGATTTTTTTTATGAAAAATAAACATAAAAAAGTTTTTTTGTTTCATTTTTATTTCATACCTTTGCACCCACGATAAAAGTTTCTAATTCGGAAATCTGGGCGACTCCAATTACTACACGGAACTAAAGTCGTTTAGCCTCACGGCAAAATACTATAATAGGTATAACAATATTTTTTTGCGTGGGCTTTGCTTTTTAAGTGTAGTAGGCAGTCCAGAGCCTCCCCGGTTAGGAAGTCAAAGCACCACGCTTTTTTTATGTCCTTTAACTTCCCAACAGTTTTGCTCTGTAATTTACATGTTTACTCCTTTACCTGCTTTATAGACAGCGATATTCGGTTGCGTCTGTAGTCAACCTCAATAACCTTCACCCGTACGTGCTGGTGCAGGTGTACTGCCTCGTTGGGGTCCTTTATGAAGCGGCTTGAAAGTTGTGAAATATGTACCAGTCCGTCCTGGTGAACACCTATGTCAACGAATGCTCCGAAGTTAGTGATGTTGGTAACTATGCCCGGCAGCACCATTCCTACCTCGAGGTCATCAACCTCCTTGACATTCTTGTCGAACTCAAATTCCTCAATCTGTTCGCGCGGGTCAAGTCCAGGTTTCTCCAGCTCCTTCATTATGTCGGTAAGAGTAGGTATGCCGACAGTATCGTTCACGTACCTGTTTATATTTATAGTGTCGCGTTTCGACTTGTCGCTGATAAGTTGCTCGACGTTGCATCCGCAGTCCTTAGCCATCTGTTCCACAATGGGGTAGCTTTCGGGATGTACGGCGCTGTTGTCGAGAGGGTTCTTGGCGTTAGGAATACGCAGGAATCCGGCACATTGCTGATAGGCGGCAGGTCCCAGTCGCGGTACCTTCTTCAGTTGTGCCCTGCTGCTGAAAGCGCCGTTCTCTCGTCGGTATTCAACGATATTCTTTGCCAGCGTCGGTCCCAGTCCGCTGACGTATGTCAGCAGGTGTTGGCTTGCCGTGTTGAGGTTTACTCCTACGAGGTTTACGCAACTCTCCACCGTCTGGTCCAGGGAGTGTTTCAGTTTCGTCTGGTCAACGTCGTGCTGATATTGTCCTACGCCGATGCTCTTAGGGTCTATCTTCACCAGTTCTGCCAGCGGGTCCATCAGTCGTCGTCCTATGCTTACAGCCCCTCTAACGGTAACGTCCTCGTCAGGAAATTCCTCGCGAGCCACCTTCGATGCCGAATACACCGAAGCGCCGTCTTCGCTGACGGTAAACACCTGTGGCGAAGGGCTTTGTGCGGTCTTTGCCGATTCACTCAACACGTCGTCAACAAACTCTTTCGTCTCGCGGCTTGCCGTTCCGTTGCCTATTGCTATAGCCTCTATTTTGTAGTCCGAAATCATCTTCCGGACGTGCATCATAGCCTGCATGCGGTGGTTCACGGGAGGGTGGGGGAATATAGCCTCATGGTGAAGCAGATTGCCCTGTGCGTCAAGACATACCACCTTACATCCTGTGCGGAATCCCGGGTCAATTCCCATCACCCGTTTCTGTCCTAACGGTGCCGATAGCAGCAGCTGTCGCAGGTTGCCTGTGAACACCTTAATAGCCTCTTCGTCAGCCCGTTCCTTGCTTATAGCGGCAAACTCCGTTTCTATACTCGGCTCAAGGAGACGTTTGTAGCCGTCCTCGAGTGCCTCTTCCAACAGTTTTCTGCACGCCCCTCTTCCTTGTGGCAGACCACGTTTCAGTCGTTCTATACATTCCTCGTCGTCAGTATTTATGCTTATTCGCAGTATGCCCTCGCTCTCGCCTCGCCGCATAGCCAGTAGTCGGTGGCTGGAGCAGCGTTTCAGCGGTTCCGACCAGTCGAAGTAGTCCGAGTATTTTGCAGCCTCGTCGGTATCCTTTTTCGCCTTTACCACCTTCGACGTTATGGTAGCCTCGCGGCGAAAGACTGCACGCACCTGTTGTCGTGAGCGTTCGTTCTCGCTGATGTTTTCGGCTATGATGTCCTGAGCCCCCTTCAGTGCTGCTGCCACATCCTTTACGTCGCCTTTTACGAACCTTTCTGCCGCCCTTTCCGGGAACTGCTCACGCTGCATCATTATAATGTTTGCCAGCGGTTCCAGTCCCTGTTCGCGAGCCACCTGAGCACGTGTCCTACGCTTAGGCTTGTAGGGCAGATAGATATCTTCAAGTTCCGTTGCGCTCCAGCATTCGTCAATACGTTTACGCAGCTCAGCGGTCATCTTACCCTGTTCGCTGATAGTAGAGACGATGGTCTCCTTACGTTTCGTCATCTCCTTCATCTTGTCGTTGAGGTCGGAGATTTGCGCTATCTGCACCTCGTCAAGTCCGCCGGTGCGTTCCTTGCGATAACGCGAGATAAAAGGAATGGTGCATCCCTCGTCAAGAAGTTTCAGCGTGTTCTCTACGGCGTCGATATGGAGCGACAGCCTTTCGGCGATTATTTTTGTAAAAGCGTTCATAGGTCTTGTTGTATAAATTCCCTACAAAGTTACGAAACTTTTGTGGCAGTAGCAAAATAATGGCATTATTTTTGTGGCGAAAAAGAAAAATAACAGTACTTTTGCAACAGAAAAACGACATAATTATACTATGGCAATAGGAAAGTGGATAGGAGGTTTCTTGGGATTTATCACGACAGGCTCGCCCCTCGGCGCTCTTGCCGGTTACGCACTTGGTTCTCTCTTTGACAGCACTATGGACAGTTTCTCCGACGGTGGAAAGACATACACTTACGAAGACGCTTACCGTAGTCAAGGGTATCATCAGAACTATGGTCAGAGCTATAGTCAGCAGGGGCAGCGCAACAGTTTTATGTTTTCGTTGCTGGCGTTAGCATCGTACATCATACGTGCTGACGGCAAGGTAATGCATAGCGAGATGGAGTATGTGCGACAGATGTTACGCAACAACTTCGGCGAAGCTGCTGCCGTTCAGGGTAATGAGATACTGCTGAAACTCTTTGAGCGTCAGAAACAGATGGGCGACAGCGCCTATCGTCAGCTTGTCGGTGAGAGTTGCGCCCAGATAGCTGCCAATATGACGTACGAGCAGCGTCTCCAGCTGTTGTCGTTCCTTGTGGAGATAGCCAAGTCTGACGGTTCCGTCCATCAGGACGAGGTGTCGTCGCTGAAGTGGATAGCCTCAGGACTCGGTCTCTCAGTTGCCGAGGTTGACTCGTTGCTAAACCTTGGTCAGGGAGGTAGCTCGTTAGAGGCAGCATACAAAGTCCTTGAGGTGTCACCCGACGCTACCGACGACGAGGTGCGCAAGGCGTACCGCCGGCTTGCCTTGAAGCATCACCCCGACCGCGTTGCCACCCTTGGCGATGATGTCCGTAAGGCAGCAGAGAAGAAGTTGCAGGAGATAAATGCCGCCAAAGACCTCATTTGGAAGTCGCGCGGTCTGTAGGTGTCAGTCTCACGCGCACTTCCCCATCAGACTAACGCAGGATTTTCCTTGTCTTACCGTTCTTGTTTTCTATGATGATGCCCTTTGTGGTGTTGTCAGCCTTTGTGCCGTCAAGGCGCAGGAGAGTTGTCGTAGCGTTGCCGTCGAAGTTTATGTTGCTGATAGCGTCAACACCTTCCACGTCTGCGTCAAACTCTATTTCCTGGCTGTCAAGAATGTTGTCGCTGACAATCGTCAGGTCGTCGGCATCTTTAAGCGCAGCCTTAATCTCGAACCACTTTTCCTCATTAGGAAGAAGTCCCTTTAGCGTCTCTTCAGCGCGTGTTGTTCCCACGGCGAAGAAAGCGTCACGATAGAGCGGAGCTATTCCCTCGTTAGTCACCAACAACCGTGTTGCCTTTCCGTCTGTCTGACAGTCCTTTACACGGAGATGGTATCCGCTTGCCATCGTAGCCTCACGGAACCGTTGTGCCGTTCCGTAGGAGCCGCGAGGAGCGTCGTTGGCAATCATAAACGTTATGTGATATTTCGCTGCCTGTTCCTCCCACGTATGTCCGTACATTCCTGCGGGGTTAAGGAAGTTCTTTTGGTCGCTATCTTTATAGTAGCTTATCTCGCCGCCACAGACCCCCGTTTTCCAGCGAGTCTGTTTTCCTATAGCGTTCCAGCACTCTTCGTTATAGCCGTCGTTGCTGCCTATTTCGTGGTCCTTGTGCATGAAAGAGTCGTCGAAGAGTCCGAACTGCAGCGCCGTCATCTCGTTGTCGTCAACGACAGGCGAGTATTCGTCGTCGGCAGCGTCTATGGACACCAGCCAGGGGAGCCCGTCAGAAACGTCGGACATAGTAAGGAAGAACTCCTTCTGGAAAGCCTTCGACGGGAAGTTCCTGCCTAACTGCAGGGTAGTGCCGTAGATGTGATATTCCGACCAGTGTCCGAAGCCCACCTCGAGGAATGCCAGCCTCTTGTCGTGAGCATAGCGCTGGCAGAAGTCCTTATAGAACTGCAGTGTGAAACGTTTCAACTCCTCGTTGCTCCAGTCGGCATAGTATGTCGGTCCGTCGCCGCCGGGATTACTTGAGTAAGTCTCGTTGTAGTCGCTGCGCTGCTTTATGTATGCAGGGACGGCAGTAGTGCCTTTCTGTCCGTCAACGTCGGTACCCGACGGATATTCGTATCTGAAGCGTGCTATGAGTTGATGACCTCTTCCTGCTACATCGTTGAGGATATTCTCGAACCACGTCCAGTCGTACTCTATGGTGCCGTCAGCCTTACATCCCGTCACCACCTTGCAAGGCAGACAGTAAGAAAACTCCAGCGTTATGCTTCCCCCGTATGTCGCGTTACGGTCTCTTGCCTCGTCGGGCCATAGCACCAGTCCCGTCATCGGTTGCGGGTGAGTAACCTTTCGCGACAGTTCTACAGAGTTCCACTGTTGAGCCTTAGCGCTGAGAATAACTATTATGAAAAGTGCTGCGAGCACGCTCCGTTGAAGTCCTGTATGTTTTTTCATTATTGGTGTTTTTGGTTGTTATTCTTCAAGTATTTTTCTATTGCCGCCTTCGTCTTGTTGCGTCCTATTGTTGACAGGCGCTCGTACTTGTCGAAGTCGAACGTGTTATAGCGGTTCATAGGTATATCTACCAGAATGTCCGGCGGGGTAAGTTTTGCCGACAGTCGTGCGTTGTTATGAATCATTATTGACACGGAGCGGTTTGTCAGCGTGTAGAAGTTCATGTCGAAGCTGTCAGGAATAATCTTGTTGATAATCGACATCACCGCCGACTTGTCGTTCTGTTCACGAATCATCTTCCGCAGTTCCACCTGTCCCTGGTAGTCGTGTCCGCTGACGTCAATGCCCACCAGTATGTCGTCCTTCTTTCTGTTGACGCGGTTCAGCGGCAGCGGATTTATCAGTCCGCCGTCAATGAGGATACGATTGCCTTTCTTCACTGGGTCGAAGAACAGCGGCAGCGATATTGACGCCCTTATAGCCTCGTAGAGACTGCCCTTGTTGAAGACCACCTCGGTGCCTGTGACGGCATCGGTAGCTATGGCGCAGTAGGGAATGTCGAGGTCCTCAATATTCATGTCGGGCACCACCTCCATCATGGCGTTGATAATCCTGTCGCCTTTAACGACGTGGTTCAGGCTCAGCGAGAAGTCCAGTAGCGACAGCACCTTTCTGCGGTCTATCGTCGCCATCCACTCCTTGAACTTCTCAAGTTTTCCGGCAGCGTACATTCCTCCTATGAGTGCGCCCATAGAAGTACCTGCTACGGAGTGTATGTGGTATCCCGCCTCCGTCAGCTGGTCAATAGCTCCGATGTGTGCCAGTCCTCTTGCTCCGCCTGTGGAGAGCACCAGCGCCACCTCTTTGCTTTCCTCCTTTTTTTCCTCGTCTTTATCTAATAGCCAGTCAAACATATCTTAAAAAGTTCTCGGCAAAGATACTAATGTTTTCTTATCTCCACAAATAAAAGCAAATATTTTTACTCCGTTCCGAAGTAAAGGAACAGCAGTCCGAGCAATACCAGCAGCAGGTCGAACGCCTTGTTGCGCAGGTTCTTCTCGTGGAACACCAGCGCTCCGAAGAGGAACGATACGGCAACGCTGCCTCGGCGAACCATAGAGACGATGCTTATCATAGCCCCGGGAATGCTCAGTGCGTAGAAATAGACGAAGTCGGCTGCCGACAGGAAGATGCTCACACAGACTATGCTCCACGTCCAGTGGAACGGTGTCGTCCTGTGGCGTACGGGAAACCATAGCAGCAGTAGCATCACGAGCATCAGCATACACTGGTATATGTTATACCACGACTGCACCATCATGCGGTCCAGTCCTAAACCGCCCTCGTCGGCAGGCGCCATGAGGTATTTGTCGTAGAGTCCGCTGACGGCACCAAGCATAGCCGACAGCACTATGAAGTATATCCACACGTCGTGTTTGAAGTCTATGCCCTCCTTCTTGCTGCTTCTGCTTAGCATGAAGAACGATATTACTGCCAGCAGCACACCAATCCACTGGTACATGTTAAGACGCTCGCCAAAGAACAGGAACGCTCCCACGAGCACCAGCACGGGCCGAGAGGCGTTTATAGGTCCGACGATTGTCAGCGGCAGGTGTTTCATCCCGAAATATCCAAATACCCAACTCGAAAGCACTATGAGTGCCTTGAGCATGATGTACCGGTGGACCTCCCATCCGCCCGACGCAACGTGGAATATGGAGGTGTCAAGAACGCTTGTCGAGCCCGACAGTATTATAAGAGGCAGGAAGATAAGCGACGAGAACAGAGTGTTCAGAAACAACACTGGCACTACGGCGTTTGCCGACAGCGACTGTTTCTTAAAAGAGTCGTAGCAGCCAAGTAGTGCTGCTGAGAGAAATGCTAATATTAACCACATCTGTATAAATGCTCCTAAACAATTGCGGCTGCAAAGGTACAACATTTAAATAAGTCGGCATAAAAAATAAACGAGTTTATTTTGTTCTGCGCTCGATTTTTCGTACCTTTGTACCCCATTATGATATCAGTAGAAGGACTTAAGGTAGAATTTAGTGCAAAACCGTTGTTCGACGGCGTCAGTTTCGTTGTCAACGACCGCGACCGTATTGCCCTTGTCGGCAAGAACGGAGCAGGGAAATCGACGATGCTGAAAATTCTCTGCGGTCAGCAGCAGCCGACGGCAGGAACCGTCGCCGTTCCTAACGATACTACGGTGGGTTACCTGCCACAGGTTATGAACCTTCAGGACAAGACCACCGTTCGCGAGGAGACACGTAAGGCTTTTGCAAGCACTACCCGACAGAAAGAGCGCATAGAGCGACTTAACAAAGAGATAAACGAGCGCACAGACTACGAGAGCGAGAGCTACATGGAACTGCTGCAGCGCTATACCGAAGAGCAGGAGCGCTACCAGATGATGGGTGCCGAGAGTGTCGATGCCGAGATGGAGCGCACCCTCTTGGGATTGGGTTTCGAACGCACTGATTTCGACCGCCCGACGTCGGAGTTCTCCGGCGGATGGCGTATGCGTATAGAGTTGGCGAAGATTCTTCTTCAGCGCCCCGACGTGCTGCTTCTCGACGAGCCCACTAACCACCTCGACATTGAGAGTATTCAGTGGTTGGAGCAGTTCTTGGCACAGAGTTCCGGTGCCGTCGTCCTTGTAAGTCACGACCGTGCCTTTATAAATAATGTCACCAACAGGACGCTGGAGATTTCCTGCGGACGTGTCATAGACTACAAGGTGAAGTACGACGAATATGTCAAGTTGCGTGCAGAACGACGTGAGCAGCAGCTTAGAGCCTACGAGAACCAGCAGAAGGAGATAGCTGACATGAAGGCTTTCATAGAGCGCTTCCGTTACCAGGCGACGAAAGCCGTCCAGGTGCAGCAGAAGATTAAACAGCTCGAGAAGATAGTCCCTATAGAGATTGACGACGTTGACACATCGGCTATGCGGCTGAAGTTCCCGCCCTGTCTGCGTAGCGGCGACTTCCCTATAATCTGCGACGAGGTAGGCAAGTCGTACGGCTCTCACAACGTCTTCTCGAAGGTTAACCTTACCATCCGTCGCGGCGAGAAGGTAGCCTTCGTAGGAAAGAACGGCGAAGGAAAGTCAACACTCGTGAAGTGCATTATGGGCGAGATACCCTTCGACGGCACGCTGAAGGTAGGCCATAACGTGCAGATAGGCTATTTCGCACAGAACCAGGCACAGCTCCTGGACGAGTCGCTGACGGTGTTCCAGACCATAGACAATGTTGCCAAGGGCGACATCCGTCTGCGTATCAACGACATTCTCGGCGCCTTTATGTTTGGCGGCGAAGAGTCGGAGAAACGGGTAAAAGTACTCTCCGGCGGCGAGCGCAGCCGACTGGCAATGATACGACTGTTGCTTGAGCCCGTCAACCTGCTTATCCTCGACGAGCCTACCAACCACCTCGATATGGCGTCGAAGGACGTCCTCAAGGAAGCCATACGCGCCTTCGACGGCACCGCTATCATAGTAAGCCACGACCGCGAGTTCCTCGATGGACTAGTGTCGAAGGTCTATGAGTTCGGAGGCGGTAAGGTACGTGAGTGTATCGGCGGCATCTACGACTGGATTGGAGAGCATAGAGGAGAGAGGAGAGAGGAGAGAGGAGAGAGAAAAGCTCCCGCCGCCGCGTCCAATGCATCAACGTCCAGCGTTGATGACAACAAGAAAATGTCCTACGAAGAGCGCAAGGAACTGCAGCGCAAGAAGAACCGCCTGGAGAAACAGGTGAAGGAAGTAGAGGCAAAGATAGAGAAACTGGAGGCTCGCATAAAGGAACTCGACGCCATACTGTGTACCCCCGAGGGCGCGTCGGACATGACCGTAGTCACGGAATACACATCGACGACAAAGGTTATCGAGAAGGAAACCGAGCGTTGGGAACAGCTCTCCATGGAACTTGAAGAATTAGGTAATAAAAATATTTAGGAAAACAATGAAAAAGATTATGACAGCAATGCTTTTCGCATCGGCGGTTGCCGGTGTTTCAGCACAAGGACTCGACTCGGGCATCAAGCCTCAGAACCTAGACAAGACAGTACGTGCCGGCGACGACTTCTATCAGTATGCCTGCGGCGGCTGGATGAAGAACAACCCGCTGCCTGCAGCCTACTCACGTTTCGGCAGTTTCGAGCAGTTGCAGGAGGACAACAACAAACGTATCAACAGCATCCTTAAGGAGTTGGAGACCGGCACCTTCAATGCAGGCTCTACAGAGAAGAAACTCTCTGACCTCTACAAGATGGCTATGGACATGAAGCGCCGCAATAAGGACGGCGTTGCTCCCGTGATGCCCATCATCCGCAAACTTGAGGACGCAAAGACCAAGGAGGAGCTCTTTGGCGTTCAGAAGGAGCTTTTGACTTACGGCTCACAGCAGTTCTTTAGTTTCTACTTCGGTGCCGACGAGAAAAACAGCACCCAGAACATCCTTAACGTCAGTCAGGGTGGTATAACCCTCGGGCAGAAAGAGTATTATCTTGACGACGACGAGGCTACCCGCAACATCCGCGAGGCTTACAAGAAGCACGTCGTTAAGATGTTCCAGCTCTTCGGTTTCAGCAAGAAAGAGGCTCAGAAGAAGATGGAGAACCTGCTGAAGATAGAGACAGCACTCGCACAAGTCAGCAAGAGCCGTACCGAGCTGCGCGACGTTGAGGCTAACTACAACAAGATGACACTGTCCGACTTCACAGCGAAATATCCCAACATGCGACTTCTCGACCAGGCTACGGCGATGGGTGTCAAAGCTGCATACATACAGGAAATGGTAGTAGGTCAGCCGTCATTCATGGAGGGTGCCGACAAGGTTGTCGGTGCACTTACCCCCGACGAGTATCGCGACTATATGGAGTGGGGCGAGATAACTGGTGCTGCCAGCTGTCTTAGCGACAAACTCGTTGCCGAGAACTTCGACTTCTTCGGCAAGACCATGCGCGGTCGCAAGGAGATGCACCCGCTGTGGAAACGCGCTACCGCCCAGGTGGAGGGCGCTATGGGCGAGGCACTCGGAAAGATGTACGTAGAGCGCTATTTCCCCGCTTCCTCAAAGGAGCGCATGGAGCGCCTTGTAAGGAACCTCCAGTTAGCACTTGCCGAGCGTATCCTTGCACAGACATGGATGGAGACAGACACTAAGCTTGCCGCTCTTGCCAAACTCTCTACGTTCTACGTAAAGATAGGCTATCCCGACAAGTGGAAGGACTACTCGACACTTAACATCGACCCGTCGAAGAGCTACTACGAGAACATGCTTGAGTGCAGCCGTTTCAGTGTTGCCAAGAATATCGAGGAGAAAGCCGGCAAGCCCGTTGACAACCAGGAATGGTTTATGACTCCGCAGACGGTAAACGCCTACTATAACCCGACGACCAACGAGATTTGCTTCCCCGCCGGTATTCTTCAGTATCCGTTCTTTGACCCGACAGCCGACGATGCGTTCAACTACGGCGCTATCGGTGTTGTTATAGGTCACGAGATGACCCACGGTTTTGACGACCAGGGACGTCACTACGACAAGGCGGGAAACATGGTTGACTGGTGGACGGAAGGCGACGGCAAGGGCTTCGAGGAGCGCACGGGTAAGTATGCCGACTTCTTCTCGGCTATCAAGGTGCTGCCCGACCTCAACGCTAACGGAAAACTGACCCTCGGCGAGAACCTTGCCGACCACGGAGGTCTGCAGGTAGCGTGGTACGCTTATAAGAACGCTACACGCAACAATCCTCTTCCCGTCATCGACGGACTTACCGCCGACCAGCGTTTCTTCCTCGCCTACGCGGGAGTATGGGCGGCAAATATTACCGAGAAGGAAATACGCAGCCGTACGAAGAGCGACCCCCACTCACTGGGTCGATGGCGCGTGAACGGTGCGTTGCCACACATCGACATGTGGTACGAAGCCTTTGGCGTCAGCGAGGGCGACAAGATGTTTATTCCTAAGAGTAACCGCTTAGACCTCTGGTAATGAAAGTAAAAGTTTGCGGACTACGCGAGCCTGAAAACATCCGCGATGTTGAGGCTCTTGGTGTTGACATGGTGGGGCTTATCTTCTGGAAAGATAGCCCCCGCTATGTTCCCATGATCTCCGCCCAGGCGGGTATCATTCCCGACTATGCGTGGGACCAAGGAGCAAGGAACCCTCACTCCTCTCTCCTCTCTCAAAAGGTCGGAGTCTTTGTTGACGACATGCCCCAGAACATCGTTACTCGCGTCTATAACTATCACCTCGATTGGGTGCAGCTTCACGGCTCCGAGTCGCCTGTTATGATAGACAACCTGAAACGAACACTCATTCCCGACATAAAGCCCGACATAAAGATTATTAAGGCAATAAGTGTAAACACCAAAGAAGATGTAGAAAAGTGGCGCCAGTATCAAGGTTACGTCGATATGTTGCTCTTCGACACTAAGTGTAAAAGCGTAGGCGGCAGCGGCGAACATTTCGACTGGTCTGTCCTCGACAGCTACGACGGTGATATCCCCTTCCTTCTCAGCGGCGGCATAGGTCCCGAAGATGCCGAGCGGGTAAAAGCCTTCCACCATCCACAGTTTGCCGGCATCGACCTCAACTCCCGCTTTGAAACGTCCCCAGGAGTGAAAGACATTTCTCTGCTGAAAGAGTTCTTGAGCAAAGTGAAGAGAGTGAAGAGTTAACTTAGGAGGAATTCCTTTGAGATGCTAAGGGTAGTCAGGTTCATATTAGTAGTCATAGTGTTGTCGCAGACGTTCTCTTCCTGCCACCGCTATGAGTATTCTCCACAGCTTGTGGAGGCAGATTCTGCAATATATAATAGCGAATATAAAAAGGCAGAAGAGTTACTGAACCTATATAACAAGAAATATTCTTTTAATGAAGATGTTTCTAATAAAATGTATTTTAAACTTCTACGTCTTCAATTGGACGATAAGAATACTCAACAAATTTCCAATTTAGGACTTACAGACAGTCTGGCTGACTATTTTAAAGACATAGATCATAAAAAATATGCACAAGCTCTCTTCCTTAAAGGATGTGCATATTACACACAGCACGATTCTCCAAGTGCTTTGGATTATTTCCAACAGGCTATTGATGAGGCACAAAAAGACAATAACAATATTTTATTATGTTGGATTTACAGTAGAATGGGCAACCTGTACCGCTATCAGGGATTAACTGAAGAATGCATACGGGCTTATCGAAGATATTATTACTATGCTCAATTGTCCGATGTCCCACTACAAAAGTCAGGCGCAGCATATAGTATGAGTCTTGCACAGACATATCTTCAGCACATAGACAGTGCAATATCCTTCAAAGTAGAAGCCTTAGAATACGCAAAGAAGATTAGGCACACAAAACAAATAAAGACTATAGCTGTATCTCTGGCAGACCTGTATATACAGTTAGGGAAATATGACAAGGCGCGACAAATTATGCAACATGCTCCAGAGTTCAACATCAATTGGGCATATTTCTATATGTCACAAGATAAGCTCGATTCTGCAGCTTATTATTTTACAATTGTTGCCAATAATTCACTAACCGTTTACGGTGCAGCAGAAATAGAACGAGATTTATATGATGTTGAAAAGAAACGTCATAACATAGTTTCGTCTTTCAAACATCTTGAAAAACATCTGACACTAAGCGACTCAGCACAGAAGATTGTCAAGACAAGAGATGTACTAAGAACAAGAGCTCTATACGATTATAGCATTATTAAAAAGGAAAAAGAAGAAGTAGATAGAAAAATAGCAATAACCAAACAAATTGCTACTATCATTATCGTTTTGCTTGTTATTCTTATTATTATTACTTATCTTCTATTCTTAAATTATAAAAGGAAACGTGAGAATATTATTGTCCGTGAAAGAATGTTGAAGAAAGAGGAAGAACGCAAGAACAAGGAAAGTTTAAAACAAATTGAAAAGAACAATCGTAAAATAAAGGAACTCCAAGAACTTTTAGTTCAGGCGAAATCACTTTACGATAATGAAACGGCAAAACAATTATCTATAGATACAAAAGTCCTTCTTTCTGAGAACGAAATGATACAAGCAGCTCAAGAAAAACGAGATATTGCTTATAAGCGTCTCATCACATCAGCCATTTACCTTAAAATAAAACACTTCGACGGCACGTCAACTATTCATATAAGCGAAGACGAATGGAGAGAGTTGGGACATTTGTTAGATGAGTCATTCGACAATTTCACTTCAAAACTTATTGAGAATACGGGTGCAAGTGAACTTGAATTGCGTATATGCTATCTTCGTAAGATAGACGTTTCTCCTGTGCTAACGGCAAATATATTGAACAGGGGATGTGGAGCTATATCAATGGCACGTAAACGTCTTTATACAAAACTAACAGGAAAGAATGGTTCCGCACAACAGTTTGACGAATATCTTATGAGTTTATAGACCATAAAATGTTCACAAATTGTTCACAAATGCCAAATGTGAACAATTTGTGAACAATTTCATGTGCAATGTTTTGATTGAACATACTAATTTTGCGCAGGAATAATAACCAATCAAAATTATTTTATGAAAAGAATTTTACTATTATTACTCAGTATTTTAGCTATAAGCAATACTTTCGCTGGAGAAAGAATAACAGTTTATGAGAACATTAAGGCAAAGAATGTTGTATTCGAGGGCAACAGGATAGTTGAATGTTACCAACGGATACGCCTCACAGTCGTCAATGAGGGAACGGAAGAGTTCAATGACCGTATCAGACTTGTTGACAATATCCTTGAATCACAAACCACCTTTTATATCGGTGAGCAAATTTTCAATAATGATGAGGGTGACATATCATTGCATCCGGGAGAGTCAAAAGATGTTTATATTGATTTTAAACTTAGTTTCTATCCCACAAAGAATCGTATTTACATGGTTGCCGGCAAACCGTTTAATGAAACGGATGCTCCAAACCTGATTCCAGATGGCAAGCGCTCATTACTGATGGACTCGTGTGATGTGGAAATGACCGACTGGATTCCAAGAAATATTGATGCAGAGATAACAATAGACAACTCTCTGGACAGAAATGGCGTTATGACAACAAACGTAAACTATGTGGCAGGAGGAGTAAAGCTGATAAACAACGACGACACTCCAATGTTTCAGAAGTGGTTCTACCTGACTCTTACAAAGTGTCCTGACGGAGACGTGGTAAAACCGGAGAACGAACTTGCTGTTCGGGTAATCGCCAAGGAATTACTTGCAAACCAAACCGTTGAGACTCCATTCGCCTTCGACGAGAGATCACTCGAAGACGGGCAGCGCTATGCACTCTCAGTAAAATATAGTACTCCAGACGGTCGTGCCGATACCACTCCCTTATTCTTTACTTATGAAAATCCTACCGGCATTAAAGATATAAAGCATACCTTTGCAACTCCCATCCTCTACGACCTCAGCGGCAGACGCCTGACCAGGGAGCCGGAGCGGGGAGTGTATATTAAGGATGGACGCAAAGTGGTGATTAAGTGAGAGAAGACCTGAGTTTCTATTGAAGATAGGGAAGACCCATGGGAAATAAGAATTAAACAAATTGACAGGAAATAGCTAATTATTCGTTATGAACAAACAAATAGAACACTCACGGACTATCAACAATATAGTATTTATATTGTACAGTATAGGCTTATGGACGGGCAATGTAACGGTGGATTATATAGGTCTGTTTCTAACGTTATGCTCCTTCTCTATAAATGTCTTTTGCTTAGTAAAAGGCAAAGAGTATGATGAAAGGAGTTCACACATTCATTCCCTAATATTTTGTATCTGTTCCTTTATTTATGCATTATTCTACATAATAGACATTTAGTTACTATTTTCTATCTTTGCACATAATTAATGAAAAATGGATATGTTACGAATACATGACGAAGTTAAGAAGAATATAAGTATTTTTGTGATAGCTTATTTGATTTTCCAGATAATGTACTGTTTTGGGTTGTCGTTTAACACTCTTGGCGGTTTTTATGATAATCACTCTTGGTATGACTTCCTGAAACTGTTCAATGAAGTCGGTATAACATTCTCGTGTATTCTCTTGCTTTTTGGGAGTCGCAAGGGTCTATGGGCATACTTCCTTGTCCTGGTCATTGGCGCAGTTGTGCTTGCTATTCTTTATATGGCTGGTGAAATCCAAGAAGAATTGTTCTTGAAGCGAATAAGGTCAAACGTTATAGTGGCTATCCTTATGACATTAGTCTTGTTTGTGCACAACAAAGATGGAGTTTCTGCATGGAAGTTTTATCTGAACAGATAATTATAGCTCATAGGTGCGGTTACTTTGACTTCTTGCAAAAAGAGTTATGAATATTGGTCTAATATATTAAAACATAACAACAATGAAGAATAAAAAACGTTTGTACAATGTACTGTCTTTTCTTTTTACGCTTACGGGCTGTTGCTTCTTTTCAGTTGCACTGAAGTATGCGCCGGACGATGTAACACCTTACCTGTATGCGGGTGCCGCAGTATATACATTACTGCTAATTATGATAGGATATCTCGAAAAGAAGTGTAGAGAATAAAAGTACTACAGTTGCTCACCGGAACCGACCCGGTGAGTACTAACCATCACCTTGGTTATAGTATAGTACAGGTTTGCTATGACTAAATGATAGGTTTAGCGAGGAATTCTCTAGAGAATTTGTTACCAAAGTTATGGTTTTGTTTAACCAAAGCTATGGTTTCGCGGAAAAATCTCTGGAGAATTTCCATTGAAAGCTATGGTTTTCTCATATCGCCGCTGCGGGTTGCATTGAACGAGGCGGCGGCTCGCATGCAACGAGGTTACGGGTCGCAGGCAACGAGGTTACGGCTCGCATGCGACGAGGTTACGGCTCGTTTTGATGTTTGCAACGATTTCTTATACTAAAAAAATCGGTTCAAAGGGTGTAAGGGTGTTATAACCCTTTGTGGCAGGGCGTTTGAGGCATACACCCCAGGGTGTAAGGGTGTGGTGAGGGTGTTGTGATAAGGGTGTTGTGATAAGGGTGTGTAAACAACCACACCCTTACAACACCCTCACACCCCTGGGTGTGCAGCTGTAAGCCCGATAAACAGAGGGCTTTAACACCCTTACACCCTTAAAAGCAGTTTTTTTAGTATGCGCGCGTTATCTTCCCCCTTATGGGACCGCAAGAATCACGGGACTGTTATTTGATCCTCTGAAGATGATATTGTGTCAAGGGACAGGTGATATATAGAAGGCTGATGGCTGAAGAAAGAAGTAAGAAGGAGCCGCCCTCTCTCCTCAAGAAATCGGCACCCCGATTCGTTACTGCAAATTTACAAATAAAATCCCATACTTGTATAGTTCTGATACCTTGCACTGAAACTTTTTTTCAACCCGCTTCTTCAGACGTGCAAGTAGCCCACTTACTGCGTGTAAGTAGCCCACTTATTCACATTGACGCACTGTAGTACAATTCCAAGTAAGGCACTTCACCCAGAAAATTCCATACTTAAAGACACTGAAAAGGTTGACAAAAATGTGGTCATTTGGTCATTTGGTCATTTGTCAAAATCAAAATCGGAACACGCCAAATTCCGCAAAGTAATATAATAATATATATATTATTATTTACTTTGAACCATTTTTTACTTGAAAATCGATTTTGACCAAATGACCTTGACCACTTTGACCGCGCTCCGTGTGTGTACTACCCTAGAAAAAGTTGAATGAATTGCCTCTAAACCCTTATATAGATTGAGTCTCCCTTCCTTTTTGGGAGGGGTGGGGGTAGGCTTGAGGCACCGCCCTGATTCAGGGCACTGCTTTAACTAAAATAATTTCCTATCAGAATCATTGAACTATGAAGAATTATTTGTATCTTTGTACTCGAAATAGAATACAAGGTTTAACATTAAATATATAAAAAGAGATGAAGAAATTAATAGTTACTATCATTATGACCATTGTCGCCATTAGTGGTGACGCACAAAACCGATACTGCAACACGTACGAGGATTTCCTCGAAGGGAAGTGGCAACAACTGGACACGATTAATTGCAAAAGCCACAGCAAGAGCCGACAGGTGTGGTGGGGCGGCAGCGACTACACTCTGACAACGGGAGACAAGGAGCTTGACAATATTCTGAAGAAGAAAGCCTTTGCCGTGATGATAGCTGATACGTTATACCTGAACTGTCGTAACTTGCGATACGAGAAGACCAGTTTCGGCGGCGGTTACAGCAAGGCAAGACGTATGGGAGAGAACAGTTTGCTGCTTGTTCATAGAGTAATCGGCAAAAGCGCTATGAAGGATGAAGTGTTGTCAAGCTTGCTGCTCGGAGTAGTGGGTGATGCAATCACCTCAAACAAGCAGGTAAAGCAGCAGGTTTGCTATGTCGTATCCAATGGTGCTAATGAGAAAGGACGTATTAACATACAAATGATAAACGACAGTTTGATGAACGTGATGGTACAGAATCGCGAAGACTTGCGGAAGGAGTATTATGCTGAGGAGAACAAGTCGAAGCGTTTGTTGGCTACGCACATTGTTCCTATCCTTGAAAAGGCCGGTCTTTTTGAACAGCCGAAAAAGAAGGGAACTGAGAAGAAATAGTAATTTATTTGCAAAAGTGTGCAAATGGTGGTTTGCGCACTTTTGCAAACCTTTTTTCTTGGTTGGCTTGTGATTTTTTCATAACTTTGCATCAACGAAAAACAACAAAGTGAATATGACAAGTATCCTGACCAATAGAGAGTTCTTTCTGCTCATTGTCTGCACGGTATTCTACATTACCTTATTTATATTGGTGATTCAGAACAACCGCCGCAAGATACAGCTGTTGCAGAGCCGACTGGACAACATCCACGCCATGCAGAAGATGGCGGTGATAGAGCCGCGAAAGGATATGAACACGATATGGGCGTCGCCTGTATATATGCGTCTGAAAGGGTATCTGAACGACGGACGAAGCATGTCGGAAGCCGACTGGACGGAGCTGGCGGAGACTGTGGACGGCGTGTATTCGGGATTTAGCGAGAAGTTGTACAGCCTCTTCCGCATGAGCGAACAGGACTACCGCGTGAGTCTGCTCATAAAGATTCGTCTTCAGCCCAAGGATATAGCCACGCTGACGGCACATTCGAAGGAAAGTGTTGCCTCGACAAGAAGCCGATTGTATCAGAAGGTGTTCGGCAAGAAGGGTTCTACCAGGGACTGGGACGACTTCATACTGTCGATATAAATAATGAAAATGTATAATCGTCAAATTGTAAATATTATGATTGAGTACTTTTTAGCAAACATGTGGCAGATATGGGCTATCGTAGCCATAGTCTGTCTGATTCTGGAACTTTCGTCGGGTGATTTCTTCATCATCTGTTTCTCTATCGGTTCCGTTTTCGCAGTCATAAGTGCAGCATTGGGATTGAATGTTTACTGGCAGCTGTTCATATTCTCGCTGTTCTCCGTGCTGAGCATTTTCTTCGTGCGCCCTGTGGCTCTACGCTGGTTGCATAAGAACGAGCCTAACAAGGTGAGTAATGCCGATGCGCTGTTGGGCAGGACAGGACGTGTCGCGGAGGCGATAAAGGCTGGCGGCAGCGGCTATGTGCAGATAGATGGCGACATGTGGAGGGCGGTGAGTCAGAAGGACATCGCCGTAGGCGAAACCGTGCGTGTCGTTGGTCGTGAGAGTACTATTATTACGGTGGAAACATTATAAACATTAAAAAATAAATCATTATGGAATTTATGAGTTATGTACTGATTGCCATCATTATTCTGGTTGTTATATTTGCCAAGATGGCTCTGGTGATTATTCCCCAGTCGGAGACAAAGATTATTGAGCGTTTAGGTCGTTACCACGCTACGTTGAGCCCAGGTATCAACATTATCATTCCTTTCATTGACCGTGCGAAGGACATTGTAGTGCTGAACCGCGGAAGATATATGTATTCAGGTGCTATAGACCTGCGCGAACAGGTTTACGACTTCCCCTCGCAGAACGTTATTACAAAGGATAATATCCAGATGGAGATCAACGCGCTGCTGTACTTCCAGATAGTAGATCCGTTCAAGGCGGTGTATGAGATTTCGAACCTGCCCAACGCTATTGAGAAGCTTACACAGACGACGCTGCGTAACATCATCGGCGAACTGGAACTCGACGAGACGCTGACCTCGCGCGATACTATTAATACCA
>CAMUVE010000038.1:0-19106 GCA_947163985.1 uncultured Prevotella sp.
ATGTTGTTTGCCTCTTCCGTCATTTGTTTGTCGATATCCCTTCTGAGGTCGTTATATCCGTTGAGTCGTTTTGCCTCTTTCAGTGCTGTGTTGAAATCGCGCTCCACGAGCAGGTCAACACTCTCTCTGCCGCTTTCCACTCTTCCCGAAGCATTTATGCGGGGACCAATCTTGAAGACTATATCACTCATACTCAATTCTCTGCCGTTGAGTCCGCAGATGTCTATGATTGCCTTCAGTCCGATACTCGGGTTATTGTTGAGTTGTTTTAATCCGTGATATGCAAGAATCCTGTTCTCCTCGACAACAGGCACCATATCAGCAGAGATAGCCACAGCCACAAAGTCGAGCAGGTGTGCCAGTCGTGAGAAGGGAATACCGTTATTATAAGCGAAAGCCTGCATAAACTTAAAGCCTACGCCACAACCGCAGAGGTGTTTGCAAGGGAACGTGTCGTCCTCGCGTTTCGGGTTAAGAATGGCCACCGCTGGCGGCATCACCTCGTCGGGAACGTGGTGGTCGCAGATAATGAAGTCTATGCCCTGTTCTTTGGCATATTCTATCTCCTTGATAGCCTTTATGCCGCAGTCCAGGATAATTATCAGTTTTACACCCTGCTCTTTAGCATAATCTATTCCTTTATAGCTTACTCCGTAGCCCTCGTCATATCTGTCGGGTATGTAGTACTCCACATTAGAATAGAACTGCATGAGGAATTTATATACAAGTGCTACTGCGGTACATCCATCAACGTCGTAGTCGCCGTAAACCATGATGCGCTCTTTCCTGCCTATAGCATTATTAAGACGGTCAACAGCGATGTCCATATCCTTCATCAGGAAGGGGTCGAGGAGGTTCGTGAGCTGTGGACGGAAGAAGTTGCGTGCACTTTCTTCAGTGGTTATACCTCTACGAACGAGTATCTCCGCCAATACTGGTGTGATACCCAATTTACCGCCTAATTCCGTAGCAACACGTTGCTCGTCGGCAGTCAGTTCGTTATGGTTCCACTTAAAGTTCATTTAAAAAATTTCAATTTGGTCGCAAAGGTACAAAATATAATTCATAATTCATAATTCATGATGCATAATTTTTTGTATATTATCTTTTTTTATTACCTTTGCAGCCGACAATCAAGGGGTGCCTGATATTTCAGGCTGAGATGATACCCTCTAACCTGATCTGGATAATGCCAGCGTAGGGATGGATAGTAAAGCTTCAATACGTTCCCCCTTTACATTATTATAATTTAAAGGTACAAGATTATGAGAAAACTTTTTGTTGCAGTCACCCTGTTAGGGTCTGCCAGTGTGTTTGGTGCAGAGCCTGTTGATACGCTGAAGAATGTAGAGCTTCAGGAAGTACAGGTTGTTTCTACACGTGCGACATCTAAGACTCCTATTGCTTATTCCAATGTAGGCAAAGAGCAGTTAAAGTCAACAAACTACGGAGTTGATATTCCTTTCCTGTTGTCGTTAACTCCTTCTGTTACAACAACATCCGATGCGGGTAACGGCATAGGTTACACAACACTACGAGTTCGTGGTACAGACCCCAGTCGTATAAACATCACCGCCAACGGTATTCCTATGAACGACGCAGAGAGCTCTTCAGTATTCTGGGTGAACATGGGCGACTTCGTATCGTCGGTTAAGTCTATTCAGGTGCAGCGCGGTGTGGGTACTTCCACCAACGGCTCAGGAGCCTTCGGTGCTACGGTGAATATGTTGACAGAAGACCTTGGATTAAAACCTTTCGTAGGTGTTGACCTCAGCGGCGGTTCCTATTATTCCCACAAGGAAACGTTGCGTTTCGGTACAGGTCTTTTAGGCAATCACTGGGCACTTCAGGGACGTTTGTCAAACATCGGTACGAAGGGATATCTGGACCGTGCCTCTTCAAAACTCAACAGCTACTTCCTCCAGGCAGGTTATTTCGGCGAGAATACCGTTGTTAAGTTTATTACCTTCAACGGAATGGAAGAGACCTACCACGCGTGGAACTACACCTCGAAGCGTGAACAAGAGCTGCACGGACGCACCTTCAACTCGTGTGGCGTGATGGGCTACGACGCTAACGGTAATCCTACAGGGTATTATGGAAATCAGATAGACAGCTATCACCAGCAGAACTACCAACTGCTTTGGAACCAGCGCTTTACACGTGAGCTGACTCTTAACGCAGGACTTCACTACACACGTGGCGACGGCTACTACGAGCAGTACAAACGTGATAGGAAATGGAAGGATTACGGACTGGCAAAGAACGTCCCGCCAGTAACGAAAATCGTCGATGGGGTGGAGTACTACTCACAGATTCGCGGCGATCTTGTTCAGCGCAAACATACCGCCAGCGACTTCTACGGAATGGTAGCTTCGCTGTTGTATAACGATCACGACAAGATAGAGGCTTCCTTCGGTGGCGGTGTAAGTCGCTACGTGGGCGACCATTTCGGCAGACTCCTATGGACCGGAGTGCCCAATATGACATATCGTGATGCTGACGGCAGCAAACTTAAGGCTGGCGGCTCTACCGTAAAGGATCCTGTGACGGGATATACAACACTTCCCGAGGTGGAGTACTACAGAAACCGCGCAAAGAAAACTGATGCAAATATCTATGCTAAAGGAAATTACAAGCTCTACGAAGGACTGTCAGCATTCCTTGACTTACAGTATCGTTATGTAGGTATGCGCATGCAGAACCCCGACGATGTTTACGAGGAGAATCCTTCCGGCGAGTATATCATCAGGAAGAACTACCACTTCTTTAACCCCAAGGCAGGTCTGAACTACGACATCACACGCAACCATCGAGTATATGCAAGTTACAGCATTGCCCGCAGGGAGCCTGTCCGTAACAACTTCCAGGAGCTTGACATCAACGAGATAAAGACAGAGCGTCTTAACGACCTCGAGATAGGTTATAAGTATCAGAGCAGTAAGTTCTCGGCAGGTGCCAATTTCTACTGGATGGATTACAAAAACCAGTTTGTGCTGACGGGCGAGCTCAACAAAGTCGGTGAGGGAAAGACAAAGAATGTTGACAAGAGCTATCGTGTCGGCGTAGAGCTCGAAGCTGCGTGGCAGCCTGCGGAGTGGTTCCGTTGGGATGCTAATGCCACATGGTCAAAGAACAGAGTTAAGGAGATAAAGGTGCTGCTCAACGACTATACTACAACAGAAACCCTCAAAGACAAACCTTTGTCGTTCTCGCCAGACCTTATATTTAATAATGTGTTCACATTCACTTGGAACGGACTCCGTGGAAGTATTATGAGTCAGTATATCAGCGACCAGTACCTCACCAACACAGGTTTCAAGGAGATGCGTTGCTATGACGATAACGGCAATGAGTGCTACAGGACCTTGCTGCTGAAGAAACACTTCAATACCAATATCGACGTGTCATACAACTTCAGTCTGAAGAAACTCGGTCTGCAGGACGCTACGGTAGGCGTTACCCTCTACAACGTGTTCAGTACGAAGTATGACAACAACGGATGGGCAGCACCACAATATACCAAAGATGCTAACGGCAGCGTCATAGCTGTCAACGAGTGGGGCGCATACGACGGAACGGACTATGACGGCGGACAGGCAGCAGGGTTCGCTCCTTCGGCACCTTTTAATATGATGGCTCACCTGTCAGTAAACTTCTAAAGACTGTATGCTGACGGATTTCCTTGCCAGTCATTGGCTCGATATGTTTACCACGATACTCGGACTGTTGTATATATGGCTCGAGTATCGTGCCAGCATATTGTTGTGGTTCGTAGGAATAATAATGCCTGCCCTCGACATCTATCTGTATTGGAGTCACGGACTCTACGGCGATGCTGGAATGGCGGCATATTACACCTTAGCAGCTGTCTATGGCTATTGTATATGGAAATTCAAGAAGACACGCAAACAGAAACTCTCCCTGCCGATAGCGTTCATGCCTAAGAAACAATACCTTCCTGCAGCGCTTTTCTTTCTCGCAGCGTGGGGCATAACATATTTTGTGCTTATCACGTGGACCAACTCTACTGTTCCCGTCCTCGACTCCTTTACCAACGCACTCTCCTTCGTCGGACTGTGGGCATTAGCAAGGAAATATGCGGAACAGTGGCTCTTCTGGATTGTTGTTGACGCGGTGTGCACCGTTCTCTACGTCCACAAAGGCATCCCGTTCAAGGCTCTTCTCTATGGATTATACATCGTTATTGCCGTTTTGGGATACATTAAATGGCGAAAGCAGGCAAAGGTGATAAAACATGCTTGACGTATATCAATAAAAATATATTTTTCCCCTATTTTCTGTTTTCACTCAACACTTTAAGGCAAAAATGTACATACCTTTGCAGTGTAAAAATAACATTATAGCTTTATATCGATAAAGGTGTTTGTTTAAGGAAAAAGAGAAAATTCAGGATTAGCATTATTTGAGACGTATAAAACATCAGATTGAGAGAGTAGATTTTTGTAGATAGATGTTCGCCGGGTGCTGCAGAGAGTGCAGTAGCTGGCTTTTTTGTTTAAAAGAGCAGGAATAATTTTGTAATGACAAAAATTATTCATACCTTTGCGACTTAAAATAGAAACAATACATAAAAATAGAATAGAAATTATGGCAAAGAGGTTTGCTGAGCACTCTGGTCTTGACCTGACAAAGACCAACCAGGAAGTACTAAGTAATTGGGGTAATAAAGATATTTTCCATCGCAGCATAACAGAACGCGAGGGATGTCCGCAGTTTGTATTTTTCGAAGGACCTCCTTCGGCTAACGGACATCCTGGAATCCATCACGTACTTGCAAGAACCATCAAGGATACCTTCAACCGTTATAAGACGATGAAGGGCTATCAGGTTCATCGTAAGGCAGGATGGGATACTCACGGACTTCCTGTGGAGCTGGGAGTAGAGAAAGAACTCGGAATAACAAAAGCCGATATCGATAACCACGAGAGTCCAAAGTATATCTCTGTAGAGGACTATAACCGCAAGTGTCGCGAGAACGTCATGATGTACACTCAGGAATGGCGCGAACTGACAGAGAAGATGGGCTATTTCGTGGACCTCGATAATCCCTATATCACCTACGACAATAAATATATAGAGACACTGTGGTGGCTCCTGAAGCAGCTGTATAATAAAGGCTTGCTGTACAAGGGCTACACTATACAGCCATATTCTCCTGCCGCAGGAACAGGACTCTCAAGTCACGAACTCAACCAGCCCGGTTGCTATCGTGACGTGAAGGATACTACATGTACGGCACAGTTCCATATGATAGACCCGCGTCCCGAGATGAAGGAGTGGGGAACACCCGTCTTCCTTGCATGGACGACAACCCCTTGGACTCTTGCTGCTAACTCCGCACTCTGCGTAGGACCTAAGATTGACTATGTTTGTGTACAGACATATAACAGCTATAACGGAGAGAAGATAAGTGCAGTTATGGCTGCAGCACGTGTTGATGCATATTTCAAGCCCGAAGGCGAGTTCGCTCCTATGGACGAATATAAGCCCGGCGATAAGGTTGTTCCTTATCGTGTCGTAGGTCATTATAAGGGTTCTGACCTCGTTGGTATGAAGTACGAACAGCTCCTGCCAATGATATCGCCGCTTACCGACGGCGCTTTCCGCGTAATTCCTGGCGACTATGTTACTACAGAGGACGGTACAGGTATTGTACACATCGCACCGAACTTCGGTGCCGACGATGCTTTGGTGGCACGCAAGGCTGGTGTGCCGCCAATAGTTATGATTGACAAGACCGGGGAGGAGCGCCCTGTCGTTGACCTGCAGGGAAAATACTACGTCGTTGAGGATCTTGACGCTGACTTCGTGAAGAATCATGTCAACCTCGAACTGTGGAACCGCTATGCAGGTCGCTACGTGAAGAATGCATACGACGATACTCTTACCGACAAGGACGAAACACTCGATATCTCTATCTGTATGGACCTAAAGGCAGACAACAAAGCCTTCAAGATAGAGAAACACGTGCACAACTATCCTCACTGTTGGCGCACGGACAAGCCGGTGTTGTACTATCCTCTCGACTCTTGGTTCATCAGAAGCACTGCAGGCAAGGAGCGTATGGTGGAACTTAACAAAACCATAAACTGGAAGCCGGAATCAACGGGAACGGGACGTTTCGGCAACTGGCTCGAGAATCTTAACGACTGGAACCTCTCGCGTTCGCGTTTCTGGGGAACTCCGCTCCCGATATGGCGTAACAAGGATACTCACGAAGAGATTTGTATCGGCTCGCTTGAAGAACTCTATGCCGAGATAGAAAAAGCCGTTGAGGCAGGCGTAATGACTTCTAACCCGCTGAAAGATAAGGGCTTCGTTCCTAATGATTATAGCCGTGAGAACTACGATAAGATAGACATGCACCGTCCTTATGTTGACGACATCGTACTCGTGGGTAAGTCGGGTGCGCCGCTATACCGTGAGACAGACCTCATCGACGTTTGGTTCGATTCTGGTTCTATGCCTTATGCTCAGGTTCACTATCCTTTTGAGAACCGCGACGCCATAGACAAACGACAGGCATTCCCTGCCGACTTCATCAACGAGGGTGTTGACCAGACACGTGGATGGTTCTTCACACTACATGCTATCGGTACTATGGTCTTTGACTCGGTAGCCTTCAAGAACGTAATCTCTACAGGTCTCGTTCTCGATGCTAAGGGTATAAAGATGTCAAAGCACATAGGTAACGTGGTTAATCCGTTCAAGGAAATAGAGCGCAACGGTGCTGACGCAGTACGTTTCTATATGCTCACAAATACGCAGCCTTGGGATAACCTGAAGTACGATCCAAACGGTGTTGACGAGATTCGTCGTAAGTTCTTCGGAACATTATATAATACTTACAGCTTCTTTGCCCTGTATGCTAATGTTGACGGCTTCGACCCCGCAGCAGCACAGGTGCCTGTGGCAGAGCGTCCGGAGATAGACCGTTGGATACTCTCGTCGCTGAATACACTTGTAAAGCGTGTTGACGAAGCACTTTCCGACTTCGAGCCTACACGAGCAGGACGCTATATCGACACATTCGTCAACGACGACCTCTCCAACTGGTATGTACGTCTTAACCGCAAACGTTTCTGGGGTAAGGAGATGTCAACCGACAAACTCTCTGCTTACCAGACACTGTATGCTTGCCTTATGACTATATCCAAGTTGCTAGCGCCATTCTCACCGTTCTATTCTGATCAGCTGTATCGTGACCTCGGTGGCGAGAAGGACAGCGTTCATCTTGACAGCTTCCCCGTTGCCGACGAGAGTATTATCGACTCAGAACTCGAGGCTCGTATGGAGATGGCACAGAAGATTACATCTATGGTTCTTGCCCTTCGTCGTAAGGTGAACATCAAAGTACGTCAGCCGCTACAGAGCATTATGATACCTGCTGCAAGTGCTGAACAGAAACTTTACATAGAGGCAGTTAAAGACCTGATTATGAACGAGGTAAACGTTAAGGACTTGACCTTCGTTGAGGGCAATGGAGTACTCGTTAAGAAGGTTAAGTGTAACTTCCGCACTATGGGTAAGAAGTTCGGAAAACTGATGAAGGGTATCGCTGCACAGATGGCAGAGCTGTCACAGGAAGACATCGAGAAACTCGAGACATCGGGAAGCTTGGAACTCACCGTCGAGGGACAGCAGGCTGTTGTCGATGTTGCCGATGTAGAGATTATCAGCGAGGACATTCCGGGCTGGCTGGTAAGCAACGAAGGAAACCTCACCGTAGCCCTCGAGGTGGAGCTTACCGACGAGTTGCGTCGTGAGGGTATGGCTCGTGAGCTTATCAACAGGATACAGAACCTCCGCAAGGATGCAGGCCTCGAGATTACAGACCGCATTAGCGTCGTCGTAGAGCCTAACGAGGAGACCGACGCCGCTATTGCAAGTTTCAATGAGTACATCTGTGCTCAGGTCCTCGCTGACGAGATAAAGATTGCTCCCAACGATGGTGCAGAAGTGGAATTCGATGAGTTTAACTTAAATATTCAAATAACTAAATCCTAAACAACTATGGCAGAAAAAACACGTTACACAGACGAAGAACTTGAGGAGTTCAGAGTCTTAATCAACGAGAAGCTGGAAGTAGCGCGTCATGACTACAACCAGATTATGAAGTCGCTGACTAACGAAGACGGCAATGGTGTTGACGATACCTCTCCAACCTACAAGGTACTCGAGGAGGGTAGTGCTACACAGACAAAGGAGGAGCTGATGACTCAGGCAGCACGTATGCAGAAGTTCATCCTGGGTCTTGAGGCAGCACTTGTTCGTATAAAGAACAAGACCTACGGCATTGACCGCATCACCGGTGAGCTCATCCCGAAGGAACGTCTTCGTGCTGTTCCCCATGCAACACTCAGTGTGCAGAGCAAAGAGGCAAATAAGAAACATTAATGAAGAAGTTAGTCAGTAATGGCTGGTTAGCCGTTATCGTGATAGTGTCACTGTTAGTCATTGACCAGGTTATTAAAATCGGGGTCAAGACTAACATGTATCTTTACGAGAGCATCCGCATCACCGATTGGTTCTACATTCATTTTATTGAGAACAACGGTATGGCTTACGGCATGACCTTCGTCAACAAGTTGGTACTCAGCACGTTCCGTATAGTAGCTGTAGCCGTTATTCTGTATTATCTTCGCGGACAGATACTCAAAGGAGCCCGTACGGGCTACATCGTTTGTCTGTCAATGGTTGTTGCCGGCGCTGCAGGAAACATCTTCGACTCAATGTTCTACGGACTAGTCTTCAGCGCTTCGTCACCGTTTTACGTAAGCTACCTTGTTCCTTTCGGTCACGGCTATGCGTCGTTCCTTACGGGCAAGGTGGTCGATATGTTCTACTTCCCCATAATAGAGACTACACTTCCTGAGTGGCTTCCCTTCTGGGGCGGTCAGCCCTATGTGTTCTTCAGCCCGGTATTCAACTTTGCCGATGCCTCTATATGTGTTGCGGTGGCGCTGTTGCTGCTGTTCTACCGCAAGGAGCTGTCGCAGATAAACCTGTCGTTTAAGAAATCAACATCCGAAAATGCAGAGTCTTAAGTCGCTATTCCTGTTGCTCGTCGTAGCGGTGTGTGTTGCTTCGTGTAAGCCCACCATCCCGAGTAAGTATATCCAGCCCGACCAGATGGAGAATATACTCTACGACTATCATGTGGCACAGGCATATCTCGACAATGAACCTGGGTTGAGTACCGATTATAACCGCAGGTACTACAAACTCGCCATACTGAAGAAACACGGAGTGACAGAGGCGGAGTTCGACTCGTCAATGGTCTATTACACCCGCCATATCGACAATCTTCACGTTATGTACGAGCATATCAGCGACCGTCTCGAGGCGGCTGCAGAGAGTCTTGGCGCCGACGTCAACGACCTTGACAGTTATGGTACCGTAGCTTCTGCCGATACAGCTAATGTGTGGAACCGCGAACGTAACGTCCTCCTGTTGTCACACATGCCGTATAACGTTCTGAACTACAGCATAAATGCCGATACAGCATTCCATAAGGGCGACCGCATGATTCTCAGCTTCGATGTTCAGTATATCTACAAGGAAGGTATGCGTAACGCTGCTGCTGTGATGTCTGTTCGCTTCGGTAACGACAGCGTAGCGTCGAGAAATATCTTCATAAATTCCCAGTCTCATTATTCTATGGACATCTCCGATTATGCAAATCGTGGAATAAAGAGTATTGGCGGTTTCTTCTATGTTGACACACAGGAGAATATGGACGTAGAGAACAATCCTCTTCAGCTGTTCTTTATAAGGAATATAAAACTTGTGCGCTTGCATAAAAAAGAACAGGAAGTACCGAATGTCGAACAAACAAATTAGAAAAGTCGCAGCCCACGAAGTTCTCGTGAAGGGAAGGGTGCTTCGTCAGGCTATCGTCGAGCTTATCGGCGGAAGGGTAGTGGATTGCTACCCGTTCAGCGAGGAGCAGCCTATGACGGAGTGGCTCGGAGGAACTATAGAGATTCGTGGCGACAAGGCTTACTGGAACGAACAAAGGCTGCAATAACTTGCAGCCCTTTTTCGTTTGTGCGTGTTTAGTGAATTGCGGCTGTGCCGCAATTAGCATTACACAATACCCTGTGCCATCATGGCGCGTGCCACCTTCAGGAATCCGGCAACGTTAGCACCCTTGACGTAGTTGATATAGCCGTCTGGTTCTGTACCGTACTTCACGCAGTTCTCGTGAATGTTGTTCATGATGTCGTGGAGTTTCTGGTCAACCTCCTCGCGGCTCCAGCTCAGACGCTCAGAGTTCTGTGACATCTCCAGACCTGATACCGCAACACCACCGGCGTTGGCAGCCTTACCGGGAGAGTAGAGAATCTTAGCATCCTGGAACACCTTGATTGCTTCAGGAGTTGTAGGCATGTTAGCACCCTCGCTGACAGCAATCACTCCGTTGGCAACAAGAGCCTTGGCAGCCTCCTCGTTAATCTCGTTCTGTGTAGCTGAAGGAAGTGCTATGTCGGCCTTCTCGAACCAAGGCTTCTTGCCCTCAACATACTTAACATTATATTTCTCTGCATATTCGCGAATACGTCCGCGCTCAATGTTCTTCAGCTCCATGATGTAGTCGAGCTTCTCGCGGTCTATTCCGTCTGGATCATAGATGTAACCGTCTGAGTCAGAACATGTAACGACCTTAGCACCCAGCTGGATACATTTCTCCATAGTATATTGTGCTACGTTACCGGAACCACTGACGAGGACAGTCTTGCCCTTGATGTCTATGCCACGTGTCTTCAGCATGTTAACCAGGAAATAAACATTTCCGTAACCTGTAGCCTCAGGACGGATAAGAGAGCCGCCGAACTGCAGACCCTTACCGGTGAGCACGCCGCTCCACTCGTGTGTGAGCTTCTTGTACATACCAAACATATAAGCTACCTCGCGACCACCTACACCGATGTCACCAGCAGGAACATCAACGTCGGGACCGATGTGACGATACAGCTCGGTCATGAAAGCCTGACAGAAACGCATAATCTCTGCGTCGCTCTTTCCACGCGGTGAGAAGTCTGAACCTCCCTTTGCACCACCCATAGGCAGTGTTGTCAGCGAGTTCTTGAATGTCTGTTCAAAAGCGAGGAACTTCAGGATACCCAAGTTCACTGACTTGTGATAGCGAATACCTCCTTTGTAAGGACCAATAGCATTGTTGTGCTGTACGCAGTAACCCATGTTTGTCTGTACATTGCCCTTGTCGTCAACCCATGTTACGCGGAACTGGATGATACGGTCGGGGATGCAGAGACGCTCAATAAGGTTCTGACGGTCGAATTCAGGGTGCTTGTTGTACTCTTCTTCGATGGTTCCTAATACCTGACTTACTGCCTGGATGTACTCCGGCTCATTGGGGAATCGCTGTTTCAGATTCTCAACTACTTGAACTGCATTCATAATTTTACCTTTTAGAATTGTTATACTGTTAAATCTTTCTTTTTTGCCTTTGTTTTGTAGTTTACGGTTGCAAATTTACAGCAAAAATTTGAATTGCCAAACAAAATGAAAGAAAAATTGCAGAAAAAGTGTAAAAAAGTCATTCCACACACAACCAGTCGTCAATAAGCCGTCTTGCAATAGACAATTTTTCGGGAATGTGGGGTAGGTTGTCCCTACGGTACCATCCTCCGGCAGCCAGTTCACTTCTCTGCAGGTGTATCTCGCCGCTGACGTAGTCGGCGTGGAATCCTACCATCAGTCCGCAAGGGTAGGGCCAAGGCTGTGAGTCGAAATACCTTATGTTCCGTATTTTCAGTCCCACTTCTTCGTTTACCTCGCGTTCCACAGCCTGTTCCAACGTTTCGCCAGTCTCTACAAAACCGGCTACAAGTCCGAAGAAGTCGCCGCGGAAGTTGTTTGCATGTACCAGCAGAACCTCGTCGCCCTTGTGTATCAGCACTATCACCGCCGTAGCCAGTTGCGGCCACACTTCCTTACCACATTGTGTGCATCGTTTTGAAATATCGGTGTGCAGTTTCATCGGGGCTCCGCATACTCCGCAGTACTGGGTGTTGAAGTCCCAGTATATTATTTCCTGGCACTTTCCTGCCGTAAGATATAGGTCTGTGGGCAGTTTGTAGTACGAGGAGCGCAGCGGACACATCTCGTAGCGCTTGTTGTCAGTAAGCGGTGCGTCAATTCTCAGTGCCTTTATCTCTCCGTCGTGCATTTGGAACAGACTGCCGTACTGCGATGGCAGCGGACCGATGTTATGGATTGTAGTCCACGGTTTCACTTCTATTGGCGGCTCCTCGCCATAGGGAATGGTGTATGTGCCGTCGTCTTTTTTCTCTAATAATAGTTCTGTCTTGCAGAATATAAACCAATATTTCTTCATACAGTGTGCAAAATTACAAAAAAATTCTTACTTTTGCACCCGATATTATTATAATATATAATGTATATGAAGAATTTCCTTTTAAGTTGCCTCTTTCTCATTGTGGCGACTTCGCAGACTGTCCTGGGGCAGATAATAGAGCCCGTTCATTTCAAATCGTCGTTGAAAGAGCTCAACGACACCGAGGCAGAAATAGTCTTTAGCGCTACTATTGATGCCGGTTGGCACGTCTATAGCACCGATATTGGCGATGAAGGTCCCGTCCGCGCCACTTTCCACGCTGTTAAGATGGAAGGTGTCAAGACCGTTGGTTCACTACGTCCTGCCACCAAACCCGTAGAGAAGTACGACGAGATGTTCGGCACTACTTTAAGGTTCTTCGAGGGTAAGGTTGTCTTTAAGCAGAAGGTGAAGTTCACAAGTGCCAAATACCTTATAGACTGCTACTTGGAGTATGGCGCCTGCAACGACCAGAACTGTCTGCCACCGACGCAGGTAGCGTTCCGCAAGAGCGGAGTTCAAAGCCTCCCCCAACCCCTCCAAAGGGAGGGGAGTTCAGAAGCGCCTGATACTACCCTCAACCCTCAGACTTCAGACCTCAGCCCTCAGACTTCAACCCTCAACCCTCAACCATCAAACCTCTCTCCTCTCTCCTCTAATAAGACTTGGGCTCCCGTCATCTCCGAACTTAAAACCTTCGAGGAGAAAGCCGCAGACACCAGTCTGTGGGCGGTATTCCTCTGGTCGCTACTCGGCGGACTCATAGCTGTCGTCACGCCCTGCGTGTGGCCTGTCATCCCTATGACGGTGTCCTTCTTCCTGAAACGTAATAAGTCGCGCGGAAAAGCCATCCGCGAGGCACTAACCTATGGCGCTTCCATCATCGTTATCTACGTTGCCGTAGGTCTTGCCGTAACCCTTATCTCCGGTCCCAGCGCCCTTAACGCCTTGTCCACCAATGCGTGGTTCAACGTCTTCCTGGCGCTCCTCCTCGTAGTCTTTGCGGCATCGTTCTTCGGAGCCTTCGAACTTACCCTGCCGGCATCGTGGACAACGAAGATGGACCAGAAGTCGGAGTCAACCACCGGTCTGCTTTCCATATTCTTTATGGCATTTACGCTGGTACTTGTCTCGTTCTCGTGTACAGGACCAATAATAGGTTTCCTACTTGTAGCGCTGAGCACCCAGGAGAGCATCGTAGCACCTACCATCGGTATGTTAGGCTTCGCCATCGGACTGGCAGTTCCCTTTGCGCTGTTCGCCCTGTTCCCCTCGCTGCTGAAGTCGGCACCGAAGTCTGGCGGTTGGATGAACCGTGTCAAGGTTGTCCTCGGTTTCGTAGAGCTGGCATTTGCGCTTAAGTTCTTCTCTGTTGCCGACCTTGCCTACGGCTGGCATCTGCTTGACCGCGAGGTGTTCGTGTCCCTGTGGATAGTTATCTTTGCCCTCCTTGGCGTCTATCTGTTAGGATGGCTGAAGTTCCCTCACGACGATGACGACCGCAGTACCTCGGTACCCCGTTTCATGCTTGCGTTGGCTTCTCTTGCCTTCGCCGTCTATATGGTGCCGGGACTTTGGGGAGCGCCTCTAAAAGCTATCAGCGCCTTTGCGCCGCCTATGTACACCCAGGACTTCAACCTCTATGGCGGTAGCGTGGAGGCAAAGTTCCGCGACTACGACGAGGGTATGGCTTACGCGCGTCAGGCGGGCAAGCCCGTTATGGTTGACTTCACCGGCTTCGGTTGTGTAAACTGTCGTAAGATGGAGGCAGCCGTTTGGACCGACCCGCAGGTACAGGACCTTCTTAATAAGGAGTACGTACTAATATCGTTGTATGTTGACGACAAGACACCGCTCGCCGAACCTATTACAGTCACAGAGAACGGTCAGCAACGCATCCTCCGCACCGTAGGCGACAAGTGGAGCTACCTGCAGCGCACAAAGGTAGGTGCCAACACCCAGCCGTGCTACGTGTTGCTTACTGCCGACGGCAAACCCCTCGAGGGCTTGCGGTCCTACGATGAAGATATAGAAAAGTACGTGAAGTTCCTGCGTAGCGGATTAGAGAATTACCGTAAGACTAAGAAAGTTCTTCCCTGATAATCCTCTCCACCACTTCGGGGAAATATCTCATCTCCAACTGATGCTCCTTCTCGGCAATGTCATCTACAGAGTCAGAAGGAGCAATCTCGCATTTATACTGTGCTATGATGTCGCCGCCGTCACATACCGGTGTCACCCAGTGCACCGTCATTCCCGTTTCCGTCTCGCCGGCAGCCTTCACCGCCTCGTGGACGTGGTGTCCCCACATTCCTTTACCGCCATATTTCGGTAGCAGGGCAGGGTGGAGGTTGACAATTCTTCTTGGGAACGCATCCAGTAGGAAGTTCGGAACAAGAGGCAGAAATCCGGCAAGAACTATAAACGCTATGTCGTATTTCTTCAATAGTGGGAGCATAGCCTCCGGGTCGTTGAACTGCACCTTAGGCATCACCGCCGTAGGTACTCCAAGCCGCTGCGCCCTCTCCAGCACATAAGCGTCAGACTTATTACTCACCACGAGAGCACACTTCACCATCTCGCTATCCTTGAAGTAGCGTATCAGGTTCTCGCAGTTACTCCCGCTTCCCGATGCAAATATCGCAATCCTCTTCTGTTCCATTCTCGTGCAAAGGTAAGTAGTTTTACCGAAAGAGCAAAATTTTTCATTGTTTTTCCGAGGTGTACAAAGTATTACAATCTATTCTTCTCGGCATTTCCAGCACCCCTACCTTTGTACTTCGATGGTGTGACGTTGAAACGGTAGCGCAGGGAGAGTGTGACGCAGCGTGTATCGCGTTCTTCAGACTTTGTCAGCGTCATGTGGTCAAAGTATAACGTGCCGTAAGAAGAGCCTTGATTGAAGAGGTCGTTGCCCGACAGCTTGACGTTGAGGCTGCGTTTGAGGAAGTCCTTGCTGACGCTGAGCGAGAGCATTGCGTTGGTGGTTTCTACTCTGAAGTTGGAGCCGGTATAACCATGAGTGTGCATGTTGAAGTCAGCCTGTAACAGCCAGTCGTGGGGCAGGGTGATGATGTTGCCTAACTGCATAGACAGCATCGGTGTATTGAGCTGTTTGTCCTGACCTTTGAATTTCGTTGTGAGCCACTGTTTCATAAACGTGACGTTGTATTGAGGAGTCCATGTTATGTCGTAACCCAGCTTGATGTCTTTATTGGCTCCGAGGGTGAAGATTAACCAGTCTGCCTTACTATAATTTTTTGTGGAGGCAATGTTCACCTTGCTGTCTTGTGACAGACTTTCAAATACTCTTATGAAAGGATCGACGCAATGAGTATAGTTGGTGGTAAAGAAGAGCCACTTCCACATAATCGTAAGGTTCATATTATGATACTTGACAGGACGAAGATACGGGTTACCGACCTGCATGTTCAGACGGTTTTCATACACTACGTCGTTACTAAGGAGCCAGTAGGCGGGGCGGTTTGTGCGTTTGGCGTAACTGACGGAGAGTCCCACTCCTTGACCTTTTCCTGTGAGCGAGGGCAGTTGGACCGACAGCGCCAGCGATGGGAAAATGTCGTTGTAGGAACGGCTCTGGTCGTCACGTCGTTGTCCGCTGACGAAGTATTCAGACTTTACATGCTCGTAGCGTAAGCCAGCTTGTAGTCGGAAACGTCCTAACTGCTGTTGCACTTCCAGGAATGGTGCTATGCTGCTTTCATGCTGTTCGCTGTTGCTGTTGGCAATATAACCTTCTGCGTTTTCGAAACTGCTGTTCCAACGGGTGTTGGTGTATTCCTCGCCGACTTCAATCTGTCCTTTCCATAGTGGGTGAGCGACGATAAGTTTTTCTGCAGCCATCCTTCCATGTGTCTTTGTTTCGGTGTTCACGTCGCGGTCCTCGTAGTTACGACTAAGTTCCTGTTGCTGGTTGCGCCCCAGGCTTTTGTATGAGGTGTAGTCAACGTTGAGGTCAATAGATAGTTGTCCCACCTTGCCTGTGTAGTAAACATTTGCCTGATGTTTTGGCGAATTCCTGTCGCGACGTGTATTGCTGTTTTGCAGGTGGTCGTATGGACTGCCGTTGGCACGTAAATCGTCGGCATAGTCGTTGAACGCTTTCCTGTAATCATAGGTATTCTGATAGAAACCGCCGAAGGAGTTCAGGTCGTCTATCTGGTAGTTGAAACCAGCGCGTCCTTCAAAGTATGGATTGCGTGCTGTTGACTTCTGGTGGTTAGTTATGGACCACAGTGTGTCGGCAAATATGGTCTGTTTAAATCCGCCGCTGCTACAATATTTATTATAGGCTCCAAAGATGTTTGCGAAGAGTTCCAGCTTACCTTTTCGGTAAGTAAGGTTTATGCGTTCATTATTGGCATATCCCTCTCCCTTGCGGCTCCACGATGCCAGTTCTACTCCAAGTCCTTCGCCTGCTGCGCGTTTTGTCCTGATAACAATGACCGAATTTACTGTGGCATCATATCGTGCACCCGGGTTCTGCACAACTTCCACGCTGCGTATGTTGTCCGACTGTATGTTACGCAACTCATTCATATCGTTAATTTTTCGGTTATTAATATATATTAGAGGTGTACCCTTTCCCAAGATTTCGAATGTCTCACCCTTCTTGGAGATAGTAGGAACGCGTGAGAGCACATCTTCGGCAGTTCCCAGTCGTGACATCACAGTACCTTCTACGTTCATCACAAGCGAGTTTCCCTGTAATTTCATCTTTGGTCGCTCTCCCTGGACAACGACTCCGTTTAGTGTGTAGTTATCAGGTTTTAAACTAATGATGCCAGCCTCAGGTTTGTCGCAAAGCCTGTAAACCGTTTTGTAACCCACGTAGGAGATGCGTGCAAGGACTTTGTCGGCTTCGTAGGGTATGACGAACAGTCCAGCCTCGTTGCTGACGCCTCCACAGAGTATTGTTGAGTCTGATGGATGAAGCAGGGTAATATTAGCGTATGCCACAGGCTGTCCCTGTTCGTCAATTATCGTTCCCGTAAGGTGTTTGTCTGTCTTGTGAGTACATTCTACATACAGCTCGTTGTCGCCACGTCTGACCACTCGGATAGGGTAGAATCCTATGGCTTGGAGAATGGCGTCTTCAACGGACAGGTGGCGTATGCTTGTCGTTACGCGGAAGTCTTCAAGCTCGTTGTACATAAAGTTTATGGTGTAGTTGCGGGAAGACTGATTAAGGTCGCGCAGCACTTCCGACATAGAGACATTATTATACTCTCTGCTTATTTTCTGGGCATTACTGATAACGACAACCAATAATGCCAGAAGTATTACTGTTGTACGTTTCATTTCACTATTATCTTATTATCCTCTATCACGATGTTGACACTCTCAAACTGGTTCAGCTGTTCCATAACGGTGGTAATGTCGTCGTGCTGCTTCCAAACGAAGTAGAAACGCAGTTCGTCGGCTTTGTCGTTTTGTATGTCCACCTCAATGTTATAAAAATAGGCTATCTGCTGAACCATATCTTTCAGTGATACGTTGTCAAAGACAATCGTGTCGGCAACCTTCGTGTCCGATGGTCCTGTACTGTGTGTCCTTGTGGTGTCAGCGTGCTGGATATACTCGCTATTGTCCTCGTGGCGCGAGTTGTTTGGAATAAGATTTATAATAGCCGCAACAGCAATGCTCGAAAGCATTATAATACCAGCAAACATTGCAGCTGCTTTATATGAAAGGGTGAATTTCCTCATCGTTGTATGCGTGCTATTACCCTTTGTAAGTCTGTTCCATTCACTGTCAATTTCCTCGTCGCTTACCTCGCGCTGAAGATTATAGACACTTTGCGTCTTCGACATCATTGTGTACAGCTCGCGACATTCCTCGTCGGCAAGAATCTCCTGCCATTGATTGTCGTCGTAATTTTCTGGGTGTTCCAACATCAGGAACAAAAGGTCGGTCTTATTCATCGTGCTAATCTTTTTTTATGTGTGTTCTTAATTGATTCAGTGCACTGCGCAGATACTTGTAAACGGTGGTCTCGCTGACTCCAAGTTTAAAGGCTGTCTCGCGGAAGGAGAGTCCTTCGTTGAAGTGCATCTCGACGACCTGACGACAAGCAGGAGGCGACAGCAGCGTGATACCTTCTGCAAGAGCTTTAAGTTCTTCTTTCAGAAAGTCTGCAGGTATCACCGTAGTGTCGATATTCAGTAGGTAGAGCCGTTGTACACGCTCGTGAATCTTCCTGCTGCGTATCACGTTAAGACATCTGTTACGTACACAAGTGAGTAGAAATGCTGCTGCCGTATCTCCATCCAGTCTCCTGTCTGGTGAATCCATCAGCTGAGCAAAGACGTCGTGCACAACATCCTTACTCTCAGCATCGTCGTGCAGTAGCAAGGTGGCCAACCTGTGCATCTGGCGATAATGCTGTCGGAACAGCGATTCGATTTTTACATTTTCGTTCTTCATACATACATAATACACACGAAGAATAGATTTACTAAACCCTATGTGACAAGTTTTTCGTGCAAAGTTACATAAAGTCCCGCAATTCACTTCTCGCACTACAATAATTATTACTCCACATTTTTGTTTTTCCGAGGTGTACATGTCCCTCGTCACTCATATTAATTAAAAGCCCCGACCACTCGGTCGAGGCTTCCTTTCTACATACAACTGGTGACGCCCAGTGTGGTTCCTAACGCTGTGAGAATACTAACCAGTATCTGCAACAGCAACT
>CAMUVE010000039.1:0-19067 GCA_947163985.1 uncultured Prevotella sp.
CTTGCAGAACTTGCCCAGCGACTCACAATACCCGTCATAGCCAGCGGGGGAGCAGGAAAGAAAGAGCACTTCCTTGATGCTTTCAAGAAGGGGAAGGCTGACGCGGCGCTGGCTGCCAGCGTGTTCCATTTCGGTGAGATTTCCATAGCAGAATTAAAGAAATACTTAAAAGACGAGAATATTAACGTTAGAATATGAAAATAGACTTCGACAAAATGGGTGGACTTGTTCCGGCAATAATCCAAGACGCAGATACCAAGACGGTGCTGATGCTTGGATTTATGAACCAGGAGGCATACGATAAAACTGTTGAGACAGGACGCGTAACCTTCTGGAGCCGCTCACGAAAATGCCTGTGGACAAAAGGAGAGACAAGTGGAAACTTCCTCGAACTCGTTAGCATAAAGAACGATTGCGACAACGACACACTACTCGTCAAGGTGCATCCACACGGACCCACGTGTCACACGGGAACAGACACCTGTTGGGGTGAAGAGAACACCGGTTCTCCCCTACTCTTCATCAATGAACTGCAGAGGTTCATTGAGAAACGCCACGAGGAAATGCCAGAGGGTTCATACACAACACGTCTTTTTACCGACGGAGTGAGCAGAATAGCCCAAAAAGTTGGCGAGGAGGCATTGGAGACTGTCATTGAAGCCGTAAGCGGAACAAACGAGAAACTGTCATACGAAGCGGCAGACATGATATACCACCTATTAGTGTTGCTTACTGCAAAGGGAATGGATATCAACGACATCGCCCAGGAACTGCAGAAAAGACACGACCCTAACTGGGACAAACAACGTAGAGAACAAAAAGCAAAGAAACAATGATAATAGATTACAAAAACGTAAACATCTATCAGGACCAGGACCTGGTGCTGAGAAATGTTGATTTCCACGTCGATGACGGAGAATTCATTTACATCATCGGTAAGGTGGGTTCAGGAAAATCAACCTTACTGAAAACAACTTATCTTGAAGTTGACATCGACAGCGGCGAAAAAGCCAAAGTGTTAGGTCGCGACATCATGAAGCTGCGTCGTAAAGATATCCCCGCCCTGCGTAAGGAGATGGGAATCATCTTCCAGGACTTCCAGCTGTTACACGACCGTACCGTCCACAAGAACCTGCGATTTGTGCTGAGGGCAACAGGATGGAAGAAGAAAAACAGTGCCGAGATAGAACAGCGTATTGATGAAGTGCTGAAGGCTGTGGGTATGGAAGATAAGAAAATGAAGATGCCCCACGAGTTGTCTGGCGGAGAACAGCAACGTGTTGCTATAGCACGTGCGCTGCTTAACAATCCTAAGGTTGTTCTTGCTGACGAACCTACTGGGAACCTTGACCCCGAAACTGCAGAGAACATTGTAAAGCTACTTAAAGATATCAGTCTTAAAGGTACTGCCGTAGTTATCACTACTCATAACATTAACATGATTGACAAATATCCAGGAATTGTTTATCAGTGTGTTGATAACGAGATAAAGGAAGTAACTAAGGAATATCAGAAAATAGAGCTTAACGGAGAAGAAGTATAAAACAAAAAACATAAAGGCTATGAAGGTAATGAAATTTGGCGGTACATCCGTCGGCTCACCAGAGAGAATAAAAGGTGTAGCAGAGTTGGTAACCAAAAGCGAAGGAACCACTTTCCTGGTCCTTTCAGCTATGTCTGGAACAACAAACTCATTGGTTGAAATATCTAATTACCTCTATAAGAAGAACGTTGATGGAGCCAATGAGGTTATCAACAGATTAGAGGATAACTACATGGAGCATGTAGAAAAACTTTACTCTACTGATGAATACAAGCAGAAGACAAGAGAATTCCTCAAGGAGGAGTTTAACTATCTGCGCTCTTTCACAAAGGACCTGTTTACAAGTTTCGAGGAGAAGAGTATCGTTGCTCAGGGAGAAATCATGAGTACCAATATGATGGCAAACTACATGCAGGAGAAAGGCATCGACGCTGTACTGCTGTCTGCACTTGACTTTATGAGAACCGACAAGAATGCAGAGCCTGATCCTAATTATATAAAGGAAAAATTAAACAAGATTCTTGCCGACAACGAAGGCCATCAAATATATATCACACAAGGTTTCATCTGTCGTAACGCCTACGGAGAAGTTGACAACCTGCAGCGTGGAGGTTCTGACTACACGGCATCCCTCATTGGTGCCGCCATAGAAGCAGAAGAAATTCAGATATGGACCGACATCGACGGTATGCATAACAACGACCCTCGTGTTGTTGAGAAGACTGAGGCTGTAAGACAGCTCCACTTTGAAGAAGCAGCCGAATTGGCTTACTTCGGAGCAAAGATTCTCCATCCTACATGTGTTCAGCCAGCCAAGTATGCCGGCATTCCCGTTCGTTTGAAGAACACTATGGAACCTGAGGCTCCCGGAACAATTATCGACAACGTCAAGGTACGCGGAAAGATAAAAGCTGTTGCAGCAAAAGACAACATCTATGCTATTAAGATTAAGTCGTCGAGAATGCTTCTCGCAACAGGTTTTCTCCGCAAGGTCTTTGAGATTTTCGAGAGTTACCAGACTGCTATCGACATGGTGGCAACATCAGAAGTCGGCGTATCAATGAGTATCGACAACGACACTCACCTTAACGAAATTGTTGATGAGTTAAAGAAATACGGAACAGTTACTGTTGACTCCGACATGTGTATCATCTGCGTTGTCGGCGACCTCGACTGGAGCAACATCGGTTTTGAGACTATAGCTACCGATGCTCTGAAGAACATCCCTGTACGTATGATTTCATACGGAGGAAGCAACTATAACATCTCGTTCCTTGTCCGTGAATCAGACAAGAAACGTGCTTTGCAGGCACTTAGCGACACCCTGTTTAACAAATAAGAAGTCCAAATGAAAGGTACTTTCCCCATAGAGAAATTCAGTAGACTACAGACACCGTTCTACTATTACGATACAGAACTGTTGCGAACCACCCTTCGTGCTATCAACGAAGAGGCTGGTAAGCACCAGCGCTTTCAGGTACACTATGCCGTAAAGGCTAATGCAAATCCAAAGGTGCTGAACGTTATCTGTCAGGCAGGACTTGGTGCCGACTGCGTCAGTGGCGGAGAGATAGAGGCCGCACTGAAGGCCGGATTCCCTTCCAATAAGATTGTCTATGCGGGAGTAGGTAAAAGCGACTGGGAGATAAACCTTGGTCTCGATGCCGGCATCCTGGCTTTCAATGTGGAGAGCATTCCCGAACTTGAAGTCATCAACGAACTAGCAGCGCAGAAGAACACCGTAGCAAAGGTGGCATTCCGCATAAACCCCAATGTTGGTGCACATACTCATGCAAACATCACCACAGGACTTGCCGAGAATAAGTTCGGAATAGCTATGCGCGACATGGAAAATGTCATAAACTATGCCGCATCGCTGAAGAATGTCGTATTTACAGGACTTCATTTCCACATAGGAAGTCAGATTCTCGAGATGGACGACTTCAAGGCATTGTGTAATCGCATTAACGACCTGCAGGACCAACTGGAGATGCACCACATCGTAGTGGACAGCATAAACGTTGGCGGCGGACTCGGCATAGACTATAATCACCCGAACCGTATGCCTATACCAGACTTCAAAGCGTATTTTGACACCTATGCTAAGTTCCTGAAACTTCGTCCGCACCAAACGCTGCATTTTGAACTTGGACGTGCTGTTGTGGCACAGTGTGGAACGTTGATTACAAGAACTCTTTATGTAAAACAAGGTGATTTCAAACAATTTGCTATTGTTGATGCCGGAATGACGGACCTTATTCGTCCTGCGCTTTACAATGCTTATCACAAGATAGAGAACATCACAAGCAACGAACCCGTTGAGACCTACGACGTTGTAGGACCCATTTGTGAGTCAAGCGACGTCTTTGCTAAAGCTATCGACCTTAACAAGACTCATCGTGGCGATCTTATAGCAATACGTTCGGCAGGCGCCTACGGAGAAATCATGGCTTCCAAGTACAACTGTCGTCAGTTGCCTAAAGGATATATTACTGAGGAATTATAAGTAAGAATGAAAGTATTACACTTCAATACTAACGATAAATACAAAGACTTCAAACAAAAATTCAACGCGGAGAAGCCTGACATAGTCCACATTCACGACGTGTGGAGTTTTAAGGTGTGTTGTGTAGAACACTATGCTCGTAAGAACCGAGTACCCATAGTATTGTCACCAGGACGACAGCTGATGCCTTGGCACGTGCAGCACCACTACTTCATAGAGAAACTCCCCATGATAATACTCTTCGTCAAACGACTTATCCAGAATGCTGAAGCTATTCAGGTAAATAAGAAGCAGGAGAAAGACGTCCTGATAGAACAAGGATGGAACGAGCGGGTAGAACATACAAACCAGATTGAAGAGCTCTACAAGAAAGTGATGGATTCCAACGCCTTTCTCTATTTTACCGACAGAGAGAAGAAGGTGGAGAACACCTTACTTAGACTCGGACTGTCACGCGACGAGGATAGCGCTATCGTAACGACAGACAGCGTGTCGCTGGTTCGCGAGATTGGTCCAAGTTCTTGGAGGAATATCGCCATTCATGCTTACGACGAGAATATTACAGACGTGATAACCTCTGGTGTAAGAACACTTCTCATGAGCTCTCCCCTGCCCGACATCACTAATATCGTTCGTTTCAAGAGTACTATCATAAAGGACAACTCGCCGCTGCCTATTGACACACCGCTGATGAAACGTAATTTGTTTAATGAAGTTGCCGACGAGAAGCATGCGAAACAAGAAGAGAAGACTATCACTATAGCGCTGATAAACACCATCTATCTTATCCAGAAGAAAAACATCTCGCGCAGAGCACTTGCCGACCTCTATACGCTGCTTCGTTTCACTAATTATAATGAGGTGCGGTTGGAGCAGATGCTACAGATAATGAAGCTCAAGAAACCTTCTGCACGAATACTGCAAATACTCAGCGAAACAATTGGACTCGAAGAGGGATTCATGCCTTTCGAACCAATCAACGACAAGAAAACACAATTAATGAAGAAGACCTTAAATAATATAAATGTACAATGAGTAAACATCGTGAAGACATAGAACGCGATATGCGCTACTTGCAACTCTTGGCACAGTCGTTTCCTACTATTGCCGACGCAAGTACTGAGGTGATAAACCTACAGGCTATACTTAATCTTCCAAAAGGAACAGAGCACTTCCTCGCTGACCTTCATGGAGCCTACGAGGCGTTCCAGCATGTAATAAGAAATGCCTCGGGAAACATTAAACGAAAAGTAAACGAGATATTCGGCAACGAATTAAGAGAAAGCGAGAAACGCAACCTGTGTACACTGATATACTACCCGGAACAGAAACTCGAGTTGGTGAAGCAGTCTGAGAGTGACATTGACGACTGGTATCGCACTACTATTCACCAACTGGTAAGGGTCTGTCGTGAAGTGTCGAGTAAATACACTCGTTCCAAGGTACGCAAGGCATTACCGCAGGACTTCTCATACATCATACAAGAACTGCTTCACGAAAGCACGGAAGATAATGACAAGGCTGCCTACGTGCGAGTTATTATTGATACCATTATCTCTACACGTCGTGCCGACGACTTCATAGTAGCCATAAGTCACGTCATCCACCGCCTTGCTATTGACAGGCTGCACATCCTTGGCGACATCTTTGACAGAGGACCTGGTGCCCACCTTATCCTCGACATGATGCGACAGTATGAGAACTGGGATATAGAATGGGGAAACCACGATGTCCTATGGATGGGAGCATGTGCCGGTAACGATGCCTGCATCTGTAACGTGATACGTTTGTCGCTACGATACGGCAACCTTGTCACTCTCGAGGAAGGCTACGGCATAAACCTCGTGCCGCTTGCCACTTTCGCTATGGAGACCTATGGCGACGACCCCTGTGCGGAGTTCATGCCTAAGACTAATGGTGGTGCCGAGACGCTTGATGAGAAACGTGCCCGACTGACAGCGCAGATGCACAAGGCTATTGCCGTCCTGCAGTTCAAGATAGAAAATCAGATATTTGAACGACACCCTGAGTGGAACATGAATGACAGGTCGCTGTTCAGGAATATAGACTTCGAGAAACATACCTGTACTATTGACGGTAAGGCTTACGCTATGACAAGCTGCAACTTCCCGACAATAGACCCTAACGACCCTAATGCGCTGACGCCAGAGGAGCAAGAACTCATGTCGCGCCTTCACCACTCGTTTCTCATTAGCGAGAAACTGCAGAAGCATATCCGTATGCTGCTTTCTCACGGATGTATGTTCAGCGTCATAAACAACAACCTGCTCTTCCACGCTGCCGTTCCGCTCAACGATGACGGAACAATGAAAGAGGTGCTGCTCTACCCCGACAGGAAATATAGCGGACGAGAGCTGATGTACCAGACGGGAATGCTTATACGTACTGCATTCCAGGAAGACTCCGACCCGTCTGACCGCGCCTATGCACGCGACTATTTCCTATATCTGTGGTGCGGTCCCGACTCTCTGCTGTACAACAAGTCAAAGATGGCTACCTTCGAACGTTATTTCCTTACCGACAAGGAAACACACCACGAGGAGAAGGGTGCATACTTTAAGTTGCGTGATAACGAGAAAGTCATTGAGGGCATCCTTGATGCTTTCGGGGTAACAGGAAAACAAAGACATGTTATTAATGGACACGTACCTGTTCATGCAGCAAGTGGCGAGAACCCGATAAAGGCAAACGGAAAGCTTATGGTTATTGACGGAGGTTTCTCACAGGCTTATCATGCAACAACAGGTATTGCAGGCTACACCCTCGTTTATCACAGTAGAGGCTTCGAACTCGTACAGCACGAGCCTTTCACGAGTACGGAGGACGCCATCATTCGCGGTTCCGACATTAAAAGTACAATGCAGATTGTGGAGATGTCAAGTCGCCGAATGCTTGTCTCGGATACCGATATGGGAGAAGAACTGAAGAAACAAGTAACCGACTTAAAGAAACTACTCTATGCCTACAGACACGGATACATAAAAGAGAAGCAGTAATTGCTTCTCTTTATTTTTGCTTAGAACGGTAAGTCATCAGCCGCTGCCTCACCCTCAGCAGGTGCCGGAGCGAAAGGAGCCGCATCAGCTGGTGGCGGAGGGAAAGCTCCTCCTACGGGAGCAGCCTGTGCACCTTGTGCTGCAGCCTGTGCTGCCATCGGGTCAATACGCTCTACACGCCAAGCGCTAATATCGTTAAACCAACGTCCCTGGTACTCATGACTGTCAATGTCAATACTTACTCTGAGCTCCTCACCAGGCTGAATGTTCATCTGCTTCAAACGGTCCTCACCGAAAACCCTGAAGCAGCACTTACGTGGGTACTGGTCGTGTGTCTCAATAACAAATTCCTGTGACTTCCATGCATTGCCGGTACGGGTTGATACTCCGCCGCGCTCGGGCAATACAGCAATAATTTTTCCTTCTATTTCCATTATAAAATCTCGTTAATTATGTTTTCAGCCAACAAAATTAGTAAATTAGTTCTAAAATAAGAAACTTTTTCTACTTTTTTTTGCTTATCAAATCTCTTTTTCGTAACTTTGTGCTCAATTATGGAACTAATTGTGAGAAACAAAAATAATTAAATACTAGTATCAATGAGACTTACATTATCAAGCTCGGCTCTTAACAGCCGCCTCGCTACCTTGTCAAAGGTAATCAACAGCAAAAACAGTCTGGCTATTCTCGACTGTTTCTTGTTTGAAGTAAATAACCAACAACTCATCATCACTGCTTCCGACAGCGAGAACATGATGCGTACAAGCATCGCTCTTGACTCTGCCGACAGTGAAGGAAAGTTTGCTATTAACAACCAGACAATCCTTGACGCTGTAAAGGAGTTGCCTGATCAGCCTCTCACTCTCGACGTTGACCTGCAGGCAATGACGGTAAAGGTGATTTATCAGAATGGTATCTACAACTTCACAACACAGAATGCTGAGGAGTATCCAACAAGTCTGTCTATCGACAACGACGTGACAAGTCTTACAATGAAGTCTTCTGTCCTTGCAGACAATATCACACGTACTATCTTTGCTACCGCTAACGAGGAGCTTCGTCCCGTTATGAACGGTATATACTTCGACCTCACTCCTGAGGCTTTGGCTATCGTTGCCAGCGACGGACACAAACTCGTACGTAACCGCAACAACGCCATCCGCACTCTCGAGCATAAGTCTTTCATCCTGCCTAAGAAGCCGGCAACACTGCTGAAGAACACTCTCGACAAGGATGACAGCGAAGTAGTAATACGTTTCGACGAGCGCAATGCAGAGATAAAGTTCGGCAACACTACTCTTCAGTGCCGCCTCATCGAGGGACGTTATCCTAATTACAACTCAGTAATTCCACAGGACAACCCCAACGAGCTCACTATAGACCGCAAGACTCTCATGGGTGCATTACGCCGCGTACTGCCGTTTGCAAGCGAGAGCAGCCAGCTTGTTCGTCTGCACCTCGAAAATGGCAAGATTGAAGTGTCTTCTGAAGACATCGACTTCGCTACAAGCGCTAAGGAAGAGATTGCATGCGACTACTCTGGCGACAGCATGAACATAGGTTTCAAGGGTTCTTCGCTTAACGAGATTCTTAACAACCTGTCAAGTGCAGAAGTTACCCTGCAGTTAGCAGACCCATCACGTCCATGTCTTATCGTGCCTGTTGAGCAGCCCGAGGACGAAGAAATCCTTATGCTCATCATGCCAATGTTGCTTAACGACTAATATTCTTTTATGAAATTAAACCTTACAAAGCCCCTTGTTGTCTTCGATTTGGAGACAACGGGGCTTGATCTTGTTAATGACAGGGTCATCCAGATATCTTATATTAAAGTTTTTCCTGATGGTAAGGAAGAACGCGAGAACTTGTTTGTTAATCCCGAGAAGCCAATCCCCGCTGAGGTTGAGGAACTGACACATATCACTAACGATATGGTAAAGGACCAGCCGACGTTCAAGCAGCTGGCTGCCAAGTTAAACGAGAAGTTTACTGGCTGCGACTTTGCCGGATACAACTCCAACAACTTCGATATCCCTATGCTTGCGGAGGAGTTCCTTCGTGCCGGCATAGACTTCGACTTCTCACGCTGTCGTCTTATCGACGCTATGACAATCTTCAAGAAGATGGAGCGTCGTAACCTTGCTGCCGCGTATAAGTTCTATTGTGGCAGAAAGATGGAAGAAGACTTCCAGGCGCACCGTGCTGACCAGGATACAGAGGCAACACTCCGTGTCCTTATGGGAGAGCTCGATATGTACGCTCCCGGAAAGCAGGAAGAGCCGGAACGTCAGCTCAACAACGACATGAACGAACTGGCTGAGTTCTCAAAGACTAACGACAATGTAGATTTTGCTGGACGCATCATCATGAAGGACGGCAAGGAGACATTCAACTTCGGCAAGTACAAAGGATGGGCTGTCGCTGACGTGCTCAACCGCGACCCAGGTTACTACAGTTGGATGCTCTCAAGCGACTTTACATATAATACAAAGCAAGTGTTGACGAGAATACGTCTTCGCGAGTTTAACAACAAGAATCATGCTTAAAGGTAAACACATAGTACTGGGCATTACAGGAAGCATTGCTGCTTACAAGTCTTGTCTTATCATCCGCGAACTGATAAAGAAGGGTGCTGAGGTTCAGGTAGTCATAACACCTGCGGGCAAGGAGTTCATCACTCCTATAACACTCTCTGCCCTAACCCACAAACCCGTTGTTAGCGAGTTCTTCTCACAGCGTGACGGCACGTGGAACTCTCACGTTGACCTCGGACTATGGGCCGACGCTATGCTTATAGCGCCGGCTACAGCAAGCACCATAGGAAAGATGGCTCACGGCGTTGCTGACAATATGCTCATTACTACATACCTTTCAATGAAAGCACCAGTATTCGTTGCTCCCGCAATGGATCTCGATATGTATGCTCACCCGTCAACACAGAACAATCTCGACACCCTGCGCTCCTACGGCAACATAATTATTGAGCCGCAGAGCGGTTTCCTCGCAAGCGGATTAGAGGGAAAAGGACGAATGGAAGAGCCTGTAAGGATAGTTGAAGAACTCGAAAAGTTCCTCAACGCAACCCCCGACGACTCCCGTGTTGCGTGTCCTGCGACTCCGTCGCAGGAAAAAACCATCCTCATCACCGCCGGTCCTACATACGAGAAGATAGACCCCGTCCGCTTCATAGGCAACTACTCAAGCGGCAAGATGGGCTTCGCCCTCGCAGAGGAGTGTGCGCGTCGCGGCATGCAGGTAACTCTCATTGCGGGTCCTGTAAGTCTTGAGTGTTCTTCGCCAATAAAACGCATTGATGTGGAGAGCTGTCAGGAGATGTACGACGCAGCCATTGAGGAATTCCCCAACGTCGATGCCGCCATACTCTGTGCTGCTGTTGCCGACTACCGTCCGGCAGAAGTGGCCGACACAAAGATAAAGCGTCACGACGACGAAGACCTTACTCTCCGTCTGCTCCCCAACAAGGATATCGCGGCAGAGTTAGGACGTCGCAAGCAGCAGAACCAGAGACTCGTCGGCTTTGCTCTCGAGACTAACGACGAGGAGAAAAATGCACAGAAGAAACTCGCTAAGAAAAACTTCGACTTCATTGTCCTTAACTCCACGAGGAACGAAGGTACCACCTTCCGTTCTGACGACAACCAGATAAGTATTATCTCTGACAGCGGGAAGAAGGACTTCGCAAAGAAGCCGAAGTCGGAAGTGGCACGTGATATTATTGACGAATTAGAACGTATTCTATGAAACGATATTTAGCTATATTACTAATCATAATTCTCAATTCCCAATTCCAAATTCTCAATTCCCAGGAGCTCCAGGCTACTGTGAACATCAACCATCAGCAGATACAAGGTACCGACGTGTCTGTCTTTGAGAATCTCAAGCAGACGCTCGAGCAGTTTATCAACGATAAACAGTGGACTTCACTGCAGTTCCAGAAGAACGAGCGCATAGTATGTAGCTTTAATATTACAGTCACCAAATACGACAAGAACAATAACGTCTTCACCTGTACGGCGCTGATTCAGGCTTCGCGCCCTATCTACAATGCGGCATACAGCACCACAATATATAATAATAAGGATGCCAACTTCGACTTCGAGTTTGCGCAGTTCGACCAGCTTAACTTCAACGAGGAAGAGATAGACAACCAGCTCACGGCACTCCTGGGCTACTATGCCTACCTTATTATAGGCCTTGACCTCGAGACCTTCTCGCCTATGGGTGGCGAAGACATTCTTCAGCGCTGCATGAATCTTGTCAACAACGCCCAGTCACTACAGTTCGTGGGTTGGAAAGCCTTTGAAGATTCACGTAACCGCTTCGCCATAATCAACGACTATCTTGACGGAGCGCTGGCACCCTTCCGTCAGCTGCAGTACGACTACTACCGTCTCGGACTTGACGAGATGGCGAACAATGCTGACCGAGGACGCACAAACATCACTACAGCTCTTGAGGAGAACCTTAAGAAAGCACACGAGAATCGTCCGCTCAGTCTGTTGCCGCAGATATGGCTCGACTACAAGAAAGACGAGATTGCCAATATATATAAAGGTAAAGGAACACAGAAGGAGAAAGAGTCGGTTTACGACATAGTGTTCAACATCAATGCTTCACAGAACAGCACTTGGGAAAAGATTAAAGAATGATAACACAACTGACGATAAAGAATTACGCCCTTATCGACTCCCTCGATATGGAGTTTCATAAGGGCTTCTCTGTAATAACTGGTGAAACGGGAGCCGGAAAAAGCATCATCCTCGGTGCTATAGCTCTGCTACTCGGACAGCGTGCTGACTCCAAGACGGTAAAGAGCGGCGAGTCGCGATGCATCATCGAGGCACACTTCGACCTCAGTCGCTACAACATGGAGGACTTCTTTACCGAGAACGACATAGACTACGACACATCAGACACCATACTCCGCCGCGAACTGACTTCGGCAGGAAAGAGTCGTGCTTTTATCAACGACACTCCCGTCGGACTTTCCGTTATGCGCCAGCTCGGACAACAGCTTGTTGACATTCATTCACAACACCAGAACCTGCTCCTGCAGGAGGAGGACTTCCAGCTTAATGTTGTCGATGTTATAGCCAACAACCACGAACTACTGCAACAATACAAAGCAAAGTATAACGAGCTTCACGCTGCCGAGAGAGAACTTGAGTCGCTGAAGCAGGCACTCCAGAAGGCGTCAAACGACGAGGACTTCCTTCGTTTCCAGCTTCAGGAACTTCAGGATGCCAACCTCGAGGAAGGCATGCAGGAGGAACTGGAACAGGAAGCCGAGATGCTCTCGCACGCAGAGGAGATAAAGTCTGCCCTCTACGAGGCAGACACCCTTCTTACGGGTAGCGAACAGTGTATCGTGGACCAGCTGAAGAACGCCCTTCGTCCGCTATCACGCATCACCGACGTATATCCTAAGATAGCAGAAGCCGTAGAGCGACTCGAGAGTGCCCACGTAGAGATAAAGGACATAGCACAGGAGATTGGCAGCGCTGCCTCGCAGGTAGATTACGACCCGCAGCGTCTTGAGATTGTCAACTCCGCGCTCGACACCATTTATTCGCTGCAGAAGAAACACCACGTAGAAAGCGTGGACGAACTGATAGCTCTGCGCGACAATATGGAGAAGCAGCTGCAGCAGATAGAAAACAGCGACGAAGCGTTAGCAGAACATGAGCAGACGGAGAAACGTCTTCTCGACGAAGCGCTTCAACTTGCCAACAAACTCTCTGCAACCAGAAAGAAGGCTGCTGCCAATATCGAGAAAGAGATGCGTGAGCGCCTTGTTCCGTTAGGAATGCCTAACGTGCAGTTTAAGGTCTCGCTGAGCCAGACTCACCAAGCACAACTAACATCAACGGGAATGGATGCTGTGGAGTATCTCTTTACCGCAAACACAGGAACACCCCTGCAGCCCGTTAGTCAGATAGCCTCGGGAGGTGAGATAGCACGAGTTATGCTGGCGCTGAAGGCTATGATAAGCGGAACAGTAAAGCTGCCCACAATAATCTTCGACGAGATAGATACGGGAGTCAGCGGAAAGATAGCCGAGAAGATGGGACACATCATGCGCGAGATGGGACAACAGGAGCGCCAGGTTATCAGCATTACTCACCTACCCCAGATAGCTTCTCTCGGCAGCACTCACTACAAAGTATATAAGGAAGATACGCCCGAAGGCACCAAGACCTTCATGCGTCTGTTGTCGAAAGACGAGCGTATCAATGAGATAGCACAGATGCTCAGCGGTAGCGACATCACCGAGGCAGCTATCAACAATGCAAAGGAACTAATAAATAAAGCCAACCCCTAAGGATTGGCTTTATTTATTTTAAGTCTTGGTTAATCGTTACTTACTTAACCAGTACCTTCTTACCGTTTACAATTACAATTCCCTTGTAGTCCTTGCCTACGCGCTGACCAGCGAGGTTATAGTAATCATAATTCTTCATTCTCAATTCCGAATTCTCAATTGAACGGATGCCGTCAGTAATAGCCTTAACAGTCATCTTCATGTCCTTAGTTACAGTAACAGTATATTGACCTGCAGGAAGCTTAACAGTACCGTTAACCTTTGTCAAAGCATATTCAGCATTGATTTCAGGAACAATGTCGCCAGCCTCGAGTGCCCAACGGTGAGAACCGTTCAGCTCATCCCAGCTTGCGCAGTCGTTCTTGTCAGCAAATGCGAAGTAGTGCTCGCTTTCTGGAGAATTAACCTCGTAAGTCCAAGCCTGTGCTGTCTCGTCGAATGGCAGCTCTGCATTGTTAGCCCAGGTCCAATCTTGGTTACCACCAAGGAGATACAGATGCTCAACTGTTGGAGCCACACGCTCAGTCTTCAGGAGAGTAACGAAAGTTCCTGTATTACCATTGCGTCCGAGATAGAGTTTGTCATAGTCAGCCTCAAGAGTGAATTTCTCCACTGCAGGATCATCAGCTGAAACTCTACCGTTTACAAACGGCTGTGTTGTGAACAGAACAACAGGGGCACCAGTTTCATCAAGTGTGAAGATATCGACAGCAGCCGTCTTTGTTTCGTCAGTGTTGTTGAATGCACCAGCAATAGAAATAACGTCACCAGCCTTGAAGCCGCCGTCAATTTCAATTGTAGCGTAGTTACCGTTCAGAGCACCTTCTGTTGTATATCCGTTAGCGAACTTAATACCTTTAACTTCATCAGCATTATTGTGAATCTTAACAACCGCGTCCATCACTGTAGTACCACCAATAGTAATACCTGCAGCAGTTGTTGGATAGTCGATGTATGCTGGAAGAGTTGGAGTAACCTCACCAGTAACAGTCATCTTCATGTCCTTAGTAACAGTAACAGTATATTTACCTGCGTGAAGCATGAAAGTACCCTCAACCTTTGTCAAAGCATATTCAACATCAAGCTCAGGAGCAAAATCTCCGGAACTTCTAGGAACGTAAGCCCAGCGGTGATCACCGTTCAGTTCGTCCCAAGAAGCGCAGTCGTTCTTGTCGGCGAATGAGAAGAAGTGGTCATTCTCCGTCTCTATTTCATACTTGAATGCCTGTGCTTCCTCGTCGAATGGCAGCTCTACATTGTCTTTAAAGTTCCAATCTGCGTTACCACCGAGGAGATACAGATGCTCAACTGTTGGAGTTGCAGCCTTTGCAGCTACAACAACATTCTTGATTTCCCAAGTACCACCTTTGTTAGCCTCAGTATTTGAATAACGGAAAGCAATTCTAATCTTTTCGTTATTGTAAGCAGAAAGATCAATATTGCCAGACTCTACCCAGTCGAAGTTCTCATTTGTAACGTGATTTGGAATAGCTACAGGAGTCCATTCTGCACCATCTGCTTCGAGCTTAACGAGCAGCTGAGCCTCATCTGCTACAGTAGTGAAGAATTTTCCAGCATGAGAGAATGTCAGAACTGCATTCTGCTTATCTGTCAAATCAATAACAGGAGAAACTAAATCGAATGGACCAACAACTCCTTTATTGTATGCATTACCATAAGCGCAGTTATACTGACTATTGTAACTCCAAACGTTAGGAGCCTCTGTTGTGAAGCCGTCAAGACCTTTAGCCATAGGAGCATAGAATATTGTTCCTTCTGGAGCAAGCTCACCAGAAATAGTAATCTTCATGTCCTTAATGCTGATAGTATAAACACCTGCACCAAGTTTGATAATACCATCACCATTTGTAAGTTCAAACTCTGTGTCGAGTGTTGGAGCACCGTCAATGTTTGCTATGTAGTAACGATGGGTATTGAATTCTGCCCATGACGGGTCAGAAGAAGCCTCCTCACCATTCTGCTGGTAGTCAGCAATTGCGAAATTAGACACTGGACTTGTAGCAACATACTGATATGTGTAAGTTTGTGTTTCTGCGTTGTAAGTCATCTCGTCCATTGCTGTACGGTCCCAACCATTTGTAGCTCCGTCACCGATAACATAGAGCTTTGGCTGCTCTGGAGCAGCTTCACCTTCCCACTCTATTTCTACTGAAGTAAGATAGAGAGCATCGGCTTTTGATCTGATACCGACGTACTCATAATCATCAGTAACTTCAAGTGTGGAAACATTCTCTGTTGCATCATTTGAATTCAACTCAGCTAACAAAGTTCCTTTGTTATCTCCATAAAGGTCTGTCGGAGCTGCGTAAGCAGTGTTGCTGCCATAAATTTGAACGGTACGTCCTGCAGTTGCATTACTTCCCCAAGTAAGAACAACCTTCTTCAGTTTACCACCAGAAGTCGTAGAAACTATACCTGAATTACTTTTATTTGAACGTAATTGTATTGCCTCTGTATTACCCGCACATATATTTGCAGCATATATAGCATTCGATGTGAAGGTCTTACCTGTAAAGTCAGCATAAGAATTGCCTCCTGTTGCAGTAGCACCAAGACCAACAGATGTCAGCACGTCGGTAACTGTGCCTACTGGAGTTTCAGCACGAGTGATTTTGAAATCACCCCAATACTCTGTAGCACCTGCGGCACGATAAACGTAGAGAGTTGTAGCACCTACATACTCACTGCCTTCGGTTACAGTGTAGTTGAGAAGATTGTCAATCATAGCATCAGTTCCATCGTTAAGACTGGTACCTGCACATGCTGGAGCTTCAGAGAAGTTACCGCTTGTTACTTCTGAAGTAGAAACATAGATTCCTTTTGCATAATCATCAGTTTCAGTAGCCTTCACTCCTGCCAAAGCTTTCGCAGTAATAACATCACCTACAGCAAGAGCCTTATCAAGGGTAATCTTGAAGTACGTGTTGTTGTTTGTCATGCTAAAATAATAAACATTGCTCTTTTTGCCAATTAATTTCTTAGCAGAAGACTGATTGTTAACGGCATAAACTTTGCCACCAACAACTGTTGCGTAATTTGAAGCAATCTCTGTAGTTCCTGGATCGAAATTAACATCGGCAGTAGCAGTTACTGTAGCAGAGAAAATTACTTCATCCGCAGCTTGCACTGTCATTGCGAACAGCACAAGGGTTAGAAATGTGAATAATTTTTTCATATTAGATTTGATTTAGTTAATAAAAATAGGTTTACTTTGCAAAGATAAATATTACTAATTAAAGTTCCAAACAATTTGAGATTTATTTTACAATAAATTAAAGTTCGCGCACACGCACACAACGAGCCGAAAATTCGACCCACATACTTTCACCCTACTTCTCAACGTGTGACGAGGGACTTCATGTGTTTGAAGTGGATTACGAGAGCCGTCCAGTGATTCCCTTAGTTCAATGATTTGGATAGAAAATAATTTTAGATCTGACAGAGGACAGGTGAGTTTCATTTCTTTATAAGTCTTAAGAATTGTGACTTCTCATCAATACCATCGTGGTAGATATTGATAGAGTCATGTTCTTCAACAAATAGTTCCAACCTCATGTTTAATCTGTCAGCAGCCTCAAGATAGGCATATAGCTCCCACTTAGCATAGAAAGGATTGTTGTGGTAATTCACAATAGAAGTGGCGTATTCACGCTCTTCGTCTGAAACGAAGTTGTTTTCACGAACTTTGCTCTCCAATTGTCTGTAGATTTTCCTCCCTTTTGCTTGGTTGTAACGCCTTACTACTTCATCGAAAACACCGAAGGTATATGGCTCAGAATGAAACTCTGTCTGCCCGTCCATTACAGTTATGTATTTAGGAAAACCATCACATCGCGGGAGGTTGTCTGCATAAATGAACTGAAATACGAGTTACCAACTTCCTGTGCACACCTATCTGCTAAATCCTGTATTTCCTTGCAGTACTTTTTCATTTCGTCAATTCTTGATAAAGTTTAAACAATTCTGCCACACATTGGCTTTCTGTCATCATTTTGACATTAAAGCCATATGCTTGCATTACGGCTCTATCGTTGTCCTGATGGGCTTTGCGCAGTTCTACAGGCATCGTCAATATGACGCGTACCAGGTACCTGTCATAACGGCTATGCGCTGTATAATCTTCGTTGTAACTCAAAGTAGTGTGCTCGTATTCCTGCAACAGACATGTTTAATTTCTTTTTAGCATCACTCATCGAGTTAAATTTAATGGTGATGAAAGTCTTGAGGTTATCCGAACCGAGTTCCTTGAAACCGTTGCTGACGTAGTATTGCAGGATAAGGTTATCGAAGTCGCGTTGCTCCTCATTCAATGAATCCACGTACCTTTGCTTCACCAGTTCTACTCTCCTTGCTCGTTCTATTGGTGTTGACTCGTAAGCTATGTATTCAAGTACATCGAGCAAGTCACATTTCTGCATCTTCAGCATATTCTTCAAGAGCAGTAGTTTCTCTTCTGCGAACCCTGCTTCGTCAAGTGTTCTGAGCAGTTGCTCTCGTGTTTCCGGATTAGACCATTTCTCTCTAAGGTCGTTTGCATCGGAGAAGAACTCCGGTATTCTGCCAAAGAGTTTCTTAACGTATTCATCAAGTGTGATAAACTCGTCACCGAAGAATATCTTCTGTTCCCATGTCGTTTCAAGCGACAGCTTCCTGCCCGTTGACAGCTTGACTTCTATCAGGTTTGTCTTTGGCTTGTCGCATGTGCAAGGTAGGTTTCCACAAACGGGGCACGGATCTGGTTCGCCAATGAAACCGGGATCGTCTCTCTCTGGTTTGTATGGTTTCTTATTACAGGTACAAGGCCAGTTGCCACATACAGGACAGTATGTATCACCGTCCCAGTCGGGGTCTTTGAACATGTCGCATGCTCCAACAAAGTCGTAGATTGTGAAATAATACTTTCCGTCGAACAAGCGAGTACCACGACCTATAATCTGCTTAAACTCCACGATATTCTGAACGGGGCGCATCAGTACGATGTTCCTCACATTGCGGGCATCGACTCCAGTACTCAGTTTGTAAGATGTTGTCAGTATTGTTGGCAACAGCTTCTCGTTGTCTTGGAATGTTCTCAGTGTTGCTTCGCCCACCTCTCCATCATCTGCAGTCACTCGCTCACAATAGTTGTTAGCAGGGCGCTTCTTGTGCTTGTTCACCATATCGCGCACTATCATAGCGTGCTTCTGAGTAGCACAGAAGATGATGGTCTTCTCGTCGGGATCTATCTTGCCGAGCAACTCTTGCACGCGGTGTTCGTCACGTTCCTTAATCTGTATTCTGCCGTTATAGAAATCCGACTCCGAGTAAATCCTTTCGTAGTCTATTTCTCCACTCTTCACGATGTCGCCTTCCTGATACTTGTAGTCGTCGATGTTGCTCGTAGAGATGTCAACACGGAAGGGAACCAGGAAGCCGTCCTCGATGCCTTGTTTCAACGAGTAAGTATATACAGGCTCTCCAAAGTAAGCATATGTATTGGCATTGTCCTTTCTTCTTGGCGTTGCTGTCATACCCAGCTGATAGGCGCTGTCGAAGTATTCCATCAGTTTTCGCCACTCGCTCTCGTCGTTGGCACCACCACGATGACACTCATCAATGATGATGAAGTCGAAGAAGTCGCGCTCATACTGCATGTAG
>CAMUVE010000040.1:0-18621 GCA_947163985.1 uncultured Prevotella sp.
CATGAATCTTCAATTGATAAACATTATAGGTAGTCATTTGTCCCGATGAAAAAGCCGTTATATCATGATTCCAGAATCGTCTTCTGATCTATCATCCATTCATGCTCGCGCGCGCACGCGTAGTTTTAAAAGTTAATGTCACTTTTGTCACTTCTGTCAAACTTGTTATGTATAAAGCATTTACAAGTGACAAAGGTGTGACAACAGTGACATTAATTTGCTAAATAGCGCAAAAATTATAAGGAAAAGCGGACTATCTTCCGAAATTTTCGTGGCGAAGAAACTATGTGTTTCTTAGTTTGAAGATAGTAGTTTCGGACGGTGAAACTAACAGTTTCGGGCGGTGAAACCAAGGGTTTCAGGCATTGAAACTCATTTGGAAACTACTTTCTGGAACTTCCAGTTTGGCTGCTGAGCCTCAACATTTCAATGCATCACCTTACTAATGCAAAGATACTAAATTCTTTTGGATTATACAAGGTTTGTAGCAAGAAATATTTTTGTTTGCTTTGCGTTAATCAAAAAAGTTTGTACTTTTGCAGTTGAATAACTTAAAAAGGATTGAAAATGGAAGATAGAAATTACGTTAATTATGTTGACGAAAGAGACTTGCAGGCGTCGTTGGCGTTTCCTGCACTCATGCGCAAGGTTTATCTTTGGATGACTTTAGCCCTTGTTATCACAGCCATAACAGCATACGGAGTTGCTACAAGTCCTGCAGCAATACAGTTTATTCTTGGCAACAGGATAGTATTCTTCGGACTCATCATTGCTGAGTTTGCTTTGGTGTTTGCCGTTGGAGGCATGATAAACAGGCTCTCCATAACTACCGCCACCTTGCTATTCACGCTGTACTCCGTAGTCAACGGTGCCACATTATCTATAGTATTGCTCGCGTACACGCAGGAGAGCGTCACCCAAGTGTTCTTCATCACCGCCGGAACCTTTGCTGCGATGTCGGCAGTAGGCTATCTTACGAAGCGAGACCTCTCCAGCGTGGGCAGGATACTGTTTATGGCGCTTATTGGATTGATAATTGCTACGGTAGTAAACATATTCTGGAAGAACAGCGGCTTTATGGCTATTCTTAACTATCTGGGAGTGCTGATTTTTGTGGGCCTCACCGCTTACGACACCCAGAAGATAAAGAACATGCTGCTTACGGCGGAAGACGGAGGAGAAGTAGGTCAGAAGATGGCACTCTTAGGAGCGCTGACACTCTATCTGGACTTCATAAACCTATTCCTTTACCTGCTGAGGATTTTAGGAAAAGCAAGAGATTAAGAAACGGAGCCCTCGACGATAAGTTGAGGGTTCTTTTTTTATAAATATTGCAAAGCGACTAAAGAAAAGTGCATAATAATTTGGTCGAACCGTATTTTTTGTATATTTTTGCAGCCGCAAATAGAATAAAAATACACAATGAAGGTAAAAAACAGTAGATTGGAAGCCATAAAGATGCTCATTTCGAGTATGGAATTAGGCTCACAGGAAGAAGTTCTTCAGGCATTAGAGAAGGAAGGTTTCAGGTTGACGCAGGCAACACTTAGTCGCGACCTCAAGCAGTTGAAGGTTGCTAAGGCAGCCTCGATGAGTGGCAAGTATGTGTATGTATTGCCCAACGACACGATGTACAAGCGTGTCAGCACCCCCCACTCCATCATGGAGATGTTGCAGATAAGCGGTTTCCTCTCGATAAACTTCAGCGGAAACATAGGAGTCATCAAGACCCGTCCGGGTTATGCAAGTTCTATAGCATACAACATTGACAGCAGCAACTCCACGAATATCATTGGAACGATAGCCGGTGACGACACCATACTCATTGTTATTAAAGAAGGTGTCAACACTCAGGACGTGATAAACGAGTTAGGAAATGTAATTCCGAACATTAGGGGATAACCACACTATTCACAGCAAGCTATGAGCGGCAAGAAGAATATACAGATATTAGTTGCAGACAGCTCTCACGAGAAATATATAGACACGATATTAGAAACAATATCGGAAGCGGCGAAAGTCCGCGGGACAGGTATTGCGCGTCGTACTCACGAGTATCTGCAGAAGAAGATGAACGAGGCAAAGGCAGTAATTGCCCTTGACGGAGACGTCTTCGCCGGTTTCAGTTATATCGAGACCTGGGGCAACAAGGAATACGTCACAACAAGCGGTCTTATAGTGCATCCCGACTACAGAGGACAGGGACTTGCAAAGCGCATTAAGGACATGACCTTCACGTTGGCACGAATACGTTGGCCGAAAGCAAAGATATTCTCGCTGACAAGTGGTGCCGCCGTAATGCAGATGAACACCCAGTTAGGTTACAAGCCCGTGACCTTCAACGAGTTGACCGACGACGAAGCATTCTGGAAAGGATGTGAAGGCTGCGTCAACGTCGATGTGCTACACAGGACAGGTCGTCGCTATTGTATCTGTACCGGAATGCTCTTCGACCCCGAGGAGCACCTGCCGGCAAAGATACCACAGGAGGTACTGGAAAGAATAGCCAAGCTCAAGGATTAACAGAATAAAGAAATAACAAAAAAACAAAATAGATATGGAAAAGAAAAAGGTAGTAGTAGCTTTCAGCGGTGGTCTGGACACCAGCTATACCGTGATGAAGTTAGCGAAAGAAGGATATGAGGTATATGCTGCATGCGCCAATACCGGCGGTTTCAGTGCAGAGCAGTTGAAGAAGAACGAAGAAAACGCCTATAAGCTTGGTGCTAAGGAGTATGTCACCCTCGACGTTACTAAGGAATACTACGAGAAGTCGTTGAAATACATGATCTTCGGCAACGTGCTGCGCAACAACTGCTACCCCATCTCCGTATCGTCAGAGCGTATCTTCCAGGCTATCGCAATAGCGCGCTATGCCAACGAGATTGGTGCTGACGCCATAGCTCACGGCTCCACAGGTGCCGGCAACGACCAGATACGTTTCGACATGACTTTCCTTGTTATGGCGCCAGGAGTGGAGATTATCACCCTTACCCGCGACAAGAAGCTCACCCGTAAGGAAGAGGTAGATTACCTCAACGAGAACGGATTCACCGCCGACTTCACTAAGCTGAAGTACTCGTACAACGTAGGCATCTGGGGAACGAGCATCTGTGGCGGCGAGCTCCTCGACCCGACGCAGGGACTTCCCGAAGAGGCTTATCTGAAGCACGTCACAGCAGAGAAACCCGAGACAACACTATGCATAACATTCGAGAAGGGCGAGATAGCAGCCGTCAACGGAGAGAAGTTCGACGACAAGGTCAAGGCTATCCAGAAGATTGAAGAGATAGGAGCAAGCTACGCCATAGGTCGCGACTGCAACGTCGGCGACACCATCATCGGCATCAAGGGTCGTGTAGGCTTTGAGGCAGCAGCACCGAAGCTCATCATCGAGGCACACCGAATGCTTGAGAAGTCAACACTCTCAAAGTGGCAGCAGTACTGGAAGGACCAGGTAGCCAACTGGTACGGCATGTTCCTCCACGAGAGTCAGTACTTAGAGCCCGTGATGCCCGACATCGAGGCTATGCTCACCTCAAGTCAGCGTAACGTCAACGGAACAGCCATCCTCAAGCTCCGTCCTTTCGGATTCGAGACAGTAGGTGTTGACTCTGCCGACGACCTCACGAAGTCAAAGCTCGGAGAATATGGTGAGACACAGACAGGATGGACTGCCGACGAGGCGAAGGGTTTCATCAAGGTTAGCTCCACACCGCTTCGCGTTTACTACGGAATTCATCCAAATGAGAGGTAAAGCCTCCCCCAGCCCCTCCAAAAGGAGGGGTGAACAATTAAACAATTGAATTTATGAAGATAGGAATACTTGGTGCTGCAGGCTATACAGGCGGAGAGCTGATACGCCTGCTACTTAATCATCCTGAGGCAGAGATAGTCTTTGCCAACTCGGAGAGCAACGCAGGAAATCTTGTCAGCGACGTCCACGAAGGACTCATTGGCGATACCGACCTGCGCTTCACCGACGAGATGCCCTTCGATAAGGTTGATGTCATATTCTTCTGTTTCGGACACGGTAAGAGCGAGGCGTTCCTCAAGGAGCACACCATTCCCGAGAGAGTGAAGATTATAGACCTTGCACAGGACTTCAGAGTGAAGAGTGAAGAGTTAAGAGTGAAGAGTGACTGCTTCATCTATGGTCTTCCCGAGACACATCGTGAAGAGATTCGTGGGGCACAACGCCTTGCCAATCCCGGATGTTTTGCCACCTGCATACAGCTGGCTATGCTGCCCGCCCTCAAGGCAGGCATCATCAGCGGCGACATCCACGTCAACGGCATCACCGGCAGCACGGGAGCTGGACAGAAACCCGGAGCGACGACGCATTTCTCGTGGCGCAACGACAACATCTCCGTCTATAAGGTCTTCACCCATCAGCACCTTAAAGAGATAAACCAGACCATTCAGGAACTTGCACCGGGCTACGACGGACGCGTGCTGTTTATTCCGCAGCGCGGATGCTTCACACGGGGTATTTTCGTGACAGCCTACGCTAAATGCGACACACCTATAGAAGAGGTGCAGAAAATATATGCCGACTACTACAAGGACGCTGCCTTCACCCACGTAGTAACAAAGTCGCCAGACCTGAAGCAGGTAGTAAACACCAACAAGGCGGTGGTATATGTGGAGAAGTTCGAAGACCGACTCCTTATGATTTCCTGCATAGACAATCTTCTGAAGGGTGCCGTAGGACAGGCAGTACAGAATATGAATCTTATGTTTGGCATAGACGAGACGGCAGGACTTAACCTCAAAGCCTCAGCGTTCTAATAAGAAAAGAATTATGTTACCCAACAATCGTCGTTACTTATCGACATGTGCGCTACGTAGGTCCTTCAGGTGTTTACATTATCCGTCAGGGAAAGACTGTCCGCAAAATCATTATTCAGTAGTTCGTCCACGAGTGCGTCACTTATCCCTGTGACGCATTTACGACAGAACATCTTACCGGAAGCTTTTATGGCAGGGAGATCATGAAGAGTAAGTTCATGTATCTTGCTGTCATAGACTATGTATGTCAGCGGGGTTAGTTCCTCGAGGGGTATGCGTTTGCATAAAGGAGGATTGCTGAGGATGCACTTTGAAGCAAACTCCGGAGTGTTAAAGGCTATGGTATGAACGAAAGTCTCGCTGGGAGCGAAACTGTTTTTGAAATAGCGGCACAAGGCAGGACTCTCGTCGTAGGTCTTCAGGACATAGGCAGCAAGCTCACCTGTTATGGCGAAGTAGTCGGAACCCTTATAAAGTTGCCAACGCCGTCCGTCGGCACTGAACTCAAGCGGTTTCTTCAGGAACGGCTCAAGGACATGACGCAGAGCCACACGCATACGACTCTTCCACGTGCCGTAGTGCCATACGTAGTTGTTGAGGAAGCGGTAACGCGTATATTCACGAGTGTCCTCACGGGGACGACCTATAAGACTCATCGCCTGGAGGAAATTCTCACCACGATGTTCCTCAAGATATTTCACTATCTGCTTGCCCTTCCACACAGGATAGTCCTGCCCACTTAACATAAAAAGGTAGTCACAGGGAAGGGCGGCACGTATCAGTTCCATCTGAAAATCCACCTGTCTGTAGCTTCCCCACATAACCTTTACACGGTGCTCAATAAAACGGGCACGTGTGGTAGCAAGAGCACTTCGGAAGGGTTCTTCGGACACGTTGGCATCAATATGTATAAACACTTCGCCAACGTCTTGAAGCGCCTCAACGAGGCGCTTCAGGTGAGGCGCATCGGTGAATGCTGATATGAGGAAAGCTATTTTCATTGGCGCAAAGATACGGAAAAAAACCTCAATTATACAAGGTTTGCCCTCAAAAAAACATACACGTTCTGTTTTTTGTGACCCATTTATACATACACTCAATAAAATTTTGTATATTTGTGCCCATAAATCAATATTGGAAACAAATTTAAAGTAACACGCTATATGACACCACAGGAAGAGAGAAACCAGAAACTGGCGGAGCGGATGATAAAAAATCTGAATCGCCGCAACATGGAAGCCTTCTACTGTCCTACAGGCGAGGAGGCAGTGAAGAAGGTTTCGGAACTCATTGCCGACGGAAGCAGCGTGACATGGGGCGGCACAGCCACCGTCCGTGACCTGGGCATCCCGGAGGCTCTGAAAACAAGGAGAACACTTGAAGTTCTTGACCGCGACCTAGCGGAGACTGCAGAGGAAAAGGAGGCCATCTATCTCAGAGCTTTCACGGCAGACGTGTATCTGACCAGTGCCAACGCCATATCGGAAGACGGCGTCATCGTGAATATCGACGGCAACGGCAACCGTGTAGCCGCTATCTCATGGGGACCGAAGAAGGTCATTTTCGTCATCGGTCTCAACAAGGTGGCTCAGACGGTAGAGGCAGCACTATCAAGAGCCCGCAGTACGGCATCGCCTGTCAATGCCCAGCGGTTCGACATCAATACCCCTTGCAGAATCGACGGCACTTGCCATAACTGCAATTCGCCGGAGAGCATCTGCAGCTTCGTCCATTTCCTACGGAACAGCAGAAATAAAGGACGGCATATCGTAGTGCTGGTAGGTGAAGATTTGGGGTATTAGAGCTGTGGCTTTATAAATGATTCTATGCGCGACTTTGGATGTAAGAATTATCAAATACATAATTAAAAATTAATTTTTTTTATATATCGTAGTGCTCTTTTGTTCGTAATTATTTAGTATCTTTGTGCGCAATAAATGTGCCTATGGATACTAACGAAGAGATGAGAGGCGACTTCCTCGTAACGGAAAAGAGGAAGAAACTATGGAAAATGGAAATGGACATGCTCCGTGTGGTCCTCGACGTTTGCAAGCGTCACGGACTGAACACATGGATGGACGGCGGCTCGCTGTTGGGAGTGGTACGTCACAAGGGTTTCATACCCTGGGATGACGATATCGACCTGACAATGATGCGCGACGACTATGACCGCTTCGTGAAAATTCCGCAGGAGGAGTTTGCGCCTTACTTCCTACAGACAGCATATACCGACAAAGACTATTTCCACGGACATGCTCAGGTGAGAGACTTCAACACTACCGCTGCGTCGCCGACGGAATGGACAAAGGACTTCTGTCAGGGTATCTTCATAGACATTTTTCCTTTGGATGCCGTGCCCGACGACAAGACGGAATACGAGGAGCTGAGCAGACGTTCTATGGAAATGAAACGTATGATGGAGGCAAAAGGACGTTTCTACCTCTTTAAACAGCGCGACATCATAGACAATATAAAGACCTGGTGGAAAGCGCGACAGCTCTTTAAGCGTGTGGACTTCAAAGACTACTACCGAGAGTTTGAAGACCTCTTCCGCAAATATCGTCCCGAGGACAATGCCGCTGTGGGAACAATATCGTTCATACCATCATTGGCACGCGACAAGGAGATATACAGCGACACGGTGTGGTTGCCTTTCGAGGATATGATGGTGCCAGCACCAAAGGACTACGACAAGGAGCTGCGCTCGTTATATGGCGACGACTATATGAAACCACGACGGGCACCAGCGTTCCACGGAGGACTGATAATTGATACAGAAAGACCATATACCGACGTAATAAGAGACATCCGTAAAGAGCATACTTTCTGCAAAGACGTTATGAGACGTCTGCGCAAGTTAGTGGGAATGAAGAATAAGACCCTACTCGAAGAAAAACTGATGGTACTATGAAAACACTTACTATTATTATTCCCACGTACAACATGGAAGCATATCTTGACGAATGTCTCGACTCGCTGATGACTGTCAGCAACAGAGAACGTATGGAGGTGCTGATAATAAATGACGGCAGCAAGGACTCGTCGTCGTTCATCGCACACAAATGGTGCGAACGCCACCCCGAGATGATGCGTGTCATAGACAAGGACAACGGCAACTACGGGTCGTGCATAAACAGAGGACTGAAGGAAGCAACAGGAAAGTACGTCAAGATTCTTGATGCTGACGACAGCTATGACACGGTAGCACTGCAGGCTATGTTGGACACTATGGACAGCGTGGACGTTGACGTGCTGATAACAGACTATGTGCTGACAGGCAACAACACCATAGCAAAGAAATACTACGAGCAGCAGTTGCCCAAAGAGACCGTATTCAACATTGCGGACTATCGTGACGAGCCACACTTTCAGGACATACGCATGCACTCGGTAGCCTACCGTACTACGATGCTCAAGGATGCCCACTACCACCAGGCAGAGGGGATATCGTTTACCGACGTACAGTGGATATTCCTGCCCATAGCGATGGCGCAGACCGCCTACTACCTGCCCAAGCCCGTTTATCGATACCTCATAGGAAGGGCCGGACAGACGGTTGACCCTTCGCAGAAGCTGAAAGGACTGCCCTCGGCATTAGGACTGGCAGAAGCGTTAATTGAAACGAAGTGCGAGATGCAAGGTGCAAGGTGCGAGATACAAGAGTCGGACTATCTCACTAAGAGGTTGATGGGTGTGCTAAAATCCACCTACAGGTCGGTGCTGGTGGAGTTTCCCGATTACGACAAAGAGCGACTGAAAGCCCTTGACAGGAAAATAGCCAAGGAGCAGCCTGAGATATACCGTGCTCTCGGTGAGACAAAGCTACTGCCGGTAATTGGCATAAGGTTCATCAGTCAGTGGCGACAGCACGACTACAAGCCCTTACCACGCTACTACCAACCGCTATACACGTGCTACGCACAGATGTTGGAGAAAGCAAAACAGCTTACAGGAAAAACTAAGAACTAATTCATAATGGAATACGACTACCTTATAGTTGGCGCAGGACTCTTCGGAGCAACATTCGCTCATCAGGCACACAAGCAGGGCAAGCGCTGTTTGGTAATAGACCGCAGGGAACACCTCGGTGGCAATGTGTACTGCGAGAATATTGACGGCATCAACGTACATAAGTACGGAGCACACATCTTTCATACCAACAACAAAGAGGTGTGGGACTTCGTGAACTCCATAGTACCGTTTAACCGTTATACCAACTCACCAGTAGCCAACTATAAAGGAAAGCTGTATAACCTGCCGTTCAATATGAATACGTTCTACCAGATGTGGGGCGTAACGACACCCGCCGAGGCACAGATGCGACTGGAGTCACAGCGTGCGGCAGCGCTGAGGGCTCTTGACGGACGTGAGCCGCAGAACCTTGAAGAGCAGGCGCGGCTGCTCATCGGCGACGACATCTACGAACGACTGATAAAAGGATATACCGAGAAGCAGTGGGGACGAAGCTGTAAGGACCTGCCCGCCTTTATCATAAAACGACTGCCAGTAAGGATGGTCTTCGACAACAACTATTTCAACGACAGATATCAGGGAATACCCATTGGAGGATACAACCGACTCATTGACGGACTCCTCGAGGGTGTTGAGACAAGAACTGGCATAGACTTCATTGAAGAAAGAAGGAAACAGAGGATTGACACTAATCATACTTCTCAATTCTCAATTCTAAATTCTAAATTCAAGACGCTCGTCTTTTCCGGAAGCATCGACGAATACTACGGCTACTGCTACGGAAAACTGGAATACCGCACCGTACGACTGGAACAGGAGCGAATCAACGACAGCAACTATCAAGGCAATGCCGTAGTGAACTATACGGAGCGTAATATTCCATACACCCGTATCATAGAACACAAGCACTTCGAGATGTTTGGCAGCGAGGTGGAGAGTATTCCCACAACTATTATCAGCAAGGAGTACCCCGCAGAGTGGAAAGAAGGAATGGAACCCTACTACCCCATCAACGACGAGCGCAACACAGCACTATATGCCAAGTACAAGGAGTTGGCAGACCGCGAAGAGAACGTTATCTTCGGAGGAAGACTGGCGGAGTATAAGTATTACGATATGGCGCCAGTTATAGAAAGAGCATTAGCCGCCATATAATATATAAGTACGCACGCGAGGAGGATACGCAGGACACACAGCACACGACCGTCATGTATGCCCTTCAAGACGTATGCCACAGCTATCGGGATAGTAAACAGCCAGTGGGAGCCCATAATGTAAACCTCGAGGATGCCGAAACCGAGGACAAGATGTAGGAACATGTCGAAGGCAAACCACGAAAGGAGAATTTGCATAAGACGTTGACGACGCCCATACCACGCACCGAGAACGAAGAGTGCCACGACGACAGCCTCAACGACATAAGGCAGTTCGGAACGATAGCTTACCACTACAGGACGACCTTTATTGACATCCATAAGGCAGTAGTCGCTATGGAACAGCAACGACTCTCCGAAGACATTCTCCATCACCACCGGCATGCGTGGCACCGTCATATCGGACCAGTCGAAATACTTACTGTCAACGAGTTGCTTTGAGCGTCGCTCCTGCTGACGCGCTGCCGCCTGTTGCTGGTGTTTACGGAAAGAAGCATCGTTGGCGATGGTATTCTCAATGCGTTCAGCACGAGCACGGTCTTGAGGTTTTATGATGGTTTCCACCTCTACCTTATATAATATAGCAAAGAGCATGACAGGTATTATCCACATGCGAAGGATGTTCCAAGGGCGGAAGAAACGACGTCCCCTCATAAGCATATCGGCAAGGAATACCTTCACCATGTGGGTTGTGGTAACGCCGCCACCGACAAACGTCATTACAACTACCTGCCAAGGAGAAAGAGAATGGTGATGTTTCAGTCGGACGCCTATGATATATACGAACAGCAGCAGGAGAAACAGCGACATAGCAAAGTGGTCGGGTTGACAACCGGCTATCATGACGGAGGCAAACGAGAATAGCAAAAGGGTAAGAAGGAAGGCATCAAGACGACATACCTTTATTACTGTGCGAAGTAAACGATAGAGGAAGACTCCTGCATAGACGTCGCATACTACGACAACCGCTGCTGACAGCCACGCTGCAAGGTTGTAATCCGTAATGGCAAGAATAGCCATATTGAGCAGTGCCAAAGGAAGAAGGAAGACAGCAAGCAGCGGATGACGGAAAGTATTGAAACTAATAGCATTCCACCGCGTGAGCACGCGATAAAGGCAGTCGTCGTAGCCCGAAAGGCTGTATATAGGACTGGCAGCATCCCAATGGCTAAGGCTGTTTACCGCCAGCAGGTCACTATACGAAAGTGCCACAAGGACATTTAGCGTACCGAAGAACGCCAACAGGACTGTTGCCACCCAGCGTTCATCGCCAGAGATACGGAATATTTTCAGGGACTTTAGCATAGACACCATCGTTTAACTTGCCAAGTAACCTATTAGCAGGTTGAGGTTATACACATATAGCCACAGCACAAGCAAGATTACCAAACCACGACAGAACAACAGCGAACGGCGCCCATGAAGATGTCGGAACAGGAAACCCGTAGCTATCGGGACGACAAAGAGCCAGTCGCCGCTCATGATATACACCTCGTTGAGACCGAAGCCGAGTCCCATGTGCAGGAACATGTCGAAAGCGAAGCCTGACAAAGCCATCCACAGAAAACGACTGCGACGTCCAGCCCATATTCCCGCAATGAAGATAATGAGGATTAGTGCCTCAACAATATAGTTTATTGACCAACTGTAGCGCACTATGACAGGACGTTTACGAAGTGTATCTTCGAGAAGGTGGTCGCGATGAAGTTGTATGGACTCGCCGAAGAGGTTCTCTATGAACGACTCTGTTCGCGAGGTGGTAACGTCTGTCCACTGTTCGAACTCGCCATTACCAATAGGTTTTCCCTTATGCTTGTTCCACGGTTTCGACTGGTCAATACGTTTCTGTCTGTCCGTCTTTGCCTGCATGACACGCTCAAAGGCAGCATTCTGTACTGCCGTATCCTTGATACTGGTAGTATCGAGAAACGCCTGATAGGTACGTTCGCGGTTTATCTTCTTTGTCTCGGCATTTTTCTCCATACGTGCCTTGTAACGTGGATACACATAATAGCCCCACTCCCAACGGGCAAAACCCCAAAGGAGTATCGAGGGGAGGATGACAGCAAACACCATGTATGTAGGACGGAAGAAACGCTTGCCATTAACGAAAAGGGCATCGATGAACACTTTCACTCCGTTGCTCAGCGTTACTCCCGCTGTGAAGAGGAACAGCAGTACTGTCTGTATGCGGTCCAGGTGACGTTCGCGCTGAATAGCCTTACCACAGAGGTATAGCGTTGTGATAATCATAAACATGGAGACAGCAAAATGATCGGGAACGATGAACGTCACCATAACATACCCGAAAGAGAAGAAAAGGGCTGTCAACATGGTAGAGTCAAAACGCGACAGAGCAATAACCTCGCGGAAGATGCGATAGAGGAAGATGAACGAATAGTAGCTGCAGAACAGCAGCGGCAAGGCTATGACAATCTGTACGAGGTTATAGCCAGTGAGGCTGATGAGTGCCTGGTTTATGAGATAGAACGGATAAACGAAGAAGGCAAGCAGCGGATGACGATAGACATTATAGAACACTCCCCATTCCGTGGTGACGGCATAGGTGATAGGGTCGAAGCCCGACACACGGAAGTGCTTTATGAAGACATCCCAGTAGTGTTCCTCGGGAGAGGAGAACTTCTCGAAGTACTTGCTTATGAGCAACGCATGAAGAACAACGAAGAGGAGCATCGACAAGAGCGACGCCCACAGCTCTTCACGTTTTATACGGAACAGTCGGAGATATCTCATTTACGGAATGGTTTATAGTATCCTTCATCGGCAATGTCGAGCAGTTCATGATCGCCACGACTGTCGCCATAGACTATCAACTCGTAGGTATTGCGCTCTGGAAAACGTTCAAGGAAACGACGTACCTTCTCCTTGCCGTAGCAGTTGCGGGTATAGAAACGTCCTGTGAGACGTTCGTTCATAACCTCCACCTTAGTACCTATCACCTCTATGCCGGGAAGGAACAGTCGTACCCAACTGTCCATATTTGCGCTTACCACTACTACGGTATGCCCCTCCTGCTGTACTTCACGGAGTTTTTCCATAGCGGCAGGACGAAGTATCGACTTCCTCTTGCGAGCGTATGTCTCGCAGAAGTCGTTAAACACCCCTTCACGCATACCCTTAAAAAAATATGTGAAGAGCTGACGCTTACACTTACCGTTAGGATAGATACCCATCTTCATCAGCAAGAGCAACGGACTAAAACGAAGAAGTCCTAACAGCGTTGCCTTGTCACCTCGCACAAAGCGTATGAAGTCTATAAGAGTATCGCGCGTCGTCAGCGTACCATCGAAATCAAATGCATATATTTTCATAATACATATATTGTTATAACGAACGATATTATCCACAACAGCACCACAGCTTGCAGGAAGCGGTCGCTGAGGAGCAGTTTTGTGGGGTCGCCACTGCGTTTATCCACAACCGTCAGCTGTATATACCTCAAGAGACCAAGAATAACGAATACCGTAGTGAGATAAAGATATTCATTTTTTTCACTAGCACCCACATCAGGAGCAACGGTGTACATCACATAGCACACTATTGTTACCGCGGAAGTAATGGTGATAGCCTCATTAAGGAACGTCAGGTTATAACGACTTGTGTTGTGACGGGGCGCCTCACCGGTAGATTCCATACGCACCACGTCGTCACGACGCTTGGCGAGAGAGAGAAAAAGCGTGAGGAGGAAAGTCATCAGCACAATCCACTTACTAAGTGGTGTCATTGTTACCAAACCGCCAACCAACAGACGGAGAACAAAGCCGAAAGCTACGATGCAAACATCAAGGATGGCGTAGCGCTTCAGTTTTATGCAGTAGGCTATATTCATGAAGAAATAACCGATGATAACAAGCGAAGCCATGTATCGACCTGTTGGAATGAGGAAGAGCATAACACCGGCGCAGGCAAGCATGACAGCCATAATGCCCCACGCCTGAGGAATAGTGATGGCACCTGATGCCAGGGGGCGCTTGCACTTCTCTGCATGACGGCGATCATCCTCCACATCCATTATATCGTTAAGACAGTACACCGCAGATGCAGTAAAACTAAAGGCAAAGAATGCTATTACTGAGCTGTACCAGTCAAGAGCACTCATTAAGGCTCTTCCACCGAATATCATCGGCAAGAATATAAACGTATTCTTTACCCACTGCTGTGGTCGTATTAACTTTATCATTTTATTTTCCTTAATATTACTTTCTCTACAAATTTACTCAACAGCCAAGCCAACACCAGTCCCACACTGAACGTGATGAGGAAGTTTACGATGTAGCCTAAGTGATAGGGTGATATCTTACGATATACGAACTCCACATGTATTAGGTACAACTCTAACGACACTCCACCGACGAAAGCAAGTCCACGAAGGATGAGCGACGGGGTATGTTCAAAGAGTTCGCAGAGGAGTAGCATCACCGTTACTGACAACGGTATATATACCAGACGTTCTATGAACAGCGGGAAATGTCCACGCCAGTGTTGCTCTAACTCCATACACATAGCAAGTGACATGACGAACAGCAGCAGGGTGAGCCACAACGCCTGGGGCTCCATACGCTTGCCGTCCATCACCCACTGTCCGCAGTTTATTCCGAGCAGGAAGATGGGTACACGACTCCAGAATATCTCCACATGACCGACAGAACTGTGAACGAAGGGCATATACTGCACCATAACCATCCACACGAGGAACACTACAGGCATCCAACGACAGGACGGATACCTACGGATAAGTTGCATATAGAATGGGGCACACAGGTATAGCACCATAATGGCTGGAACAAACCAGAAGGTAAGGTCATCGACACGCCAGAAACTCCACCCCACCGCGATGTTTGCTATGAGGTGATAGATGTTAGGACTGTAACCGCCATGAGGTGCATAAAGATAGTTAGGAATGTAAAAGAGCATTGCCATAATAAGCCACGCGGGGTACAGGCGCAACAGTCTGCGTCGATAGAACTGCCCGAGCAGCTGACTCTTGCTCCAAGAGAACCACAGTCCTATGCCACTGAGGAAGAGGAACATGTCAACACCTACATTACCACACTTGTGCAGGGAATAGAAGATGTTTGTCTTAGGCATCCCTATGTGGAAGAGTATCACGAAGAGCATTGCCGCTCCCATCAACTCGCCTCGATATTTACTTAACAGTGCGTAATTCATATTCTTAACTTCTTAACTTCTTATAAACAAACGCTAACGAAATAGCTGCAAGAAGATAGATGGCGATGCCGAAATACACGTCGATACGACGGTAATGGCTTAACACCAGTTCTCGCATCAGTGGATGCATAACGAACAACTCGGCAGAGATGCCACCAACCCACACCAGAGCATTATTGCATGTTGCCGGCAGCAGTTTTACTGTTGCTGCAGCCCCTGCAACAACGAACAGAGGCACCCAAAGCCACGTCTCAAGAAGGAAACTGCCACCGATGACAGCCACCGTAGAGACAAGGAGCACCTTTATCCACTCCGAACTATTATCATACTTCGCACATAGTGCCTCATTCCTTGACAACCACACTCCTGCGCAGAACGGTAACAGACCGCCAATGAAGTTATAGCGCACGAAGTTGAGCCAGCGGGCATCGTCCATGAGCCCTAACGCCAACTGAATGGCGAAGGCAATAAGGACGGTAACATAGAGGAGAGCGTTGCTACGCCAGCGGTGGAACACGAAGACGTAGAGGGCATAGATTTGAAGCATCAGTCCGAAATACCAGTATGGACCGGGCTTTATGATGCTATTGGGTTCATAATATACAAAGTTGACCGTCATAGTCAACTGTGCCAGCACACGGTCCCACGAATATACCGTCATCCCGTCATCGTGGCGGAGGAACCATACTGCGATGAACAGCAGGTAACCGACAATCATCAGGTTAAATAGCTTCACGAAGTGCTGCCAGAGGAAGGACATGGGTTTAACATCTCCTCTCTCATACTTCTTCACTAAGCCATAACCGCTGATAAAAAGGAATATAGGTACTCCGTAATGACCAAGGAATGAGAATATATGAATAAAGAGGTCGGAGTCCAAAGACACCAGCTTGTCCCAGAACTGGACGGGACGCGTAGCATCAAACTTATACTCATTCTCCTTTACTGCCTGTCCCAGGAAATGGCAGTAGTTATGAAGGATGATGCCAAGGATGGCAATACCTCTCAAGGCCTGTGACTCTAACTTACTTATCATCTCTTAGCTTTTTCTTTTTCCTTTTCCTTTTTCGCTTTCTTCTTCTCGTAGTCCTCTTTCAACTCATCATAGTCCTTTTCATGTCGCAGCACTCTCGGACGCTTCGCATTATAGTTCTTTGCATCAAGGACATTGAGTTCGGGACGATAGTGTGATGTTTCTATTCCTGCCAAATAGAGCAATGTGTGCGCTAAGGCATCAGACATAAACCTACGTTTCGAGGCACGTCGTATGTCGCGGAACAGTCCGGGATGATTCTTTCGGAAGTCCTTTGAGCACCACATCCACATAGGTATCTCAAACTCCTCACGTGCCATAGGAAAGGTTATTGCTATGGAGTGCAGGCGACCTACGAAGTGAAGTCCTTTGATGCCATAGACCTCATCACCGTGATCGGAGAGGTAAATCACAATAGCATCCTTGTCTTCGAAACGTTCTATTATCTGATCTACGATAGAGTCATTATACCACGTACCGCAGTCATAATATGCAAGGTTCTGGAGTTCACGAGGTTTCAGGTCGGGACGTTCCTCCTTATATTCGTCACGTTTGAAGGGCATACGACTCTTCGGACACCTTATTCTATAATCTGTATGCTGACCGATGAGGTGGAAGATGGTCAGCTCTCCTCCCTCGGAAGGTTGGGGATCAGCCTCATCGTACTCTCTTAACAATCCTTCGTCGAAGACGTGCAGACGTTCGTTACGCGTGTCGAACATTGCCGCACTAAGCTTTGGATTGTTAAGGAAGAAACCGCCACTGAAGTCATATACCTGTTGCTTTGCGACTTTAAGGAACTGGTTGGTAAAGAAGTTCACGTGGTAACCAGCCTTCTTAAAGAGTTCCGGGAACAACGGGTAGTCGCACCACTCTCCGCTATCGCCTACAGCGTACAGTGAAAAGAGGTGTTTAAAGACGAAACTGGTGAGGTTCCACGGTGCTACAGCATCGATAAACGGTATCAGTTCACCGCGTTTCGCACGTGCCAACTGACGTGGTGTTGTAGGACGCTCGTATCCATAGAGTTGCGAGTGATGCTTATTATAGCTCTCACCGATGATAAGTACAATATTGGGAACTCGCACAGAGCAACTGTCAACTTTGGCTTTGTCAAGTCCATCGATAAGTACGTCAAGTTGCTTTGCCGTCAGTTTGTTGGCATATATACTGAATGCCAGGCGGTAGAGGGGCAGATAGGCTTCGCCTTTACCCTTTTGTGTCAGTTCGTGTTCTACGAGTCCTATCCTGTCGAAGGTCATAAGTCGGTGCAGCGCCACCTTGTTATGCCACGTTTCCACGAAGCACCACACGAGGAGTACCGTAAGTAACGGGGCAACGATGAATGTCAGCATCTTCTTTCCGGAAAGGTGGTATTTGTGCAAGAAAGCAGTCCACGCTTCTTCTATCTTCCCTCTTAACCTCGTCCATACGATGTGAACTACAAGTACCAAGAGTACCCATGAAAGATTTGTAACGAAGATATCGGGAGTAAGATAGGTTGAGAAGAAACCGGCTGTCTCGGAGGCGTTGGTCTCGCCAATCAACAGCAACATCGTAGGATTTATCGTGGTCTCAAACTGTACAAAACAGAATACGTCAATAATGGTGAGTGCATAGAACAACACATAGATAGCCCTCTTTAGCCACAACCCCACACGACGGGGTAGCAAAGCGAGTACTGCGCATAACACGTAAACGTCACCGACTAACTCAAGAAGTGCCCACTCATAAGGGTGTGCTCCATAATAATTAGGTATTGTTGCCCACGTGCATACTGCACCGAGGATATACATAAACACGAAGAACGCACCATAGTTTTTCATGGGCGCCACAATCAACCGCAAAAGGTGCACCAAAGCTCCTCCTGCCTTGCTCATTATCTCTTTAATGTTACTCATTTTGCCTGCAAAGTTATCACTTTGCAAACAAAAAAACAAATATTACACCAATCTTTTGCTGTGTTTTGAAATATTGACAACAATTTTATGGAAAAATGTTCGTTATAACAATAAAATGATTACCTTTGCAGGGATTTATGAAACATAAAGACAAAAAAAGCATGAAACTATCAAATCGCTTAAACCGTCTGGCGCCATCGGCAACGCTTGCCATGTCGCAGAAGAGTTCTGAAATGAAGGCACAGGGTATTGACGTTATCAACATGAGTGTGGGAGAGCCTGATTTCAATACTCCCGACCATATCAAACTGGCTGCCAAACGTGCTATCGACGAGAACTATTCAAAGTACTCACCAGTACCCGGATACCCAGAACTTAGAAAGGCTATCGTGGCAAAGCTGGAAAACGAGAACGGACTGGGCTATAGCGTTAACGAGATTCTTGTTTCAAATGGTGCCAAGCAAAGCGTCTGTAACACCATAATGGCATTGGTAAATCCTGGCGACGAGGTTATTATCCCCACACCATACTGGGTAAACTACCCGCATATGGCGACGGTAGCACGTGGAGAGCCGGTCAT
>CAMUVE010000041.1:0-18414 GCA_947163985.1 uncultured Prevotella sp.
CACAATCTGACGCTCTAACCAACTGAACTACGGGCACCATGTAAAATAATGATAGCTTATCATTTCGGTTTAGCGGGTGCAAAGGTAGCAAATTACTTCGATACTTGCAAATGTTTAGGAGGTTTTTTGTATTTTTTTATCCGAAGAGAGCTCTCAGTGCTTCTTCCACTTTGCGTACGGGGTGTATTTTTATTGTGCTCGACTTATAGCTAAGTCCCTGCATGTTGTACTGGGGTATTATGATGTCGGTGAATCCCAGTTTCTCTGCTTCAGCAATGCGTTGTTCTATTCTGCTTACTGGTCTTACCTCGCCCGACAGTCCCACCTCGCCACACATGCACCATCCGTGTTCTATCGGTGTATCGACGTTGCTTGAGAGTACTGCGGCGATTACGGAGAGGTCCATAGCGAGGTCGGTTATTCGCATTCCTCCTGCAATGTTGATGAACACGTCTTTCTGTATGAGTTTGAAGCCCACACGTTTCTCGAGTACAGCGAGCAGCATATTGAGTCGTCGTTGGTCGAAGCCTGTTGCCGAGCGTTGTGGTGTGCCGTATGCCGCTGTCGATACGAGGGCTTGTGTTTCTACGAGGAAGGGACGTATTCCTTCTATTGTCGATGATATAGCTATTCCCGAGAGGTCTTCGTGGTTACGTGTAAGCAGCAGTTCCGAGGGGTTCGACACCTGTCGCAGTCCTGTTTGCTGCATCTCGTAGATACCCAGTTCCGACGTTGAGCCAAAGCGGTTCTTTATGGAGCGCAGTATGCGATATACGTGGTGCTGGTCGCCTTCGAACTGTATCACGGTATCGACGATATGTTCCAGAATCTTCGGTCCTGCGAGAGTACCTTCTTTGTTGATATGTCCTATGAGGATTACTGGCGTTCCCGTTTGTTTTGCGAAGCGCAGTAGGGTAGAGGCGCACTCCCTTACCTGTGTGATGCTTCCCGGTGCGCTATCGACAGTCTCTGTGGAGATGGTCTGTATGGAGTCGATGACGACGATGTCAGGCTCCTCGTTATTTATATGTGTCAGTATGGCTTCGAGCGACGTCTCCGTGAGTATCAGCGGTTGTGCACTTTCGTCTTTGAAGTCGGCAGCGAGTCTGTCGGCGCGCATCTTCAGCTGGTGTGCGCTCTCCTCGCCGCTGACGTAGAGCACCTTCTGGTCGTTCATGTGCAGTATGGTCTGCAGCGTCAGCGTGCTCTTTCCTATTCCCGGTTCTCCTCCTAACAGTATGATGCTTCCAGGCACCAGTCCTCCTCCGAGTACACGGTTCAGCTCCGCGTCGTGCATATCGATGCGCGGCTCTTCCTTTGTGTCTATCTCGTTAAGTCTCAGCGGTTTGTTCTTCGTCGTTGACTGCTGCGCCAACAGTTTGCTGCTGCCGCTCTTGCTGGGGGTGGCGGCGATGCGTATTTCCTTGAAGGTGTTCCACTGTCCGCACGAGGGACATTTGCCTATCCATTTTGCTGATTCCTGTCCGCAGTAGTCGCAGACGTAAGCTGTTTTGTCTTTTGCCATGATGCAAAGGTAATAATTTAATTCATAATTCATAATGCATAAGGCATATTTTTTTTTCGAACCTTTGAGATTAAAATCTCCAGGTTCTAAAATCAAACCAATAAAAATATTAATATTTTTGGTTTTGTCCTCGCTTATGTGTACCTTTGCACTCGAATGTACCCCGAATGAAGAAGATAACATTACTATACAGCATTATTATGCTGCTCGTGATAGGCTGCGGTCAGAGTTACGAGGAGCAGCAGCGCATTTCGCGTGCCGAGCGCATTCGTCTTGCCAAGGAGGACTCTGCGGCGCTGAAGATTGCCGTTGCGCCGACGATGGACTGTCTGCCATTGTATGTTGCCAAGGACGAGATGCTCTTCGACACTGCGAAGGCCGACATCCGTCTGAAGTTCTTCACGTCGCACATCGACGGTGAGGCGGCGCTCCTCAAGGGCAGGGTAGAAGGAATGGTTAGCGACCTTGTGCGTTGCGAACGTGTCAAGAGTCTGAACATCCCTCTGCGCTACGTCACCTCGACGAATCTCTCGTGGCAGTTCTTTGCCAATAGGAAGTCGAGAATAAAGAGCGTTTCGCAGCTCGGTGACAAGCTGGTGGCGATGACCCGCTTCTCGGCACTCGATATGTTTACCGACCGACTTGTTGACAGCGCCAAGATAAAGTCCGACTTCGTGTTGCGCATCCAGATTAACGACCCCAACGTTCGTTTCCAGATGCTCCAGAACAACGAGCTCGACGCCATTTTCTTCCCCGAGCCACAGGCCACAGGAGCCATGATGTATAAGAATCCCGTCCTTGCCGACACCGAGAAGATGGACATCCGCATGGGTGTGATAGCCTTCCGCGGGAATATCCTCGACGGCAACCGTCAGAAGCAGCTCGAGGAGTTCGTTGCCGGCTACAACCGCGCTGTCGATGAGATCAACAAAAACGGTGTGAAGCACTATGCCGGCATAATAAAGAAATATATGAAGGTAGATGGACGTGTAGTATCGCGACTGCCCGACATCACCTTTAAGAAGATGGAGCCGCCGCGTCTCAAGGACGTTGAGATGGCATCGGAGTACTGGAAGAAAAAGCAACTGACAGACAATGCACGAAACATTTGACAAGTTTAATCCTGTTTACGACAGTCTTGGGAGTAATTCTCTTGACGAGGCTCTGAACAAGATATACGATATTCTCAAAAACACATTTTTTGCTGAAGAGCGTACACTCCTGGATGCTCTTCGTGAGGACTACAGTCGTCTTCTGGGCTACTGGAAACAAGGTTACGACGACCCGCAGTACGAACAGCAGTACAATCGTCTCGTCAAGAGGGGCTACCGACTGGCAGTACGCATAGAGTGTCGTTTTGCCCAGCGCGAGGGGATGTTGCACAACGCCCTCTCCGTTGCCCAGCGCATTGCCGCACTGAGCAACGACGACATAAAGAACCGTCTGGAGCTCTTCGTTGCCGACATTGCTATGACGTCACTCGACGACGAGGCGTTGCGTGAGGAGAATGAGAAGAAGATATATGCCGACCACCATAACTTCATGACTTCGCTGTTCAGCAGACTCGTCACAACACTCTCGTGGAGCAACGACGACGCTGCGTTCTACGAACAGCTGATACTCAGTCCTACCATCGACGTTATGGATGCCCAGCAGCTTGTCACAGCAATAACGCTGGCTGGCATGAACAACCACGACGAAAAGATGCTCCTCACCCTCGGCAACGTCTTCCTGAAGTCGTCCGAGAGTGTGGTGCGCCAGCGTGCCCTCGTAGGTTTCGCCTTTATGATAGCGCTGATGAACTGTTGCGACTATCGTTACTACAAACCCGCCCTCGACGCGGTAATGACAGAAGACAACCTTCAGCAATTCGTAGAGCTGCAGAAGCAGATTATCTACTGTATGTCCGTCGATGAGGACCAGAAGAAGATTAACGAAGAGATAATGCCCACGCTGATGGAGAACCAGAAGTTCCGCATCACACGTAACGGCATCGAGGAAATTGACGAGTCGAGCATTGAAGAAATTATAAATCCTAATGCGGAAGACCGTCGTATGGAAGAGCTTGAGGAAAAGATAGAAAGCATGAGGAAGATGCAGAAGTCAGGTTCCGACATCTACTTCGGCGGTTTCTCCCACATGAAGCGCTATCAGTTCTTCTACACGCTGACAAACTGGTTCGTACCTTATTACTCCAAGCATCCGGAACTCGAGGAGCTGAGGAAGAAGCTGACTAATACTAACATAATGGATTTCGCAGCCAACTTAGGTGCGTTGTGCGACTCCGACAGATATTCCTTCCTGTTCGGACTTGCACGTATTTACGACACCCTGCCGAAAGATATTAAGGAGGTAATGCTGACTACTCCTGATGTGATGATGGAGACACAGGATGAAGAGTTTAAATCCGAGACCTTCATGCGTCGTTCCTATCTTCAGAACTGCTACCGCTTCTTCCGTCTGTATCCCGAGAAGGTGAACATCAAGAACCCCTTCGAAGAAGGCTGCGCTTTCTTCCTCGGACAGCCCGACATCTGTCAAACCTACGTCATTAGCCGTCTTGCCGAGCTGGGACTATTCTTCCTGAAGCATAACTGTCCTGAGTCCTACAAAATGAGAGTCTATGATGAGCTTTATATGAGTTATCCCTCTCCAAAGTTAACACGCGAGATGTGTGTGCTGATGTGTCGTGACAATTTGAGCTTCTCCCCTTTAGATATAAAGGAGACAATAGATGACTACTTCTCCGAGAATCCCGGCGACGACGAGTATCTCGAGATGGCATATCTTCGAGCCCTGATGGGTATGCACAATTACGAGGATGCTACGGAGAGAATCCATGTGCTGCTCTCCAAGTATCCCAGGAAGTCGCTGTACCTTACACTGAACCTTGCTCTGGCTTATACCAAGACAGAATGCGAGGACGAGGCGCTGAAGATACTCTACCGCCTGGACTACGAACATCCTGACGACATTAGTGTAAAACGACTCTTAGCGTGGACGCTGATGTTGACGAAGAATATTGAGAAGGCTGAGGCGGAGTATGCCACCATCCTTGCCAGCGACGGCAGTACCCCGCAGGACTGTCTCAATGCTGGCTACTGCTACTGGTTTATGGGTAACAGGAAGAAGGCAATAGAGCTCCTTGGGAGTTATGCGAAAGACGGCAGGGAAGAAGTCTCGCAGTTGTCTCGGGATTTTGATAACGACTACGAACTACTCAGCAGGTACGTCTCCGGATTCGAAGAAAAACTTATGATTGAAGCTGTGCAGGCTTCTACAAGAACGGCGTCAGCAGAGTAGCAGCAAACCATCCTACGAACTTCTTCCAAGGGGTGCGCCACGCGTCCCACGTCTCTTCCGTCAGGAAGAACGAGTCTTTCTTGTCGCGTTCAAACATGTCGTTGAGCTCGCGGGTAGTGTTGGGGTCAACTATGACGGCATTCTCTTCGTAGTCCCATCGCAGACTGCGTGCGTTGAGGTTTGCACTTCCTACGGTACAGAACTGTCCGTCCACCATTATAATCTTCGTGTGGTGGAACCCCGGTTCGTATATCCACACCCTTGCTCCGTGTTTCATCAGTTTGTGGACATTGTAGAACATGCAGTCTGGTGTTAGTGGAATGTCGCTACGTTTCGACACCATTATCTCTACCTTCACGCCTCGTTTCAGCGCATTACGCAGTGCCTTCTTCAGCGGGTGCGACAGTGTCATGTAGGGATTAACCAGCTTTATGCTGTCCTTGGCGTCGTTTATGGCGTCAAGGTAGAACTGCCGTATTATCTTTCTTGTCACGTGTGGCTCGCGGTTTATAATGCCCACCATCTTATGTCCCGCCGTTGCCGACGTGTCTGGCTTCAGTCCGTGGAAGTAGGCTGGGGTAGAGTATCCTCGGTACAGGTCGGCACCGTTAATCTCCTCGCCGGTAACACGTTTCCACATTCGCCGAAATATGCGCTGCAGTGTGTTTACCTCGTCGCCTTCTATGCGGCAGTGCATATCGCGCCATGAGCCTACCACCTCGGTACCTTTTATATAGTAGTCGGCAACGTTCATGCCTCCCGTATATGCTATCTTGCCGTCTATGATGACTATCTTTCTGTGGTCGCGGTTGAAGATTGCGTGCAACCAGGGGAACTTCAGCGGCTTATATTCGTAAATCTGTATTCCCTGCGCGCGGAGTCGTTTTATGTGGTGTTTCTTCAGCGGCTGGTTGTTCGACGAGTTTCCAAAACCGTCGAAGAGCGCCCTCACCGTAACGCCCTGCCTTACTTTTTCGGCAAGTATTTCGAAGAGCAGGTCGGCAATAGAGTCGTTGCGGAAGTTGAAGTATTCCAGGTGGACAGTCTCGCGTGCCTGACGAATAGCTTTGAACATGTCGTCGAACTTCTCCTGTCCCGACATCAGCAGCGTCACCGAGTTGTCGTGCGAGAAGGTGACGCCCTGCGCCTCCATCTGTCTTACTATAAGCGAGTCGGCACGTTCTTCGGTTTGTGCCGACAACGTGCTACTCATAAAAGCAGCCAGCCCTATTACTATCGATTTCTTACCTAAAAACATTCTTTACTCTTCCACCATATAGTGGTCAACGATGCCCAGAAGCTTCTTCGTCTGGTCGGTTACGAGAACTGTGTGTATCTTGTTGCGGTGCATTATGCGTCTTATCTCCGTGAGTTTCGTTGTCGGCATCACGCACTTCGGTTCTCGAGTCATGATGTCCTCTACGGTGCGGTCGAAGAACTCCGCCTGCCATTTCTCCATAGCGCGCCTTATGTCGCCGTCGGTTATGAGTCCTACGACCTTTCCGTCCTGTAGCGAGACGCCGAGTCCTAACTTGCCCTTGCTGACGTGGATTATTGCTTCGCCGAGGTGCATGTCCTGCGGTATTACGGGCAGTTCCTCTGTCCTCATGACGTCCTGCGCCGTTGTCAGCAGCTGTTTTCCCAGTTCGCCGCCGGGATGGAACTGTGCGAAGTCGCGGGGTTTGAAGTGTTTCTCCTGCATCAGCGCTATAGCCAGCGCGTCACCCATAACCAGCTGTGCCGTAGTGCTGCTTGTGGGAGCGAGGTTCAGCGGACAGGCTTCCTTCTTCACCTTAGTATTAATATGTATAGTAGAATATTTAGCAAGCAGCGACTGCGGATTACCGCTCATACCTATTATGGGGATGTTCATGTGGAGCACCATAGGTATGAACCTCAGCAGTTCGTCGGTATGTCCGCTGTTGCTGATAGCAAGCACTACGTCGTCGGAGGTCATCACTCCCAGGTCGCCGTGAAACACGTCTAAAGGATTAATGAAGAACGACGGTGTTCCTGTGCTCGACAGCGTAGCAGCTATCTTGGCTCCTATGTGTCCGCTCTTTCCTACGCCGGTAACTATGACCTTGCCCTTGCACTTCAAGATAAGCTCCACGGCGCGGTCGAAGTTCTCGTCGAGTTTCGGAAGCAAGTCAAGTACTGCCTCCGCCTCATCTTTTATACATTGGATTGCGTAATCTCTTATTTTTGTCATTTGATTAATTCTTCAACTAACTTTTTTAGTTTGCTGAGTTCCAGCATGTTGGCTGCGTCGCTGAGTCCTTGGTCTGGGATAGGGTGCACCTCAAAGAAGTATCCTGTGGCTCCGAAAGCCTTTGCAGCCTTTGCCATTGCCGGCACGAAACGGCGGTCGCCGCCCGTCTTGCCGTCGGCACCGCCGGGGCGTTGCACGGAGTGGGTACAGTCCATGATGACGCGGGGCACTATCTCGAGCATGTCGGGGATGTTGCGGAAGTCAACAACCAGGTTGTTGTACCCGAAGGAGTTGCCGCGCTCCGTGAGCCACACCTCGCCGGCTCCGCTCTCGCGGGCTTTCTCTACGGGGTAGCGCATATCCTTGCCGCTGAGAAACTGTGCCTTCTTTATGTTTACCACCTTTCCCGTCTTTGCGGCAGCCACCAACAGGTCTGTCTGCCGACATAGGAAGGCGGGTATCTGGAGCACGTCGCACACCTCGCCGACGGCCTCTGCCTGGTAGCTCTCGTGTATGTCGGTGAGTATCTTAAGCCTGTACTTCGACTTCACGTCGGCAAGCATCCTAAGTCCGCGCTCCATTCCGGGACCGCGGAAACTGCTCAGCGATGTGCGGTTAGCCTTGTCGAATGACGCCTTGAAGATAATCTCCGTGCCGAGCTCCTTGTTTATATGCACAAGTTCCTGCGCCACAATGTCGAGCAGTTCTGCCGATTCTATGACACAGGGACCTGCTATAAAGACCGGTTTCATTCCCTGACGATTAGATATTCAGGTTGAAACGGTAGCCCAGTGTAATCATGAATACGCTGTTGCGTGAACTGCGGGCATCGGCACCCTTGAGAATCTTTGTAGCACCAAGGTTATAACGGGCGTCAAGCACGAAGTTGCGGAACTCGTAAGAAACACCCATCGGGATACTGAGGTCGAAACCCTCAACCTTGTCCTTGACGTCGGTCTCGGTCTTTACGTTGCCTTTCTCTTCCTTCGCTGTCGCTGTGAGCAAGAAGCCCGGCTGGATACCTACCTTCAGTGCCAAGTCTTTATAGACATAGAAGTTTGCAAGCACGGGAATGTTCAGGTAGTTTAGGTTCAGCTTGTTGGTGCCGGTAACGTCGTAAGACACGCCCTGCTGTGAGTACATAAGACCTGCACTGACTCCGAGGAAGTCCAGAACCTGATACTCAGCCTCGGCACCGGCAGCAATGCCGACGTTAATCTTCGAATTGTCCTGACTTGTCAGCGAAGCAAGGGTAAGACCTACTCGTGGAGTAACACTGAATTCTCCGATTGCCATCTGAGCCTGCATAGTGCCAGCGGCAATTACCATTGCTACAAGAGCAAATAACTTTTTCATTTCTTTTTCTCCTATTATTAAATATTAATTATTCATTAATTATATAACGCGATGCAAATGTACAAAGAATTGTTGAAAGTTGAACAAGTTAGTAAAAAAAAATACCATAATACACCTTAAATACCCGTCTTTGCTTGATTTAGGTCAATAAAATAAACATTTTTTAAGAATTGTGTTATCGCACACATCAGCCGTATCGGAATTAGTCATACCTTTGCAGCGGTTTTCAAAGATGCACCCCTCCGCTGGGTCACACCCTCAAGCGGAAAAGACATCAGTAAAAGTTAAACGTTAAATAAAAAAATTAAAGAACATGAAAAAGATTTTTATGACTCTTGCTGCTGCAGTTATCGCAGTTAGCGCAAACGCACAGATTTGGGTAGGTGGTGAAGTAGGTTTCACATCTGACAAGACTACTGTTAAGACTAATGGTAACTCTGTAAGCCAGACAACTAATAACTTTACTCTCGCTCCTGAGGTAGGTTACAACCTCAACGAGAACTGGGCAATCGCTCTGAAGGTTCAGTTTGCTCACAACGAGGACAACGGTGTTATCAAGTCTATGATTCAGGATGCTGGTTTCAACACTGGTGCTAAGGTTATGACAAACGCTTTCTCTGTTAATCCTTACGCTCGTTACACTTTCCTCAAGGCTGGTAACTTCTCAGCTTTCGTTGATGGTGGTGTTAGCTACGGTCTGATTCACGTAAGCAGCATGTCTCAGGTAATGAACAACATCAACTCTCTTGGTGTTGCTATCAACCCGGGTGTAACTTACGCAGTTTCTCCGAAGGTTAGCCTCGTTGCTCACATCGGTGACCTCTCTTACAACGCTATGTGGACAAAGGCTAAGAACGCTGACGTTAAGGTTAACAACGGTAAGTTCAACATCGGCATCTGGAACGCAATCAGCTTCGGTGCTTACTACAACTTCTAATTCGTAGAGATTTAGACACTTAACTATACAAAGGAAGTGCAACCATCATGGCTGCACTTCTTTTTCCCTTGGAGGCCCTCTGGAAGCGCAACAACCTCTATGTGCTTCACAACAAGATTTACTATAGAGGTCCCGCTGCCGCTGGTGCACGCGAGATGGAGATGGAAGCGCCGATATTCGTACCTATCATCTTCGGTGACGAAGAGGAGGAACAGGAGCTGCTACCTGACGGAAGCAGACAGACCATAGCTGGTGACGGATGCATCTACGACCTCTCGGGACGTAAGGTGGCTACCGAGCAGCAAGTGCAGGACGGCTCATGGCGCACTACCTTGGCAGCAGTCATTTATATACTAAACGGACACAAGTTCATAAAGAAATAACAAAAACCAGATACCTGACTCGGGTATCTGGTTTTAATAAATGGTAATGTAGAACTATGAAAAGATTTCTTACTATTGCGGTAGCTCTGCTACTCGTTATTGTTATTAAGGCGCAGCAGACTGGTATGCCACAGTCCTACACCAGTGAGAAACAGATGACGGGATTGAGGGACTCAATTCTGTCGGTGATAACGGGGGCACCGTCACAGAGGGCGGAAAGCGCAGTGCAACCAGTGAGGATGATAACGCAGTTTGGAGCTAAAGGCGACGGCAAGAAAGACTGCAAGAAGGCTTTCGACAAGGCTATGAGAAAGGCGAAGGCTTCGAAGCATGGGCTACACATCATAGTGCCGGAGGGACGCTGGATGGTAAGGGGACCGATACACTTGGTGTGTAATGTGACGCTGGAACTGCAGAAGGGTGCCACGCTACTCTTCGACCCAGAGCCACGCTACTATCTGCCTGCGGTGAAGACGTCGTGGGAGGGCTCGTTATGCTACAACTACAGTCCTTTTATATATGGCTATGGTCTGAGTAATATCGCCATAATAGGCGAGGGTACCATTGACGGCAACTGCATGCAGACATTTCCTACGTGGAAGACGCGACAGAAGGCTGACCAGCAGCGGCTGAGACAGCAGGACCACGAGGAGGTGGCGCAGGAACAGAGACACTACGGCGAGGGCAATTACCTGCGTCCGCAGCTGTTGCAGCTGTACGACTGCACCGACATCACACTGAGTGGGGTATTCATCACCAACAGTCCTTTCTGGTGTGTGCACCTGCTGGGCTGTGAGAACGTTATATGTCGCGGACTGCGCTATGACGCCAAACTGATAAACAACGACGGCATTGATCCCGAGATGACACGTAACCTGCTCATTGAGGACATAGACTTCAATAACGGCGACGACAACGTGGCGATAAAGGCAGGCAGAGATAATGACGGATGGAGGGCAGCTCGTCCGTCGGAGAATATCATCATCAGACGCTGCCACTTCAAGGGACTTCACGGTGTAGTGATAGGGTCGGAGATGAGTGCTGGCGTGAGGAACGTGTTTGTGGAGGACTGCGACTATGCTGGCTACGTAAAACGCGGATTGTACGTGAAGACCAATCCCAATAGGGGTGGTTTTATCAACAATATCTTCTTTAACCGCTGTAAGTTCGGCACTGTGGAAGACCTCTTCTACATAACCTCGATGTATGCCGGCGAAGGTGCTGACGACACTCACTATACCGATGTTCACGACATCCACGTGAAGGACATAGCCTGCGAGGAGGCGACGGCAGCGGCGATAGTGCTGCAGGGCACTGAGGCAAAGCCGCTATACAACATCTCGTTTGAGAATGTAAACGTCAAGAAGGCTGCTACGGGATATGCCTCGAAGAACACCTTAGACATTATGCTGCGCAACTGCAACCTTGGAGGCACTGCCGACAAAGCTCCGTCAACGGCAAAGTAACGGGGGCTACTATGCCGTCGGCGGCACGAGGTGGACATCGCACTGCGGGAAGGCTATGGTTATGCCGGCGTCGTTGAGGGCTGCGTAGATTACTTCCTTGGCGCGATCGACGTAAGCTATGCGTTCTGCTACCAGCACGTACTGCTTCACGTTGATGTCAACGGCGCTGTCGCTCATGTTACCCACAACAACATTGAAACCATATTTCGGATCTACGATTTCTCTGCCGTAGAGGTCCTTGGTACGCATCTTCTGCATATCTCTTACCAGCACGTCACGTACCTGTTGCACCTCAGTGCCGTAAGCCACGCCGACGGTGATGATGGTGAGTTCGTATGAGTTGTTGCGTGTGAGGTTGTTGAAGTTCTTGCCGAAGAGTGACGAGTTGAGGAACGACATCTCAGTGCCTTCTATGGTCTCTACCTGTACACATTGGTAGTTGATGGTGCTAACCTTGCCGCGAACACCGTCGCACTCTATCCAGTCGCCTACACGCAGACGTCCTCCCATAAGCTGAATGCCGTAGAGGAAGTTGTTGATAGTATCTTTCATGGCGAGACCGATACCTGCCGACAGACCTCCTGCCACAAGACCTAAAGAGCCGGTAGGAATTCTCCATACGTGGATTACTATCACGGCGTAGCCTATCCATATCAGTGCGCTGATGATGCTGTTTCCCAGTGAGAGGTTTATCTCGTTGACACGTATGGTTGTGCGGTTGTGCTTACGCATGAAGGCGGCATAACGACCGTATTGCCAGATGGCATGGATTGCTCTGCTAAGGTATCTCATAAAGTAGTAGAGTATGAGAAGGTTGACGATACTCTCCACGGAGATGCGCAGCGTCATGATGTCGCTCTTGTCATAAAGATGAATGAATGGATTCTCGTAGAACTTCACGTACAGGTCGTCGAAGTCGAAGATGCTCAGCGACAGACTGACGCACAGCGGCATAGAGATAAGCACTACCGCCGGTATTATTACCTGACGGATGAGGTCGTAGAACCACGTAGCGCCGAAGAGCAGCGACTCGCGGTCTTCTCCCGACACGTAGGTTATTCTTTCGCGCATAGCATCAATGCGTTTGTTGAGCCAGCGCTCCTTGAAGCGGTTCAGCAGGTAGATGGCACATACCACAGAGAGCCACAGCGCCTGGAGGAAGTACCACCATACCAGGATGAGTAGCGCCACGAAGGTGTAGCCAAAGAATGAGCATACGAAGGCTCCCAGATATATTGTCAGCGACACCCAGCCCAAGTTGCGGTCAACAGCCATAACTTTGCTGTGTTCCCTGACGCAGAAGAACAGCTGCCATAGTGAGCCAAGTAACAGTATTGGCGGGAAGAGCATCACCATGAACTTGTCGGGTATGAAACTGATGCGACAGGCGATGATTACCAGCACAATCATAAAGGTGGCGGAGTAGAGTAGGAAACCTTCACGGAACTGCTCGGGCTTTACGCGTAGCAGCAGTGAACCGGTGATGGCTATGAGCAGCCACAGGAAGGTGTTGACGTGTTTTACGCCCAACTGCATATATTCGTCGCCGCCCCATCCGAATGCGAACATGATAAAGTACGCTATAGTACCTATCAGTATAGATATTATGGTGCGTTTATTCTTCGGTACGTACTTCTTAAGTCTTGTGAAGTGACACAGCAGACGCAGAATGATGAAGACTACCAGCCACGACAGTGCGAGGAAGAAAATCTGCATGAAACAGAGAATAGCCAGCATTGCGTTTTCACTCTTGCTTGAGAAATATGCGAAAGACTCGCTTTCCTCTCCTGCGTGAATGTCGTCATTAGGCGCATTATCCAATTCTACGGCAAGTTCTTTGAATCCGTACTGGGCACGTATATCAGCTTTGGTTCTGCTCCAGTACTGGTCGAAGTCAGCTAAGATGTCGAGGAATGGTGCCTGTCCGTCAATGAACACATATCTCTCAAGGTCGCGATAGCGCTTTTCCGCATAGTCACGAGTTTCTTTTATGCGCAGCGAAGCCTCCTCGTAGTGCGTGCTGTCAGTGATAACCTTGGCGCGGTTGTCGGCATTCATCTTCAGCAGTTCAGAGATAATGTGGATGCACGAGTCGCGGTACTGCTGTCCCTCCTTGTCGAGTACGAAAGGTGTGTCGCGCTTGCTGTTGTTGACGGCAATGCTGATGACCTCCTTCTCCAGCGAGGAATCGGTAGATAGCAGGTGCAGGTCCAGCGAGTCGTTACGGTACGACAGACTGTCGGGGAGTATATCCTCTTCAATCTCCTGAATCATCGGCGGCAATCTGCGCAGCGCCTCTATAAGTCGTGCGTAGCGGTCTATCTCGTAGTTCAGTTTCCCCACGATGCGGTCATATGGTCTGCGGTCATTGCTGAAGTCGTTATATTCCGCCGTCACCTTCTTCAGTGCGTATGCCAGGTCGAAGGTCATTTCCTGCTCCTGAGTATAGAGCAGAATAGACAGTTCGTTCGACTCCTTGATAACGTTAATCATCCGTTGGTGCTGCCATTTATATTCGTCGTTGAATTGCTTCTGCGTCTCTGTGCGCTGCTGGAATGTTGTCAACAACTCAGTACATAAATCCTTTAGTGTACTTGTCAGTGAACGTCTGCTCACGACAGCCCATAGCGGCAGCGATAATACGCAGAATGCGAGGATAAGGGTTAGTAACTTCTTTTTCATCTTTTGTAAATCTTATCGCAAAAGTACGATGTTTTTTTTAATTATCGTATGATTTCTTACAAAAATATGTATTTTTGCACAAACAAACGAAAAAGACATGAAACAAATTGTGACGATATTGCTGATGCTGATAGCAACAGCGACATTCGGAAAGAGGACAGTATCGGGTGTGGAGACAGAGCGTTTTGACTCCGTGATTGACGGACGCCGGACAGCCCTGTATGTACTCACTAACGGCAAAGGCATGGAGGCATGTGTGACAAACTACGGAGCACGACTGGTGTCGCTGGTATTTGGCGGCAAGGACGTGGTGCTGGGCTTTGACAACGTTGGCGACTACCGACGCATGAAACAGAACTACGGAGCCACGGTGGGACGCTACGTGGGACGCATAAACCACTCGCAGTTCACGTTGGACGGACAGACCTACCAGCTGCAGCAGAACGGCAAAGGGGTGACGTCGCACGGCGGCTATCCGGGCTTTGCCGACAAGGTGTGGACGGTAGTGAAGAAGAAACGTTCTATGGTGAAGCTGCGCTATGTGTCGGCAGACGGCGAGAACGGATTTCCTGGTGAGCTGACGGTGACGTTGACATACCGGCTGACGAAGGACAACCGACTAACAATAGACTACGAGGCAACGACGACAAAGGCTACGGTGCTGAACCTGACGAATCACTCGTTCTTTAATCTGTCGGGACATCACGACAATGAGATTACCGGCGAGACGATGTGGATAGCAAGTGACTCCATAGCTACGTTCGACAGCGCGAAGAACCTCAACGGCAAATTCCTCAAGGTTGACGGCACTCCCTTTGACTTCCGCACACCAAGGGTTATTGGCGAGAGGATAGACGCTGACGACGTACAGCTGAAGGTTACTGGAGGCTACGACCATAGTTTCGCCGTAGATGGAAAGAAGGGTAGAGCACCTGTGGCGTGGATTGAAGACAGCGAGAGCGGGATAAGGATGACAGTATATACTAAGGAACCCGCGCTACACGTGTATGCGGGCAACGGACTGAAAGGGAACATGAAGGGTAAGGGTGGCATAGCCTATCCGCGACGCTCCGCAATATGTTTCGAGACAATGCACTTCGCTGACTCGCCAAACATCCCGAATTTCCCCTCCACAACGTTGAGACCAGGAGAGGTGTTTAGGTCAAGGACGGAGTTTGAGTTTAAAGTCTCGCTTAATCGTACCTTTTGATAAGGTACTTTCGCTCAAGAATAAAAATAAATTAATATTTATTTTGTATTCTCTTCGCTTAATCGTACCTTTGCACTTAAAAGGGAAAAATATGGCAAAGAAAGATAATCATTTGGTAATAATGGCTGGCGGCGTAGGAAGCCGTTTCTGGCCTATGAGTACTGAGGAAAAACCCAAACAGTTTATCGATGTACTCGGTGTGGGACGCTCACTGTTGCAACTCACTATGGACCGCTTCCGTGGGGTATGCAATCCGGAGAACGTCTGGGTGGTAACAAATAAAAAGTATGCTGCCATAGTGCACGAACAGCTGCCGGAAATTCCTGAGAACCACATTCTTCAGGAACCTTGCCGCAGAAACACTGCTCCGTGTATCGCTTACGTCAGCTGGCGTATAAAGACGCTGAACCCCAAGGCTAACGTGGTGGTGACACCAAGCGACCACGTCGTTACCAACGAGGTGGAGTTCAGAAGAGTGGTAATACAATGTCTGGACTTCACATCGGAGAGCGACGCTATAGTAACCTTAGGAATGAAACCTACACGTCCAGAGACCGGCTACGGATATATCCAGGCAGACCTGACGAACAGCAGTCCCAGGAACAAGGAGATATACCGTGTGGATTCCTTCAAGGAGAAACCCGACCAGGAGACAGCGGTGCAGTATATACGCAACAAGAGCTACTACTGGAATGCCGGTATCTTTATATGGAGCATTAACACCATTGTCAATGCCTTCAGAGTTTATCAGCCCGCAATAAACAAGGTCTTCGAGAGCATGCAGCCGCTGTATGGTACCGATAAGGAGCAGGAAGAGATAGACAAGAGGTTCCCGGAGTGCGAGAGCATATCTGTGGACTACGCTATCATGGAGAATGCCGAAGAGATATTCGTCTGTCCTGCCGACTTCGGGTGGAGCGACCTCGGCACGTGGGGCTCGTTGCTTACCCAGACACGTCACGACTTGTACGGCAACAGTGTGATAGGCGATAATATAAAGGTGTACGACACACACGACTGTATTATTCACGCTATGGGACAGAAGAAGGTGGTGGTTCAGGGACTCGACGGATATATCGTTGCCGAAGAGGACGGACGACTGCTTATTTGTAAACTTAGTGAGGAACAGCGCATCCGTCTGTTCTCGGAAGAATAAAATTAGAAGATATGGAAAAAGTTGCTCTTATCACAGGAGTTACAGGTCAGGATGGTTCGTACCTGGCAGAGTTCTTATTAGATAAAGGTTACGATGTTCACGGCATAATACGTCGTTCGTCGGTAGATTTCCGCGAACGCATAGCCCATCTCGAAGGACGTCCACACTTTCACCTGCATTATGGCGACATGAGCGATTCTATGGGAATGGTTCAGGTTATCGAGAAGGTGCGTCCTACGGAGATATATAACCTGGCGGCACAGAGTCATGTGCAGGTGTCGTTCGACGCTCCAGAGTACACCGCCGATACCGATGCTGTCGGTGTCCTGCGCGTACTCGAGGCAGTGCGTCTATGCGGACTCACAGAGACCTGTCGCATATACCAGGCATCAACATCGGAACTCTACGGAAAAGTAGAGGAGGTGCCGCAGAACGAGAAAACTCCCTTCCATCCTTACAGTCCTTATGCTGTAGCAAAACTCTATGGCTACTGGATTGTCAAAGAATATCGTGAGGCATACAATATGTTCTGTTGCTCAGGAATTCTCTTTAACCACGAGAGTGAACGACGCGGAGAGACCTTCGTGACACGTAAGATAACCCTTGCGGCAGCACGCATAGCACAGGGAAAACAAGACAAACTGTACCTTGGAAACCTTTCGTCATTGCGCGACTGGGGATATGCCAAGGACTACGTGGAGTGTATGTGGCTCATACTGCAGAACAAGACTCCCGAGGACTTCGTCATTGCTACTGGTGTGCAGCACTCTGTACGTGAGTTCTGTCAACTGGCATTCCACTATGCCGGCATAGAACTGGAATTCCGCGGTGAGGGAATCGACGAGAAGGGATATGACAAGAAAACCGGTAAGGTACTCGTCGAGGTGAGCGAGGACTTCTATCGTCCTACCGACGTGGTGAACCTCTGGGGCGACCCCACGAAGGCACGTAAAGAACTGGGATGGAACCCTACGAAGACAACCTTCGAACAACTTGTAGAACTGATGGTGAAACACGATATGGAGAAGGTGGCGGTGGAGAACGTCGCTGACCGAATCCGCACGAACCTGGCAGAGTATCTTGAAAAGGGAATAGTGAAGTGAAGAGTGAAGAATGGAAAAGAATGCAAAGATATATGTAGCCGGACATAGAGGACTTGTAGGGTCGGCTATATGGAATAACTTAAAGAGTAGAGGATACGAGAACCTTGTAGGGCGCACGCATAAGGAGTTAGACCTGATGGACCCCGTCGCAGTAAAGAAGTTCTTCGACGACGAGCAGCCCGACGCCGTAGTCCTCGCCGCAGCTCATGTTGGCGGCATCATGGCAAATCTAAGGTACCGTGCCGACTTCATCTACCAGAACCTGCAGATACAGCAGAACGTCATTGGTGAGAGCTTCCGTCACGGAGTAAAGAAACTGCTGTTCCTGGGTAGCACATGTATCTATCCACGTATGGCACCACAGCCTATGGCAGAAGAGGCGTTGCTCACCTCGGAACTCGAATACACCAACGAGCCCTATGCCATCGCTAAGATTGCAGGTCTCAAGATGTGCGAGAGTTTCAGTCTGCAGTACGGCTGCAACTACATAGCTGTAATGCCTACCAACCTCTATGGTCCTAACGATAATTTCCACCTCGAGAACTCCCATGTGCTGCCAGCAATGATCCGTAAGATTCACCTAGCGAAGTGTCTTAACGAGAACCTCTGGGATGAGGTACGCAAAGACCTTAACCTTCGTCCCGTAGAAGGCATCAGTGGAGCAAACAGCAGCGACGAGATACTCGCTGTGTTGGCAAAGTACGGCATAGAACCCCAGCGCGTGACGCTGTGGGGAACGGGAAGTCCTATGCGTGAATTCCTGTGGAGCGAGGAAATGGCAGACGCCAGCGTACACGTACTTCTTACCGTTGACTTCAAAGACACTTACGACCCTGCCGACAAAGAAGTGCGCAACTGCCACATTAACGTTGGAACGGGTAAGGAGGTCACAATACGTGAGGCTGCCGAGAAGATTATCCGTGAGATAGACTTCAAGGGCGAACTCTGCTGGGACACGTCGAAACCCGACGGCACACCACGCAAACTCACCGACGTCACCAAACTACACCGCCTTGGCTGGCACCACAAAGTAGAGATTGACGAAGGTATTCACCGACTGTACAAATGGTATAAAGAGAAT
>CAMUVE010000042.1:0-17911 GCA_947163985.1 uncultured Prevotella sp.
TATCAGCAGATTTGCTGAATTCTTCATGTAGAAGGAATATCTTCTCCAAGAATGTACGTTCAGGGAGTACAGCTCTAACATTGAACGTGTTCCTTTCCCAACGTGAATCGGGGAACACCTCATCAATTATAGGATTAAGTGTGACAACCTGTACAGGTTCGCTCATAGACCTACCACTAACTTCGATACGAACCACGTTGCGGATATAGGGATTGGTCTCAAAGAGTGAAGGGTACTCGACTTCGATTATCTCTGGGTCTGTGGTGGTTACGGAGGTGATGTTAACATGTATTTTGAACATACCTTCTGCAATTCCTTCTTTGATAAGCGCATCATGAAGTTCATACTGCAACTTATCTCTAACGAAACTACAAGCAGCGCGTCTCAGTTTGTCGCTAATCTGAGTCTTTGACAGCGTTCCTCCAAAGCCTAAATATTCTCGATCGATGCCAATATCAATGTCTTCTGAGATTCTGTCTATCAGTTTCCAACATTTACTCAGTGATGTGCCACCCTTGAAACTTGTGTGTTCAGCACTCGGAAGTTTGTATAGTGCAGCAAGTACCTGACATATCCACCAGTCTTTTTCAGCGAGGTTGACGTTGATACCCGCTTGAATTGAAGCCTGTGTAAAGACAATATTGCGCTGTTCCTGCGATAATTCTATAAATTTCATAGTGCTATCAGCTCCTTTCTCACCCATGCAGGCGCAAGCTTAATATCTTCATTATAATCTTCTTCTGCCACATTTTTAATATGTTCTTTCAGAATGCGTTTCTGTTCATCGTTTATCTTGCCTTCTCCAATCGCTCTCATCGCTGCAACAATACGCATCATTAAGTCAGAGCGGAACCCCAAGGCTTTCAACTCTGAGGTGTGCTTGAACATGATACCATGTCCTTTGCCGATACTTATTCTTCGAGGTGAGCCGTCAGTAAGATAAACAGCGTTTGCTGGTACTTGTGTACTCAGTCCAAGACTATTGAGAGCGTAGTCTCCTGTAGGAACTATACGTGAGCGGTCACGCTTTGCTATGGCCTGAGCAATATCGTCCAAGCTTGGCAACAGCATGCCAAGTCCAAGCTCATTGTCGAACTTAGGCTTGTAATATATACCATGGGCCAGTCTTACAATAACATTACGTTCACATAGTCTGATTAGTGACTTCTTGATGGCCTCAGGTGTACCAAGTTCGGCATAGTCAGTGGAAAAGATTATTTTCCCTTCCGTTTCTGAACCAATGGCTGTCTCAATTCTTTTAGCTGTACTATTAATCATACTGTTTTTGTATTTTGGCACAAAAATATAATAAATTTGGGACAAAACGATATTTTGCACAAGAAAATGCAAAATTTAATGCATATTTAACGTATGATAGTCTAAACGCCTTGTTTTCTGCGAAAGTACAAACTATACCAAAAGCAGCCTACTATTGGGGTAAACGTAGGCTACTTTTGGGTCGGAGTATATATGAGGTAATATAGAAGTGGATAGTTTCCCCTATTCAAATTCCTCTTCCTCTTCCATCTCTACAGTTGTATTCACCTGGACATTGTAGAGCGGCGAGGTACATATCAGCGTGCTAGTCTGCATCTTTACCACCTGTATTTCGGGGTTGATATATTTCTTTTTCATATCTGTTTCCTCCTTGCTTTACTTAACGATTACCTTTTTGCCATTCACTATGTACAGACCTTTGGCTGTAGGTTTGCCGCTTAGTTGTCTGCCGTCCAGTGTAAACCATGCATCATCATGTCGAGATTTGACCGTTGACGTTTGAACTATTTCTATTCCGTCCGTCTCTTCATCCCATACAAGCATGATTCCCTGAGCTTCGGCTGCAGGAGTCAATGCACTTGTTCGAATCTGCAGATATGCGCGGTTAGCCTTTACCGTTCCACCCTTTGAATTCACTTTCTTGAACACACCACCTGAGAGACCGAAGTTGGTGTATTCAACTTCGTTAATTTCGACAATCTGGTAGATGACTGTCTGTTCTGTTACTGCCACCAACGCATTGTCCGTTACGGAAGCCGCCTCGCTGTTCGTTCTCGTCAGCGTATAGGTCTCGCCAGGTGTGCCTTTCAACAGCACGCCCGTATTAGCAGGCACTACGCCCTCGATGGCCACCACGCTGATGGTACCCTTCTCTTTATCGTATGTCTTGCAGTAGTGCGCCGTCAATCCGTCGGGCAATGCAAACTTCGCCTTGGCGCTGAAGGTTCCGATGCCCGATGACGGTACGGTATATGCTGCATTTGCAAAAATCTTCAGCATCGGCTGGTTCGTCAGCGGGTCTTGCACCCAAACCTCCTCAGCGCGACCATTTTGCAGAGCGGCAGTGATGGTTCCGTCGGCAAGTTCTGCAGTAGTGGCTTGTGTGCCTTGAGCTGTTCCTATGGGAGTCTTGTAGTAGCAATTATTTAGAGTGCCAGACATGGCAATAAAAGTAGCTACATCACTCATTCTGACATTGTATTCATCGCACAAGACCAAACAATTGGTTAGCGTCGAACCGCCATAGTACCAGCCGACAAAGCCACCCCATGTGTAGGCATTAGGACCATAGAATTTACCATCGAAGATACAATCGTTCATATAAAGCGTACCTCTCTGGGCAGCCACGAAACCTCCTTGAACGCCATCACCTGAATAAGTAGTATTAATGGTAACGCTGGAAATACAATTATTGATATAATAAGTGCCTGTACCTTCTCCTACAAAACCACCAATCCAACGGTGAGCACCATTAATCGTACCGGCAATACGTAGGTTTTGAATGGTGGCTCCATCGGTAACATAACGGAACACACCACATACGTTAGCCGTTGAAGTTAAATTGACCGTCAATGTATGGCCTTGGCCATCAAAGATTCCATTAAAAGATCCAATTATTGCTTGTTCATCTCCAAGATTAATATCGGCAACTAACTTTCCTTTTGGTGATGCTTCTATCTGCGACAAGATTGCAAATTCCTTCCAATTCTGTACAGAGCCGATGAGGTAATAGCCTTCTCCGTCTTGCGATAATTCCGGTTCAGGATCAATCGATGCCTTTGGTGTAAGAGTACGTGTGTTTCCTTCGGTAACATCATTCAGATTTGCTGAAATATAGACTGTTGCACCTTGGATGGCGTTTGCAGCTTCCGGTCCTTTGGATGCTGTTAAGCTTGTAATACTGCTTCGAACAAGTACGCCCTTATCACCACTAATACCCACACCTTCCCCTGTTGAAGCGGAAGCTACGATAGTACCACCTTCAATATATACCACACCACTACTACCTATACCGACACTCGTAGTAGTTGAGGCATTTATATTGCCTCCATTAATCAAGACTTTGCTGCAATTTCCTCCTATTGCAATACTTCTCACAGCATGGCTTGTTATTGTTCCTCCGTTGATAGTAATTGCACCACACGAATTGGGACCTCCTGCACCAATACCAATACCATCAGATGCGGACGCGTTGATAGTTCCACCATTGATAGTTATATCTCCACAAGACGAACCATGACTATCATCTGCACCTACAGCACCTATTCCACTAGTATAACTGGTATATCCATATGCAGAAATAACACCTCCGTTGATTACTAAACCACCATAAGCGACACCATAAGCCTTACAGCCGATGCCGGGAGAAAACTTTCCTCCGTTAGCAATTAGTCTTCCGGTATTTCCGTTGATAGTCAAAGTGGTTCCCGACGGACCAAAAGCAAGTGCGGGGCGCCCATACGTTTGAGTTTCGTCTGTATCCTTGAGCGTATTGACAGTACCATCTTCGATATTGATTGTTGCATTTCCCAAGCATTCGATGGGGGATTTTCGGTAATTAGTAATAGTCACATCGCTAAGCGTAATGGTTGCATTTGCAGCAATCTGGATAGAATAGCCGGTAGTACCTGTCAAAACATCACCATCCTGCGCAATGTAATCTGCTGTAAGCTCTGATAGGTTGATGATTTGAGACGTGGGATGAACATAAGGATCATAGGTGGTAATAGGATGATTGAAGACATCCAGTCTCGGCTGGCCGCTAGTAGCATCTTGTACCCAAACGGTCTCAGCGCGGCCAGCTTGCAGAGCTGTTGCTGTTGTGCCGTCAGCAAGTTCTTCGTCGGTAGCATGTGTACCTTGTACTTCGCCGCAGCTGTATCTATAAAACGCATTTTCAATATTGCGAATCCCATATAACACAGGTCGAATAAATGTGCCCGACTGATAGCCATTACCACCGCTCCATGTGCCAATGCTCAAACCACGCCGTATAGTTACGGAACTCTTTGACGATGCAACGTGCGACATGAAGCTGCCGCAATAACTGGAATATAAAATTGCGCCCGAGAACAGGCAATCCTCTATTACAATCGTGCAATTCTCAGTAGGATCGCAATAACTGCAAATACCACCTATGGTGCCGTAGAAACCACCTGCATTTTGTGTTCTGATTTGTGCCGATACCCAGCATTTCTTGATTGTCAAGTTACCAGCTATGGAGCATACAACGCCGCCAGCAGCACATCCAGTTGTATAAATTGTACCATTTACATGTAAATTCTCTATGGTCTGTGTACTTCCTGCAACATATCGGAATGGAGCGATAGAGCTTTCCGATGTATCATAAGCTACGGTCAGCGTGTGTCCCTGCCCGTCGAAAGAGCCCTGATAAGGTACGCTTGACGTCCCCACCATCGTCTGGTCATCGCCCAGATTGATGTCTGCCGTCATCTTGGCGTTAGCCGTTGGTGTTGTCTGTACCAAAGCAGCAAAGTCCTGCCAGTCCTGCAAAGAACTAAGAATGTAGTAATTCTCTGTGTCTCGATCCAGCGCCCACACCCCAGTGCAGCAAAGCAGGGCGATCATTGAAATGAGTAGTTGTTTAGTTGTTCTCATATCTTTATTTTTATTTAGTTCTTGTTGTTCTTTCTTTTCTGTCATATTAATGAAAAACTGATTTATTCAAAAAGAATAATCAAACCGCTGCAAAGGTATGGAGAAGCAAACAAACACGGCTGACAAATACTGAAAATCGACTGCCATAGCAGATTTTGGCAGTCGATTAAATGGATTATAATAGGTTCTATTTCTTTTGCGACATCAACCACTCACGAGTGGTCATGCCCGTGATAGTCTTGAAGATGCGGAAGAAGGAACGCTCGCTGGAGAAACCTGCTTTGAAATAGACCTCGAATATCTGCATGTCTGGATATTGTAGGAGCAGTTGCTTGGCATAATTGATACGATATTCGTTGATATACTGGGTGAATGTCAAGTTCTGACAGCGTTTGATGCAGTCGGTAACATATCGGGTGTTGGTACCCAACTCGGTAGCTATATCCGACGGTTTTAAGTCACTGTTACGATATAACTGCTGTCCTTCTATCAGCCTACTGATTCGATTCATAAGCTCGTTGTTTGGCGCTTGTCCCTTATTAGGACTGTTAACCTCGGGTAAATCTTTATGGCGTCTTTTCCTTATAAGGAACAAAATGAATGTCGCTGAAAACAGAATGACGAGGATGATGCTGCCCAAAAGATAAGGTGACAAACCATTATATGCTGCCGTTATGCTATCCTTATCTTTTAGATAGATTAGCCAGGAAGAAGCTACAGGCAGGAAGTTGTCTGAATGGAAGCCCACCTGTTCACTACCGCCTACAAAAGCAAGGTTACCATCATCAGTCAATACTGGCATACCGAAACCGCAGTCGGGAAGAGGGTCGGTATAGTAGAGTGAGAGTGGTGCCGGACGTTGGGCATAGTCAATACAGACCACATAAAGACGCTTGTCTTTGTCTTCTCCATAGAGGTATGCTTTCTGTGATTGACGGTCGGCAATGATAGACGTAAAATAGTAGATGGGTCCTGCTATTGCTGTGGTTTTCGGGATGGGAGTGGTGGTAGGCAGGAGGGTGAAAATAGTATCCTCTACCAGCACAACGGCTATTTGCCCGGGTGACTTCCCTTCACGTTCCTTGTCTGCCGACAATCGGTCATAGTCGGAGACAGTCATCAGGTAAGAATACTTGCCTTTCGACTCGTCGCCGATAAAACAACACTGCGAATGACCGGTGGCTAACTCTGCAATGGGTCTCCAGTGATTAAGGAGCGGTACCGTAAACGGTTTGCCTCGAAGACGTTCGATGACGATGCTGTCGGTAACGTTATTCCTGGTATCTTTATCATTCACAATAAGGACATCACCATCAGAGGTGCGAAACAGGTATGGGACTACCCTCCCAACAGCTACATCTTTGACCTTCGTGAAGAATTTTTTCCCATCGAATATCTCAATACAGTCGTCGGCATACCAGTTGCCGGTAATCATTACTCGACCGCTATCCAACTCTATGGCGCTACCCAAAGTCCGTTTCTGATCCATACAACCGAAACCCGTAAAGCTATGATTCACGGGGTCGTACATCTCTGCCTCGAAGGTCTGTCCCGAGCCGAGATTCTCCTTGCAGCCTCCCGCCAGAAGCACCTTGCCCGATTTCAGTACCACCGAAATGCCGTAATCATGAGCATAGACGGTAGAGATTTGGTGCCACTTTCCTTCACTCAAGTATTCCGCTGTGGCAGTTGGTGTAAAGCCAGGTGTATGACCACCTACTACCGTTATTTCTCCATTTACACAAAAGATGGAGTGTCCGCAACGTGCCATATTAAGGTCAGGTAGTCGGTCAACCCTCACCTTAACAGGACGTACCGTACCTGTATGGGCTTCTGCCTGCGTAACAGTAAATGTCAATGCCAAAAAGACAAAAGCAATAATGCTGTTTTTCATTCGTACCTGTTTCTTTTTCTGGCGGCTCTTCAGCTTTAGGTTTTTACTGTTGCAAAGATAATAAGAATAATTTAAACTACAAAGAAGAGTAACAAGTTTATAAAATAATTAGTATCTTTGCAGACGAAACATTTAAACATTACAGGTATGAACGAAACGCAGCGTGCAATTCTTCTGTTGAAGAAACTCATAGAGATACCTTCTGTCAGCAGACAGGAGGCGGGCGTTGCCGACCTCATGGAGGAGACAATGTCGAGAGATGGTTTTAATGTGAACCGCTCGGGGAATAACGTGTGGGTGGTGAGTCGCGACTACGACGAGAACCGTCCGACACTACTGCTCAACGCCCACCTTGACACGGTGAAACCCGTAGCGTCGTGGACGCGCAACCCCTTTGAGGCTGTGGAGGAGGGCGACCGTCTCTACGGCTTGGGCAGCAACGACTGCGGCGGAGGACTTGTGTCGCTCTACGAGGTGTTCCACATACTGTCGTCGCGTGCGCAGGCGTACAATATTATATATCTTGCATCTGCCGAGGAGGAGGTGTCGGGAGCCGATGGAATAGAAAGTGTGCTGCCGCAGTTGCCAAAGATTGACGTCGCCATAGTTGGTGAGCCGACGAGTATGCAACCCGCCGTGGCAGAGAAAGGACTTATGGTGCTCGACATTACGGCACGCGGACGCTCCGGTCATGCTGCACGCAACGAGGGGGTGAACGCTATCGAAGAGGCTCTTGACGACCTGCGCTGGCTGTGTACCCATAAGTTCAGGAAGGAGAGTCCGCTGCTCGGCTGTACACAGATGAAGGTGACGATGATTAATGCCGGTACGCAGCACAACGTGGTGCCCGACAAGTGCGAGATGGTTGTCGATGTGCGTACCAACGAATACTATCGTAACGAGTTCGTACTGGAATATATAAAGAAACACCTGAAGAGTGAGGTGAAGGCACGTTCCGTAAGGCTCAGCTCGTCGCACATAGACCTTGAGCACCCGTTGGTGAAACGATGTGTTGCAATGGGGATGAAACCCTTCGGCTCGCCGACATTGTCGGACCAGGCGCTGATGACGTTCCCGTCGTTGAAACTCGGTCCTGGCGACAGCGCACGCTCTCACTCTGCCGATGAGTTCATCATGCAGAGCGAAATAGAGAATGCCATAAAGACTTACGTATCATTGTTAGACGGTCTTGACTTAGCGTCCTAACCACGACTCGGGGTTAAGCTTAGCCGTCTCCCGGCGCAACTGGAACTGAAGGATGTTCTCCGAACCGACGGTTCCCAGGACCTGTCGTGTGCTGACCTTCTGACCCCTGCTGACGCTTACCGAACGGAGGTTGCAATATACGGAGATGTACTTTCCGTGACGCACCATGACAATCATCTGGCCTCCGAAACTGAAGACGGCACTCACCTCGCCGTTGAAGATAGAACGGGCCTGGGCTCCAGGACTTCCTAAGATGTTGATACCTTTATTGTCGAGGGTGACGTTCTTAAGACCTTCCACGTTATACTGTCCGAAGTGGCTCACGATGCGATAGCCACCAGTGATAGGCATCGGCAGACGTCCGCGGTTGCTCTCGAAGTTGCTACTCAGCGCACGGTCCTCGCTGCTGAATGTCAGCGCCTCGTGAGAAGCCTCCCTGGCACGTTCCACCTCGCGGTTGCTACGCTCGTTATCGACCTTCGCCTTACGCTCGGCAGCCTCACGCTCTGCGGAAGCACGTCGCGCCTCCATCTCGGCATGTTCTTTTTCTTTTGCCGACGCTTCCTCTGCGCGCTGGCGTGCTCGTTCCTCACGAGCCTTAGCCTCAGCTACCCGTCTGGCATTCTCGCGTTCTATGCGTTCTGCCTCCGCCTTTTTGCGTGCCAGTTCCTCCGCCTTACGTTTGCGTTCTGCCTCCGCCTTGCGCTTTGCCTCCGCTTCGGCACGAGCCTTTGCCTTTGCCACCTCTTCGGCTACCAAACGGTCAATCTGTGCGTTCAGGGCAGCATCTTTCTTCTTCTGGTCGTCGATGATTCCCTGTATTGTTTTTTGCTGTTTCTTCAGAGACGAAACCATCTTCTGCTGTTCAGCCTGTTGTCCCTGTAGTGCCTCCTGCTCTTTCTTGCCCTTGTAGAGCATGTTGCTCTTGTCGCCCTTAACCTTCTCAAGCTCCTTGTGCTTGGCAGTAATCTGCGCCTGCTTAGCCTTTACCATCTCGCCCTGTGTGCGCTGATATGCAGCATAGTCGCGAACGAAACGCAGACGACGATACATCTGGGTGAGGTTCTTGGCAGAGAAGATGAACATGAGCTGTTCCTCGATGCTTCTGGTACGTGCCATATAGCGCAGAGACTTGACGTAGTTCTGCTTATGTGCCTGTAGCTGCTGCTCCAAGGTAGCAAGCTGTGTGGTGAGCAGTTCTATGTTGCCGTCGAGAGCCACGATGTCCTTCTGAATGGTTTCAATGGTTCTCTTCCTCTGGTCTATTTCGGAGTTAAGTGCAACGAGGTTGCTCAGACGCTTCTTCACGTCGGCTTTGTTTGCCCTGAGGAGTCGCTCCTGTTCCTTAATCTTCTTCTGTATCTGTTGGCGCTCGTTCTGCAAACCCTTTATCGAAGCGTTGGTATATGTAGGCTCCTTGCTCTTCTTGGTGGAAGATTTCTTGCCGGCAGCAGTCTTGCCACCTTTCTTCTTCTGGGTGGTAGTCTTATGTGTCGTTGCCTTCTTTGCTGACGAGGACTTCCTTGTCTGTGCTCCCAAGGGGAGGAAAAGGGCAGCGGCAAGTATTATGGTGATAAGTTTCTTCATTTTACAGACTCATGATTTTCTTTAGTACGTCGTCAACGCTAACCTCCTTGTATTTCTTTGATACGGTAGTGCGCGGATCCCAATCGTCGCTGGTGTCGAGGGAGTTAAGCTTCATCTTTATCTGCATCTTTCGCGCCTGTTTTGTGGCGTTAGTGCTAAGACTAAGCGCTATGCTGGTAGGGAAGTTCTTGCTGCCGAGGGCTTTGAAGTTGTCGTAAAGACACTGCACGGACGTTGTGCCGTCCTTCGGATGACTGTACTGCACGTTGGTTTCGTGGATGAAAGCCTTGTCGTTGTCGGCCCTCCACATATAGTCGAGATAACCTTGATGCAGCGATACTACCGACATCGGTGCCGACTCCTGCAGGTCAACATCAAAGACCTTCAGTGTGCCGTCGGTAACCCTGTCCTTGCCAGGGATGAACAGCTCGTTCCAGAAGAGTGCCTGCAGAGAGTAGAAGTTAAGTCCATTGTTCCTCAGGAAGTCCACCTGGTTGTAGTCTGCCTTGATGTACTCCGAGTGGATGCGGTCAACTATCATCACGTAGTCCTTGGTGAACTCCAGACGTCCTGCCTCGATGCCTATGATGGGCACGAAGAGCTGAATCCTTATCACGTCGTCCTTGTGCATGTGGAGAGAACCGCCGACAGAGATGTTCTGTGAGCCTGCACTCAACGAGAAGTCTATCTTCGAGACGATGTTCCTGCTAAAGGTGGCGTTGTCATAGACCTTACGTATGAACTCCTTCTTTTTCTTCTCAACAGACCGTACGTCGGCGGTCTGTGACGATGTGGCGCTGCCGACGGTCTGCTTCTGTGTTGCACAGGCAGCAAACAGCGCGCAGCAGAATATGATGGTTACTATTCTTACTATTTTCATTTTATGAGATACTTTCTTTGCTTAATCTTCTTTCTGATGAGTTTGGCATTCTTGCTCTTTCCCTCAAGGGCTTTCTTCCAGAAGGCTACTGCCTCCTTGGTGTTGCCCGTCTTTGAGTAAATGTCGCCGGCATGCTCCAGTAGGGTGGCATCGGGTGACGGACTCAGTTCCAAGACCTTGTCGATGTACTTCTGTGCCTCCTCATAACGCTGTTGTTTGAAGAGAATCCAGGCGTAGGTGTCAAGATATGTAGGGTTCTCTGGCTCCTCGTCGATAGTCTTCTTGCTCATTCGCTCCGCCTTGTCGAGGTCTTTGTCTTCCTCGCTGAGGAAGTAGGCATAGTTGTTAAGACACGAGATGTTGTCGGGCTTCCACTGCAGACAGCTGTCGTAGGCGGCATATGCCTCGGTGGATTTCCCCTTCTCGTGGAGGATGTCGCCCATGATGGCGTAGAAGTCGCTGACGAATTCCTTGTTGCTCTTGGAGTTTATCTGACTTACTCCGCGACGCAGGGCATCGAGAGACGCATCGTTATTGCCCTTCTGGAAGTAGCACACGCCAAGGAAATAGTAGAACGCCATCTCGTCGGGGTTATACTGCGTTGCCTCCTTCGACAGACGGATTATCTCATCGAAGTTCTGTTCTTTCCATAGCGACTGTATAAGGGCAAGACGCACAGAGGCGTTGTCGGGCTCAATCTTCAGAGCCTGATAGTAAACGGTGTTGATGCTGTCCTGCGGGAAGTTCTTCATCTGCAGGTAGGCAGCATACATTGCCGTCATGTCGGCAGAGTGCTGTGGCTTGCTGAGCACACGGTTGAAAAGGTCGAGTACCTGGGTGCTGTCGGCACCGTTCTGCTCGTTCTCCGCAACAACCTTTCTTACGAGCATCACCTTGTCGTTGGTAGGTATCTCGGGACTCTCAAGGATATCCTCCTGCAGGGCATTAGCCAACGAGTCCTTGTCGAGGGTACGATAGTAATCGAGTAGCGACAGTCTGGCTGCAACGTGCTTAGGGTCTTGACGCAGCGCAAACTGGTACTCCTCGAAAGCCTCCTCGTGCATGCCGTTTTGGATGAGCCAGTTGCCCTTCATGACGCGATAGTTCATGTCGTTAGGATGTTTCTTGACAAGATCCTCCAGTACCTGTAGTTCCTTGTCTTTCTCCCCCTTCAACGAGTATATGTGCATCTTTGAGAGTGCTGTCTGCTCGGATGCTCCTTCGATATTCTCCACCCTGTCAAGGCAGCGTATAATGTTGTCGTAGTCCTTGTTCTGTCCGTAGAGCTGTATGAGAATTCCCAGCACGTCAGTTCTTGTCGGCGAATAGGACATTATGCGTTCGTAGGTGTTTATGGCTTTGTCCCACTGCTTAGTACCTAAATAGGTCTGCGCCAATCGCTCCTGATAGGTGACGTTGTCTGGTCGCAGACTTACTGCCTTCTCCATGTTTTCGAGAGCCAGGGTGTCCATTCCCATCTCGGCATAAAGTGGAGTAAGTCCGTAATAAGCCTCCGCAGCATAAGGGTTAAGTTCTATGCAGTGCTTGAGAAGGTCGAAGGCAGCGTCGTAGTTGCCCTTCTGCAGTTGCGTAACCGACTCAGCATAGAAGTATTTGTACTTCTGCGAAGTGTTATAGTCAACCGCCGGAGCACTCCCGCGTTCCTTGACCGCTGTCTTTCCGCACCCTGCAACGAGCATGCAGAAAACCAAAACAAATATATGTCTGACCACTCTCATTCTTCACTCTTCACTCTTCACTCTTCACTTCCCCGTATGTCCATAACCACCTTCGCCACGTTCTGTATCGTCGAGGACCTCCACCTGTTCGAAATCGGCAGTCTCGTGACGTGCTATAACCATTTGTGCTATGCGTTCACCGTCGTTGATGATGAAGTCCTCCTGTGAGAGGTTTATGAGTATCACACCAACCTCGCCTCTGTAGTCGGCATCGATGGTGCCTGGCGAGTTAAGAACGGTGATGCCGTGTTTCAGTGCCAGTCCGCTACGTGGACGCACCTGAGCCTCGTAGCCCTCGGGGAGAGCCATAAAAAGTCCTGTGGGAATCAGTTTGCGTTCCATAGGCTTGAGCGTTATCGTTGCGTCGATGTTGGCACGCAAATCCATGCCGGCACTCTGTGGTGTGGCGTATGCTGGTAGTTGCTGATGTCCCTTGTTTATAATCTTTACCTTAACCATATATATAAAATAATGTGCAAAGGTACATAAATTATTTCCAACATTCAAATAATTTGTGTACTTTTGCAAAAATTTTAAGATTATGGACTGGGAGAAACTCATTACTTACAAGCGCTTAGGACAGGAAAATAGACATGTAGAGCGTCATGATGAACGTTCGGAGTTCAAGCGTGACTACGACAGACTAATCTTTTCGGCTCCGTTCCGACGTATGCAGAACAAGACACAGGTGTTCCCGTTGCCGGGCAGCGTGTTTGTGCATAACCGGTTGACCCACTCGCTCGAGGTGGCGAGTGTGGGAATGTCACTGGGTAATGATGTGGCACACCGACTGGTACAGGCGACACCAGCGTACGCTGAGACGCTGATACCACAGATGGGAACGATAGTGAGTGCGGCATGTCTGGCTCACGATATGGGTAACCCGCCTTTCGGACATAGCGGAGAGAAGGCTATACAGTCGTTCTTCAGTGAGGGTGGGGGACTGTTCCTTAAAGACGAGGTGAGCAAGGCTTTCTGGGATGACATCACACACTTCGAGGGAAATGCCAATGCCTTCAGGATTCTCAGTCATCGTTTCCTCGGACGTAGAGAAGGTGGTTTCGCAATGACTTATTCCACTCTTGCCAGCATAGTGAAGTACCCCTTCGCATCGTCGTGCGCCGGAAAGAAAGGAAAGTTTGGATTCTTTGACTCAGAGAAGGAGATATACCAGAGAATAGCCGACGAAATGGGCATAACATGTAAGTCGAAACCCGGAGAGCCGCTGAGCTACGTTCGTCATCCGCTGGTATATCTCGTTGAGGCTGCCGACGATATTTGTTATGAGATAATGGACATTGAGGATGCTCATAAGCTGATGATACTGTCGTTTGAGGAGACGGAGAGTATGCTCTTGGGATTCTTCGATGACGATATGAAGGAGAATATACGCAAGAGGATACACGACGAAGGTATTACCGATGTTAGCGAGAAGGTGGTGTATATGAGAGCCTGTGTGATAGGAAAACTCGAGAACTGCTGTGTTGATGCCTTTATGGAACATGAGCAAGAGATACTTGATGGAACCTTTGAAGGCAGTCTCATAGATAATATAGCTCCTCTGCAGAGAGAGGCTTATAAGCGTTGTACGAAGATGTCGATACAGAAGATTTACAAGAGCAAGCCCGTGCTCGACGTGGAACTGAGCGGTTACAAGATCCTTGCAACGCTTATGGAGTCCATGATGGATGCTGTGATGCATCCCGACCGCTTCTACTCAAAGCAGTTGCTTGACAGGGTGAGCAGTCAGTACGACATACGCAGTGAGAACTTGGAGACACGTATCATGTCAGTGATAGACTACGTCAGCGGAATGACCGACGTATATGCTCTCGACGTGTTCCAGAAGATTAACGGAATAAGTCTGCCTGTGGTGTAGGGATTACTCCTTACTCTTATAGAAAATCTTGTTTGCCCCGCTGGTAATCTTAAGATGCTCGGGGTGCTCCTTGATATAACTGTCGATGTGGCGCACGCGTTTCTCCTCGAGAATCTCGTCCATAGCGATAAGAATACCTGTCTCCTCGACGTCGCCAAAACCGTAGTTTATTGCCGTGCCGAAGAGTTTCATCGTGGGTGACAGGTTCATGTAGGCATTGACAAGCGGCGGAATGTTGTAGCCCATCTTGCGGATTTCCTGATTGAGCACCTTGTAGTCGTCGCGGAAGTTGTCGTACTTGAAAATCTGCCTCAGCTCTTCCTCTGGCGTCTCTAACTCCAGTGGTCTTTTCGGGGTGATGAGCCCTTCCTTGTCGTTGAAGTGTTTCTTCAGGAAGTACAGAATCATGTCGCGCCCCTTGCGGATATACGACGGGTACATGGTGACCTTGCCGAAGAAGTATTTCAGTTCGGGTTTTATGACATATAGTGCGCCGAGTCCGTCCCACAGGTTGTCGAGGGCGAAGATGCTCTTGGAGTTCTTCTTTATGTTCTGATAATCCAAAGAGACGAAGGAACGCCCTAACTCTACGGTGTAAGGCATATATTCGCGCAGGAACTTCTCGGAGAAGTTGAACATGTGACTCGTGGCAAGTATAGGCTGCCCGTTTTCGTCCATCTGCCAGTCGGTACCCATAAGATATCTGTAGCCGCCAATTATCTCGTCGGTCTCGGGGTTCCACACTATGAGTTGCTTGTAGCAGTTGTCGCAGGTGTCGAAATCGTCAATGTCGCAGTCCTTGCCCGTACCGCCGCCAGCCTCGCGGAAAGCTTCCTCGCGCAGACGACCTATCTCTCTCATCACGTTGGGAGAGTCGTGTGCCGTGATAATGAATACTTTGTTATGACTCTTGTTGGTCATTCTGAGTTGCTTCTCCGGCGTCAGTTCTTTCAGTAGCAGCTCCCTGTTGATAGGTGCGATAATTGGCTTTTCCATATATCTTTTTCTGTTCTATGTCCTTATAGTTCGTAAACTCTGTCCTGTACCCACTGAGCCCATTGGTAGTGGCTCTTCGTCTTGTCGAAGGTCTGCCAGGGTATGGGTTTGCCTATTTTTATGGTGAACGACTTCCCGACGTTCTTGTACATCTCGTCAACCAGGAACAACATTGCTAAGTTGAACGGCAGGAAGCGGTCGCTGAAGTTTGCCAGGCGGTAGAAGAACTTGGAATTCTCGCCGCCGAAGTGTATGGGCACAACGTCACGCTGGTATTGTATGCTCTTAGTGATGAACGTCTTCTTCCAGGGTATGTCGCGTATTACGCCGTCGTGCTTCCTGGAACATATTCCGGCAGGGAACATCAGCATGTGGTTGTCGCTCTGAAATCCTGCCTCTACCATAGCGGGGAAGTCGCGCCCCTGCTTGCCTGTCTTGTTTATGGGGATACATACGGGCGCCAGTCCCGGGAGATTCATCAGCAGGTCGTTAACGAGATAGCGGAACCTGCTGTCGTAGTGTCGGCCTATGATGGAGCCCAGCGCTACGCCGTCGATGCCTCCTAACGGGTGGTTCGACACTATGGTGTAAAGCCGTCCGTCGTCCTTGGCGGGCAGGTTCTTCATGCCCTCAATGTGGAGGTCCATCTCAAGATACTTCACACATGCCTCAAGCCACGGGGTACCCTTCAGGTCCTTTGAGTCCCATAGAAATTTGTTCACCTGGTCCTCGTGGGCAATCTTCTTCAACCAGTTAACCAAGGCAGAGGGTACAAACTTGGCTTTGTCACCCATCTTGCCCTTTAAGATTTTCTCTATATCGACAGTTTTTTCCATCATTTTGAAAGTAAAAATGTAAAATCACGTGCAAAGGTAAAAAAATAATTAATAACAAGCTACAAATTAACAATAAATAATTGTTTCTTATTTTGAAGTGTTACTTTTTAAACTGAGAATCAAGGAAGTGAGAGGAGAAGGAAGATGAAAAAATAATGAAAAAAGTTTGGCGGAACGGAAAAAAGTTCGTACCTTTGCCCCGCTAAAAGTGAGTATTGCGCTGGCTAAAACGCTAACAATACGCTGATAAAGAGCGACTTACACTTCAAGCAGGAAGTAAAAGTGCGTTTCTTTTTGAGTGTGTTTTGTGAGCATAGTTTGTGCAGTGACACTTGAAAAGAAACAAATATAACATACATAATTTATTAAAATTTTAAACTGAAATGCCAGGATTATTAGGAAAGAAAATCGGAATGACATCCGTTTTCAGTGCCGACGGTAAGAATGTTCCGTGCACTGTTATCGAAGCTGGTCCTTGTGTTGTTACTCAGGTGAAGACTGTCGAGAAAGACGGTTACGCAGCCCTGCAGTTGGCTTTTGGTGAGAAGAAAGAAAAGAACACCACAAAACCAATGATGGGAGTATTCAAGAAAGCCGGTACAACACCAAAGTACCACTTGGCCGAGTTCAAGTTTGACGAGGAGCACAACCTCGGTGACACAATTACCGTTGACATCTTCGAAGGTACGGAGTATGTTGACGTAGTTGGTACTTCTAAAGGTAAAGGTTTCCAGGGCGTTATGAAGCGTCATGGTTTCGGTGGTGTCGGTCAGAGCACCCACGGTCAGGACGACCGCGCTCGTAAGCCGGGATCTATCGGTGCATGTTCTTACCCTGCAAAGGTATTTAAGGGAATGCGCATGGGTGGCCACATGGGTGGTGAAAGAGTAACCACGCAAAACCTCAGAGTGTTAAAGGTAATACCAGAGAACAACCTTATCATTGTTAAGGGCTCAGTAGCTGGTTGTAATGGTTCAACAGTAATTATTAACAAGTAATGGAAATTAACGTATTAAACATCAAAGGTCAGGAGACCGGAAGAAAGGTTACGTTAAACGAATCTATCTTCGCAATTGAACCTAACGACCACGTTGTGTATATGGACGTAAAGCAGTACTTGGCTAATCAGCGCCAGGGTACAGCAAAGTCTAAGGAGCGCAGTGAGCACGCTGGTTCTACACGTAAACTTATCCGTCAGAAGGGTAGTGGTGGCGCTCGTCGTGGTGACATCAACTCTCCAGTTCTCGTTGGTGGTGGTCGTGTATTCGGTCCTAAACCACGTAACTACGGTTTCAAACTGAACAAGAAAGTAAAGAAGCTCGCTCGTAAGAGTGCTCTCACTTACAAGGCACAGGAGAATGCAATCATCGTACTTGAAGACTTCGCTATGGAGGCTCCAAAAACTAAAGAATTTGTAAATATTGCAAAAAATCTTAAATGCGATGATAAGAAAATGCTTCTCGTTTTGCCAGAAGTAAATAAAAATGTATATTTGTCGGCTCGTAACTTACAGAAGGCTGAGGTTATGCTTGCTTCTACGCTCAATACTTACAAGGTTTTGAACGCAGATGTGCTTGTTATGACAGAGAAGTCTCTGGAGACTATCGACGGAATCTTGAAATAAATTAGAGGAGACATAGAATTATGGCATTTATCATTAAACCGTTGGTCACTGAGAAGATGACCAAGATTACAGACAAGCAGCCTAACCGCTATGGCTTCATTGTTCGCCCTGAGGCTAACAAGCTTGAGATAAAGAAGGAAGTCGAAGAGCTGTACAATGTTACAGTAGAGGATGTGAACACTATGCGTTATGCAGGTAAGCGTTCAAGCCGCTATACAAAGGCTGGTCTTATCCGCGGTCAGCGCAATGCGTTCAAAAAGGCAATCGTTACTCTTAAGGAGGGCGAGTCAATAGATTTTTATAGCAATATTTAATATAGAAAATGGCAGTACGTAAATTAAAGCCCGTAACTCCGGGTCAAAGACACAAGATTA
>CAMUVE010000043.1:0-17613 GCA_947163985.1 uncultured Prevotella sp.
CAACCTTGCCAAGGTTGGGGTCGCGGGTCCGAGTCCCGTTTTCCGCTCTTTTTTCAAAAAATTATAGAAAAATACATTAAGCTTTCATGAATTTATATTTGCGGTATTTCGATAACGAAACACTTGTTCATCATGTTGATGAAGCAATAGATTTCTTACGTTCCATAGACGAGATAGGTATGACGCCAGAACTTGAAGCTGACGTGCGTTCGTATTGTGATAGTGACATCTACTATCCCAAGCGTTATAAGATTCGTCCTCGCGTGTACTTTATTATTATTAAGACAGAGGCAGAGACGATGTTAGACTTCAAGCAGAAGAAAGCAGTTCGTTCTATTGTTGATGAAGGAGAACGTCCTGTCGCTGTTCCTGTAGTAGCGAAACTTAACGAAGAGTGTTTCGGATGGTATGAAGGTGCGCTGGATTTCAAGCGTGTTGTCCTTTCTCCATCAACGGGAAAACATGAATATCGTGATACTCACTTTGTAGCTCAAGTGAAGGCAGAGAGCGGTCTTGACTGTTACAATCGTATTGTGGAAAGTCTGCGTTCTCGCGTTGACAGTCGTAGCCAGTTTCCCTCAGCAAAGGGTAAGAGTTTTAAGTTCAGGTATTTAGGTAGATGTAAGTAAGGGATACGTATGAATAAGGTAATGCTTATTGGTAATGTTGGCAAAGAGCCTGAGGTACGTTATTACGATCAGGATCAGGCCGTAGCACAAGTACGTCTTGCCACAACAGAGCGGGGATATACCCTTCAGAATGGTACTCAGGTACCAGACCATACAGACTGGCACAATCTTGTATTCTATCGTAACTTGGCAAAGATTGTTGAGCAGTATGTTCACAAAGGAGACAAATTATATATAGAAGGTAGAATACGTTACCGTAGTTATGACGACCAGAAAGGTCAGCGCCGTTATGTTACAGAGATATATGTTGACAATATGGAGATGTTGACGCCAAAACCCACAGAACAGGATGGACATAACGTACCTACAACAGACGCTGAGTAACGTTCAACTCATTGCTCCCACCTTTGGTGTCTTGGTGGCAATAGCGTTGACCATTATATTATTGATAGCTTCAGGTATAGCCAGCGGTTCCGAGATAGCCTTTTTCAGTCTGTCTCCATCCGATTTAAATGAACTTGATGCCGACCGTAGCGAAGCCGATCGTAGTATTGTGGATCTTCGTGATGACAACGAGCGTACGTTAGCAACAATACTTATCACAAATAACTTTGTCAATGTAACCATCATTATGCTGTGCAACTATATCTTTTCAAGTATAGTTGACTTCGGTGATGCTTACTGGTTAGAGTTTCTTAGTATAACCGTATTGTTGACATTCCTTTTGCTACTTTTCGGAGAGATAATGCCAAAGATATTTGCCCGTCAGAACCCTTTGAATTTCTGTCGCCATCTTGCAGGCACCATCTTGGTGTTGCGTAGGCTCTTCTGGCCCCTTTCCTCTGTTTTAATACGCAGTGGTATCTGGGCTTCGAAGGTGGTACAAAAGGAGGCCCACGTCCTCAGCGTTGATGATCTGGAGCAGGCGCTGGAGCTGACAGACAAGGAAGATATCAAGGAAGAGCAGCGTATGTTGCAGGGTATCATACGTTTCAGCGACGAGACGGCAAAAGAGGTTATGACGAGTCGTCAGGATGTTGTTGACATAGATATAAAGAGTTCCTTTGCAGAAGTTTTGAAATGTATTGTTGATAACAACTACAGTCGTATTCCCGTATATCAGGATAATAGTGATAATATCCGCGGAATATTGTATATCAAGGATTTGTTACCTCATCTTAGCAAACCATCGACGTTCCGTTGGCAGAGTCTTATCCGCCCTCCATACTTTGTTCCTGAGACAAAGAAGATAGATGATCTGCTTCGTGAATTCCAGGAGAATAAGGTTCACATTGCCGTTGTGGTTGATGAGTTCGGAGGCACCAGCGGTATTGTTACTCTCGAAGATATTCTTGAGGAGATAGTAGGCGAGATAAACGACGAGTACGATGACGAAGAGAAGACATATAGTCGTCTGAACCGTAATACTTATGTGTTTGAGGGAAAGACTCTCCTTAGCGACTTCTGCAGAGTTCTTGAAATAGAAGACGATGCTTTTGAGGATGTTCAAGGTGACGCAGATACTATTGCCGGTTTGATGTTGGAGTTGAAGGGTGACTTCCCGGAAGTTCACGAGAAGATAGAATACCAGAATTTCCAGTTCGAGATATTGGAGCTTGAGGGTCGACGTATCTCCCGCGTAAAAGTTGTTGTTCGCGACAACTCCTAATCCTTCTTTTTCGGCTTTCTTCTTCCCGCAGGCTTTCCGTTCCTGTGCGGTCTTCTATGTCCTTTTCCTCCTTTGTGTTTGCTTTCTTTCCTTATAGGTTTATACTCAGGACCTTCTCCGACACCTTCCGGTAAAGGAGTTTTTTCTATTGTCTTTTCCAGGAACTTCTCTATCTGCATAAAGGCGGTGATGTCGTATCCTCTGACGAGTGTTATTGCCCTTCCGTCCCTGTCGGCACGTGCAGTACGTCCTATGCGGTGAACATAGTCTTCTACATCGTGCGGAACGTCATAGTTAATTACGACGGCAATGTCGTCAATGTCAATACCTCTCGCCACTATGTCCGTTGCTATCAGTACGTCCACCTGTCCGCTCTTAAACCTGTACATCACGTCGTCGCGTTCCGCTTGTGTCAGGTCGCTGTGCATCTCGTCGCAGTTAACCTTTATTCGTTTCAGTTCACGTGTAATCTCCTTGACGCCCTGTTTCTTTGCGGCAAAGACGATAACCCTTTTCATTTCCTGGTCTTTAAATAGGAATCGCATGATAGCCAGTTTCTGGTTTTCGTGACATATGTATGCCGTCTGTCTTATCTTTTCAGCGGGCTTGCTGACAGCCAGTTTCACCATCGCGGGATTTTTAAGAAGAGTCTTTGCAAGCTTTTCTATGTCGTTAGGCATAGTAGCCGAGAACATTATTGTCTGACACTCTTTAGGCAATAGTTTCGCTATGGAAAGGATATCATCGGAGAAACCCATATCGAGCATTCTGTCTGCTTCGTCAAGGACGAAGAACGATACTTTGGAGAGGTCAATATTCCCCATGCTGATATGACTCTTCAGGCGTCCTGGTGTTGCTATTATCACATCGGCACCGAGTCGCATAGCCTGATATTCCTGGTCATATCTGTTGCCGTCGTTACCACCATATACAGCTACGCTGCTCACCTCCGGCATATAATATGAGAAGCCCTGCATGGCCTGGTCTATCTGTTGTGCCAGTTCTCTCGTCGGACTCATTATTATGCAGTTTATGGCATCCTTTGGAAAGCCACCGTCGTCAAGTCGGCTGAGTATAGGCAGTAGGTATGCGGCAGTCTTTCCTGTTCCTGTCTGTGCTACGCCAAGAACGTCTCTGCCGTCAAGAATATATGGAATACATTGCTCCTGTATTGGCGTACATGTTGTAAAGTGCATGTCGTCAAGAGCATCAAGGGCGTTATCGTTGAGATATGTCTCTTCAAATGTCATAATGTAGAATTAGTTTGGTGCGTGCCTATATAGGTAGTATGCTACAAAGGCAAAGATAATGTTTGGCATCCATGCTGCCAGCATAGGCGGTGTATTGGCATTGATGGCAAACGTTGCGCTTACGGTCTGCAGCATGATATATCCGAAACTCAGCGCCAATCCTATACCGAGGTAAAGTCCCATACCTCCTTTTCTCTTCCTTGACGAAAGTGATACACCTATAATAGTAAGTATAAACGAGGCAAACGATGATGCTATTCTCTTGTGGTATTCCACCTCATACTGCACAACGTTGCTCGATCCTCGATCAATCTGTTTGCTGATATAATCACGCAGCTGTGAACTGGTGAATGTCTCCTGCTGTCCTCTTGAGAATACCAAGTCAGTAGGTTCCATCTGTATCACGGTGTCCCTGCTAAGTCCGCTGATGATGTGTTCTTTCATACCGCGGAGTTCTCTTATTCTCCATCCCGACATCTTCCAATGATATTTTGACTCCGATATGGTGTCGTACTGGATTTCGTTAGCTGTCAGGTGACTGACGAGTTTTTTGTTCTCGAACTTGTCAAGACAGAATCCGTATCCCCTTTTCAGGTTGTTGTCGTAGAACTGTATGTATGCTATGACACCTTTTCCAACCTGCAGCTGTACATTCTCTGCGGACGTGTTTTTCTTGTTGTTCTTATACATAGATTCGAAGTTCTGCCTTATCACCGTTCCCTTTGGTATTACAAAAGATCCTAGGTAGAACGTCATTATCGAGATGAAGGCAGCTGATATCATATACGGTCTCAAAAGTCGTTTGAAACTAACTCCTGCTGCGAGCATAGATATTATCTCGGAGTCGCCTGCAAGTTTTGATGTGAAGAAGATAACAGCGATGAATACGAACAGCGGACTAAAGAGATTCGAGAAGTAAGGTACGAAGTTTGCGTAGTAATCGAAGACGATAGCCTTCAGCGGGGCGTTGTACTGTGTGAACTTCGACAGGTTCTCGTTAACGTCGAAGACGATAGAGATACTGATGATAAGTGCTATGGCGAAGAAGTACGTTCCTATGAACTTCTTAATAATATACCAGTCGAGACGCTTTATGTAGCGTTTCAACGTTATCAAGTCCCATAGTTTCTTCAGTGTTTCCTTCATCGTCTTACTCCCAATTGTTCTATGACACTCTTTTTCCATGTTACGAAATCGCCCTGCTCGATGTGCTGGCGTGCGTCGCCTACCAGTCGCAGGTAGAATGCCAAATTGTGAATACTTGCTATCTGCATAGCCAGTAGCTCCTGTGCTTTGAATAGGTGGTGAAGGTATGCCTTAGTGTGTATTCTGTCAATGTCGCACCCGTCGGGGTCTATTGGCGAGAAGTCCATTTCCCACTTCTTGTTTCTCATGTTCATTGTACCTTCGTAGGTGAAGAGCATAGCGTTACGCCCATTTCGTGTCGGCATAACGCAGTCAAACATGTCAACGCCTCGTTCTATTGCCTCCAGGATGTTCTGTGGTGTTCCCACTCCCATGAGGTAGCGTGGCTTGTCTTTTGGCAGTATTTCGTTAACCACCTCAATCATGTCGTACATCACTTCCGTAGGTTCTCCTACCGCGAGTCCGCCGATAGCATTTCCGTCAGCGCCTTTGTCTGCGATATATTTTGCAGCTTCCCGTCTTAGCTCTTTGAACGTACAGCCTTGAACGATGGGGAAGAGGCTTTGACGGTGTCCGTACAGCGGTTCCGTTTCGTTGAAACGTTTGAAACATCTGTCCAGCCAGCGCTGTGTCAGTCCCAGACTCTTCTTGGCATATTCGAAGTCGCTCTGTCCTGGAGGACATTCGTCGAGTGCCATCATGATGTCTGCGCCAATGATGCGCTGTGTGTCCATAACGTTCTCTGGTGTGAAGATATGTTTTGAGCCGTCTATGTGCGACCTGAACTCGCAACCTTCTTCGCGCAACTTCCTTATTCCCGTCAGCGAGAACACCTGGAAACCGCCGCTGTCGGTAAGTATCGGTCTGTCCCAGGTGTTGAACCCGTGCAGTCCGCCGGCTTTGCGCAACACCTCCAGTCCCGGTCTCAGGTACAGGTGGTATGTGTTCCCCAAGATTATCTGCGCCTTTACCTGCTGACGAAGTTCGCTGAAGTGTACGCCCTTTACGCTTCCCACCGTTCCCACAGGCATAAAGATAGGAGTCTTTATCTGTCCGTGGTCGGTAGTTATGATACCTGTCCGTGCGTCGCTGGCGTTGTCGCTATGTTGAACTTCGAAGGTCATGCTGTAGGTTGTTGAATATTAACGGACTGTGGTCCCATGAACTGCTGCTGAGGCTCCTCAACGACGGTAAGGTCTATAGGGTCCTTCACCAGTTCCTTCGTGAGAGCAAACTTCCATACATCCTGTACATTTTCTACATAATGGAAGGAAACTCCCTTGCGGTATATCTCTGGAATCTCCAGGATATCCTTTTCGTTTTCCTTGCACATCACGATGTCTGTTATTCCAGCACGCTTAGCAGCAAGAATCTTTTCTTTTATGCCTCCTACGGGGAGCACCTTGCCTCGTAGTGTTATCTCTCCCGTCATAGCGGTGTTCTTGCGCACCTTACGTTGTGTCAGTGCTGATGCTATTGACGTTGCTATTGTTATTCCTGCCGACGGTCCGTCTTTTGGAGTTGCTCCTTCGGGCACGTGGATGTGTATGTTCCACTGGTCAAACAGTCTGTAGTCTATGTTAAGCACATCAGCGTGAGCCTTCACATATTCCAATGCCAGTACAGCACTTTCTTTCATTACGTCGCCAAGGTTTCCTGTCAGCGTCAGTTTCGACCCCTTTCCTTTGCTGAGGCTTGTTTCAATAAATAGGATTTCTCCGCCTACACTTGTCCACGCCAGTCCCGTAACCACTCCGGCATAGTCGTTACCTTGATATATGTCGCGATAGAATGGTGGTTTGCCCAACAAATCTTCAATTTCGTTAGGAGTAATCTTTTCGAAAGGTAGTGCCCCATCCTGTGCTTTGGCGAGGGCGAGTTTTCTCATTGCCTTGTTTATCTGTTTTTCCAGCTGTCTTACTCCGCTCTCACGGGTATATTGCTCGATAATCTTCTCTGTTGCCGCCTTGTTGAACGACAGTTTCTTTTCGTCAGCGAGTCCGGCATTGTCCTTTTCCTTAGGCAACAGGTGTCTTTTGGCAATCTCTATTTTCTCCTCTGTGATATATCCGCTGACCTCAATAATCTCCATACGGTCGAGTAGTGGACGCGGTATGGTGTTAAGGTCATTGGCGGTAGCGATGAACAGCACCTTCGACAGGTCGTAGTCCACGTCAAGATAGTTGTCGTGGAAGGCACCGTTCTGCTCTGGGTCGAGTACTTCGAGGAGAGCTGATGACGGGTCGCCGTTGATGTTGTTCTGTGAAACCTTGTCTATCTCGTCGAGAATGAATACGGGGTTGCTGGAGCCAGCCTTCTGTATGCTCTTAACTATTCGTCCAGGCATAGCACCTACGTAGGTACGTCTGTGTCCGCGAATCTCTGACTCGTCGTGCACACCACCAAGACTGACGCGTACATACTTCCTCTTCAAAGCCTCTGCGATACTCTTTCCAAGACTTGTCTTTCCTACTCCCGGAGGACCGTAGAGACAAAGTATCGGTGACTTCAGGTCGTGACGCAGCGAGAGCACAGCGATGTACTCCAGTATGCGCTCCTTAACCTTCTCCATTCCGTAGTGATCCTGATCAAGAATTTTCTGTGCCCTCTTCAGGTCGAGGTCATCTTCGGTATATTCTCCCCAAGGCAGACTTACGAGTGTCTGCAGATAGTTCATCTGTACGCTGTAGTCAGAGCCTTGCGGGTTAAGGATGTCCAGTTTGTCCACCTCCTTCATGAAGGTGTTCTTCACCTCTTCGCTCCACTTCTTGTCCTTCGCCTTCTTCATGAGTTCCTTGCGCTCTGGTGAACCTTCACCATTGCCCAATTCCTCTTTGATGTTTCTTATCTGCTGTTGCAGAAAGTATTCTCGTTGTTGTTCGTCGATGTCCTCTCTTGTCTTTGAGCGGATATTCTCTTTCAGCGTCAGCAACTGAATGTCCCTGTTAAGTATCTTGAGCAGCAGGAACACCCTTTCTTTATACGATGTGGTCATCAGCAGCTGCATTTTGTCTTCCACAGAGAAAGGCAGGTTGGCAGCCACAAAGTTTACGAAGATGTCGGGCTGTGTAATGTTGCTCAGCGCAAATTGCGATTCGTCAGACATCTCGTCGTTCTTCTTGATATATTCGGAACAGGTGTTTCTGAGGTCTTCAACGGCAGTCATATACTCCTTGTCGTTATATGGGAAAAGCACTTCGTAGTCCTGCTGTACCTCACCGACGAGGAACGGATTCTTCTTCAGCAACGCTGTCAGTCTGCAACGTCCCAAGCCCTGTACTATTGCGGTGATGTTCTCCGATGAACCTGGGAAGTCGAGCGCCCTGATAAAACGTGCACATACTCCGTACTCGTAGATGTCCGAGAACGACGGGTTCTCAACCCTTTGTGACTTCTGCGAGAATACGGCAAAGATATTGTCTTTGCTCTTCTCCAGATGTTTTATGAGGTTAAGACTTTGTTTCCTGCCAATGATTATGGGTGTTATAACTCCAGGGAAAAGCACCAGGTTGCGTGTTGCAAGGATAGGCATCACGCCACTTTGTCCTTCATGAATCAGTTTTACTATGTCGCCTTCGTAGTCCGCTATCATAGAAATTCCGCCACTTTGATTTTTACTTCTCATATATCTTTTTTACCTCTTTCTATATAAATTGAAATGCAAAGGTACACATTTTCCCTCTAATATCTTTAACTTCCCTAACTTCTTTAACTTCTTTAACTTCTTAATTCTCAATTCTCAATTAAAATCACTACCTTTGCTGCCGTATATGGAAAAAAACATCTTTCGTTTCCGTCGTTTCGATATCCGTCAGGACCTTTGTGCGATGAAGGTAGGTACCGATGGAGTGCTACTTGGCGCGTGGGCAAGGATAGGAGGTAGTGTGCTTGATGTGGGTACGGGAACGGGCATTATAGCACTTATGGCAGCGCAGCGTGGCGCCCAAAGTGTCTGTGCTATCGATGTTGACGCTGATGCCTGTCGTCAGGCTTCGGAAAATGTTGCATCATCGCCTTTCGCAAGTGCTATCGTCGTAGAGAATATTCCGTTGCAGGATTATCCGGCTTCCGCCTTCGATGCTGTTGTCAGCAATCCTCCTTTTTTTTCTAATTCCCTCCTTCCACCTGATGCTAAGCGCTCTGTGGCGCGCCACACCCAGACGCTTTCTTTCGCCGACCTCTGTCGTCATGCTGCCCGACTGCTTGCTGATGATGGTGAGTTTTCTGTTGTGGTGCCCTTTGACTATCGTAGTGCTATGGATATGGAGGCATCCTTTGTTGGCCTTTTCCCGTCGCGTGTCTGTGGCGTTCGCACCACACCCGTAAAGCCTGTCCGGCGCTATCTGCTTGCCTATCGTCTTTCGCCTTCATCACACGTTGAGCAGTCGGAACTCGTCATTGGTTCCGAGGAATATAAAACTATGGTTGGGGACTTTTATTTAAAAGTTTAGTTTTCTGAGTATCTTGTTGTTCAGCGCCTGTATCTTGCGTCCCTGCTGCGAGATGTCTTCACGCACCACATTGATGTCGTTAAAGAACTCGCTGAAAGCCGTCTGCACTACGTTAGGCTTTCTCTTGCGTTTGTCGGCATTAGGATTCACCACCATCTTGATACCCTGACTCACCAGCTTTACGTCAACGTCGGCATCCGTCATTATGGGGTCTCCGTCGTAGTGTATGTAGCCTGGTTTCTGGCGTTTTATGGTGATGTGCTTTGTTCGGAATGTCTTTATTTTCAGACTCTTGTCCAACGTTTTGTTCATCATCTCTATTGCTACCTGTGGCGCGTCGAGGATGTCGAATGGTTCCATGATGATAACATCCAGAAAACCGTCTTTCATCGATGCTTGGGGTGCTATGTATGCGTTGTTGCCATACTGTGAGGCGTTGGCACATGAAATGAGGAATGCTTTGTAGAGTCTTGCGCCGTCCTCGTCGATGATGTTGTACGTCTCGGGCTTGTATTTAAGTCCCTCTTTAAGCACGTTCTCTATATAGGTCACAGGTCCGCGCTTTCCTGCCTCCGAGAACTTCTGACTTATAAAAGCATCGAAGCCCATTCCGCAGGTACAGAAGAACGGATGACCGTTGATGATTCCGTAGTCCAGGTCGTGAATCTCGCCCTTGTTTATTATTTCAATTGATTTCTTAATGTCCAGCGGCAGCATAAGGTGTCGCGCCAGTCCGTTGCCCGATCCGCAGGGTATTATTCCCAGTGCTGTCTTCGAGTTTATGATGGCACGCGCTACCTCGTTTACTGTACCGTCGCCACCAACAGCCACAACAATGTCTATGTCGTGCTCCATAGCCTCTTTGGCAATTTTCGAGGCGTGACCAGCATACTCCGTTTTTATTATCTCGTATTCATAACGCTCCCTGTCAAGCGTATCTTCAATAATCTTTGGAATAGCGTTTTTCTTTGCCGTTCCTGAAATGGGGTTCATTATGAATACAATCTTTTTCATCGTTGCAAAGTTAAAAAAAATGGCGTAATCATAGAAAAGAAATACGAAAAATATTCATTCAGATAAAAATTTTTCACTTTTCGTTCTTCCATATTAATTATTATTAGTACCTTTGCAGCCTAAAAAATAATAAAAGTAGCAATACTACCAATAAAAAATGGGACTATTACAAGAAAAGTACAAGTTATATCGCGAGCCTCAGAAGTTTATGGAGGCCGACGTATATCCTTATTTCCGTGAGATTACAGGAAAACAAGGAACAGAAGTACAGATGGGTGGACACAACGTCCTTATGTTCGGTTCTAATGCATATACAGGACTGACTGGCGACCCCCGAGTAGAGGCAGCCGCAAAGGCAGCTATTGATAAGTACGGAACAGGATGTGCAGGAAGCCGTTTCCTTAACGGTACTCTCGACCTCCACGTACAACTGGAAAAAGAACTTGCAGAGTTTGAAGGCAAAGATGAGGCTTTGGTGTTCTCAACAGGTTTCTCGGTAAACTCCGGAGTCCTTGCTAACATCTGCGGCCGCGAGGACTACATCATCTGTGATGACCGTAACCACGCATCTATCGTAGATGGTCGTCGCCTGTCTTTCGCTACATGTCTGAAGTACAAGCACAACGATATGGAAGACCTCGAGAAGCAGCTCCAGAAGTGCCGCCCCGAGGCTATAAAGATGATTGTTGTCGATGGTGTCTTCTCTATGGAGGGCGACCTCGCAAATCTTCCCGCTATCGTAGAACTCAAGAAGAAGTACAATGCCAGCATCTATGTTGACGAAGCTCACGGTCTTGGCGTCTTCGGGCGCGAGGGACGCGGCGTATGCGACCACTTCGGTGTCACTGACGACGTTGACCTTATCATGGGTACCTTCTCAAAGAGTCTCGCAAGTATCGGCGGTTTTGTAGCAGCCGACAAGGATACTATTAACTTCCTTCGTCACACCTGCCGCACATACATCTTCAGTGCATCAAACACACCAGCCGCAACAGCAGCAGCTATGGAGGCTCTCCACATCATTCGTCGTGAGCCAGAGCGCATAGAGCGTCTGTGGAAAGTTACCAAGTATGCTCTGCGCCGCTTCCGCGAAGAAGGTTTCGAGATTGGCGAGACCGAGAGTCCTATCATACCACTCTACGTTCGTGACGTCGATAAGACGTTCCTCGTAACAAAACTCGCTTACGATGCCGGAGTATTCATCAATCCTGTAATACCTCCAGCATGCGCTCCTCAGGATACCCTCGTGCGTTTCGCACTTATGGCTACCCATACAGAGGAACAGGTAGAGCGCGGCGTGCAGGCTCTGAAAAAGATATTTGTAGAGCAAGGAATAATTAAGTAATGTTAATTAATTAAGGATAATTCTTTGTTTTACGAAATTATTCTTACCTTTGCACCCGCAAAACCATTCGGGGTGTAGCGCAGCCCGGTAGCGCTCCTGGTTTGGGACCAGGCGGCCGCAGGTTCGAATCCTGTCGCCCCGACATAGAAATAGGATGAGTCATTTCGGACTCATCCTATTTTCTTTTTGCAGGAGTTTCAGAGAGTGAAACTATTGGTTTCATCGTTTGAAACTCAAAGTTTCACACGGAGAAACTATTCGGAATACGAGAATGGCAATTTAAACTTGCCACCAGTGTTTTTTTCTGGGGCGTTCGTGTTCGTGGGTGTGTCCCATGCGTTCACGTACTATGTCCTCGAGCGACAGTTTCTCGTTAATCATGCGGTAGATTGTGCCCCAGTCGGGTAGCCCGCCGAGGTTGCGGTCGTCGATAAACAGTTCTGCTTTTAGCTTGCGGCTGTAGTGTTTGTCCTGTCGTGTCTCCTCGGGGTAGTCTTTATTGCTGGCATAGAACTCCAGTCCTCGAGCGCGGCACCACTCTATAGCATCTTCGAGGAGTTGTCCCTCGCGTACTGACCATAGTATTATTTTGTGTCCGTCACGCTGGAGCTGCCTCAACGTCTCAACGGCGAAGGGCAGTTCCTTTCCTATGTTAGGATATTCGTGAGTTACTATTGTTCCGTCAAAATCTACTGCTATGTTCATAGTTTGATAGATTTGTCTTCCTTATTGCCATAGTGGCTGTTCTTGTAGTTGCCATAGTGGCTGTAGTGTCCGCTGTACGAGCTGCTGCCGTAGCCAGTATATTTGCCGTACTTACCGTAGCGTCCGTAGCCGTAGTAGTAGCCGTACTTCTTCTTAGACATATCGATACCGTTGATGACGATAGCCATATTAGGCAGTTTCTTCTCTTCGGCAAGCGAGTTGATGAGTTCGAAACTGCGTTTCGGTGTGTAGTCGGCACGACAGAGGTAAACGGTAGCGTCGCCGACGCGTCCTGCCATAAGGGTATCGGTAACAAGTCCTACAGGAGCAGTATCGATGAGCACGTAGTCGTAGTGGTCGCGCAGGTGGTTAACCACGATGTCGAGCGACGGACGAGCTATAAGCTCTGCGGGGTTAGGAGGAATAGGACCAGCCATAATGAGGTCGAGGTTCTTGTTGACACCTGATGGAACGATTTGTTCCTTTACGTCCTCCCATGTAGGATTAGCCTCTACCAGCAGCGGAGTGATACCGTTGTGGTGGTTGTTTATCTCGAAGAGCTCAGCAAGACGAGGCTTACGGATATCGAGACCGATGAGGACAACCTTCTTGCCCAGCAGCGCGAAGCTGACGGCGAGGTTTGCGGTGGTAAACGTCTTACCCTCACCAGAGGTGGTAGAGGTGAAGAGCACCACTTTTTGGCCTTCCTTCATCATAAACTGCAGGTTGGTACGCATAGAGCGGAATATTTCTTCCATCTGGTTGTTCTCGTTCTCGTGAACCACGATGTCCGCCTTCGTCTTGGCAGCGTCGCTCGCCACAGCCACATCGGCAAGGATAGGCAGTTTGGTGAGTTTTGCTACTTCGTCGTGACCTTCTATGCGGTAGCGGAAGAAGTTCAGTAGGAACAGCACCAATACAGGGAGAGCGAGTCCGAGGATGAGTCCTATAAGATATACTATAGATGTCTTAGGACTGATCTTGCCAGCATACTGTGGGTATTCCACCACCTTACCCTTGTCGGCTGTTGCTGCGAGCGAGATAGAGTTCTCCTCACGTTTCTGCAGCATCATGAGGTAGAGACCACTCTTTACCTCCTGCTGACGACCAATCTGGGTAAGTATGCGCTCCTGTTCAGGAGTTTTGTTGATAGCACTTGTATACTGGTTAAGCTGTGTCACAATGGCGTTACGCTGTATCTCTACGTTGCGCTTTGCCTGCATCAGAGCCTGATGTATGCTCTTTGACATCTCGTCCAACTGTGATGTCAGAGGCAGCACAGAGGGGCTGTTTTCCGATGCTGTGATAAGTATGCGGTTACGCTCAAGAGCTATCACGTTGTACTGGTTGATAAGTGCTGTTGACGTCATATCGTTAAGACCAACGTTAGAAGGCAGCACCTCGTGTTTGTTACCAGGACGGTTAGCAAACTGGATAAGACTGTTGATGAGGGCTATCTGTGTGTTGGCGTCTGTCAGTCGGCGCTCGAACTCGGTAACGTTGTCAACGGTACTCTTAGCGTCAATCTTCAGCTCAACGAGGTTGTTGCTCTTTTTGTAAGACTCCAAAGCACCATCGGTGCTTCCCAGCTCGGCGTTGATCTTCTCCAGACGTTCGTTAATGAACTGCTCAGTCTTGTATGCCACCTGGTTTTTGTCTTCGTTGGCCTGACGGTTGTAGCAGACGATGAGTTGGTTAAGATAGTCCAAAGAACGCTTAACGTTCTGGTCGTTCAGCTGGATGCTGATGACGTCAGCCATCTTTGTGGTAGGAGAAACGCTGAGTTTGTTGACATACCTTATGGCAGCGTACTTAGGAGCAGAAATGGTGATGCGCTCCGTCATGCCGTCCTTCATCTTCTCCTTTACCTTCGACGGGTTTGCCGTAAGGGTAATTGTTCCTGCACCAGTCTTGATGACAGCGGGCAGACGGTCGAAAGTCTTTTCGAACTCGTATTCGTCGCTTGACAATATCTCGTCAAGAGGAATACAATATTTTCCCTCAACCAGATACTTACCGTCTTCGTAAGTTACTTCCAGCACGATAGGAACATTAAGTTTTGCGAGGTGCTCCTCGTCAACATCAGCGTTTATGGGCTGTGTGCAGTAAAGCATGTGACCCTTCACCGTTCCCTTCATCCAGTAGTCAACGTACAGCTTGAGGTCGCGAACGGCCTGCTCGGCGATGAGTGTGGAGGTGAGAATCTCCATCTCGTTGTCGATACCGAAACTGCTGGTGATAGAACCAATGTCGCTCATGTTCTGGAGTGACGCGAAGGCACCACGTGAGTTCTTGTTGCCCGTATCAGGCTTAACGAGAATCTTTGCTGTAGCACTGTACGTCGGCGACTTATATCTAAGGTATAAGTGCGCAGTACCAAGACAAATGAGAATACTCAATACAAACCATTGCCAGTTAAGGATAATGGCAGTAAAAATAGTCTGAAAATTAAAGAACGATTCTTTCTCTTCAATCTCCTGCTCAATAACGCTGTTTTTTACTTCTTCAGCCATATATAATACTTTATTTTTTTTATTCCAGTTTAAGAAATGCGCGGCAAAGGTAGTAAAATAAAATGAAAAAGAACATTCATTTCACTTTTTTTTTGTACTTTTGCATCCGAAATTTATAAAAGCATAAATAATAATGGGAATTTTTAGTAAAATATTTGGTAAGAAAAGTGCTACCGACGAGAAGGGCGGCGGCATGGAAAATTATATGACACTTGTGAGAGTTTACTTCCAGGCTGCAATAGCAGAGAGTGCAGGTATTACTAATCTTGCAATGTTGCCTGATTTAAGGATGTTTAAGTCAACATTCAAGGTTGCGACAGTTAACAACAAACTCGGTGTCGGTGAGAAGAAACAGTGCAAGAAACTTATGCAAAATCTTTACAAAGTAGAAGATAATTTCTTCGCTGAGACAGACGCAAGTATTAAGAAAAACTGTCGAAAGATGCAAGATGTGCAAACTTACCTCATCCAGTTCCAAAGTTTCACTCAGGACCTGATGATGCTTACCGGCAATCTCATGAAGTTCAAACTCCGCGTGCCTTCATTCTTCAAGAAGGCTATCTACACTATGACGGAGAAGACAGTCAACGACATCTTCAACAAGAACGACTTCTCTGATCCCAGCGTGCTGAAGACCGTTGTGGCAATACGCCAGATAAACAAACGTCTTGGTTTTTCACAGAAGTGGATTACCGATTTTGTATATAACGTGGTGATGATGGCGAAGAAAGAACCTCGTCAAAATGAAGAATAATGGACTAAATTGCAAATAATTATCATTTTTCGCTTGATAAATTTTGCAGAGTCAATCTTTCTTTTTATATTTGTGCCCGAATTACAAAATTTCAGATGAGTAAAGTAGAAGATTCCCTAACGCAATTTGCCTCGAAAGTGAGGCAGCTCATAGCTCGATATTCCGACGCTAAGAAGGAAATCGAGGAGCTCCATGTCGCTGTAGAAAGCAGAGACAAGGAGGTTGAGAAGTTGCAGAAGCAGCTTGCACAGGCACATCAGGACTATGAAAGTCTGAAGATGGCACGAATGATTGAGGTCTCTGACGGTGATGTGGAAGCAGCAAAGAAGCGCATCGCAGGACTCATCCGTGAAGTAAACAAATGTATAACATTGCTCAGTGAGCAACAGTAGAAGCAATGGCAGAAGGAAAAGACAAACTCAGAATAAGACTGCATGTCTATGATACGGACATCCCCGTGAACATCCGTCGCGAGGACGAGTTCTACTATCGTGAGGCAGCAAAACTTATCTCAAATACAGTAAATACTTACGCTGACAGATATAAGTCAAGAAACAGCGATAAGGAAATAATGTATATGGCGATGATCGACATAGCACTTCGTCTGCAACGACAGAAGGGCGACAGCGATACGAGCGAGCTTGATAAGATTCTTTCCGCCCTGACTTCAGAGATAGACGGAATCTTATAAATTCATATATATATGTTCATTACAATTCTAATGATTGCCGCAGCGCTCATAGTGGGTGGATTGTGCGGATATCTTGTATTCCGTTATGTACTGACGGGAAAATACAAGGAAATGATAGACACAGCAACGAAAGAGGCTGATGTCATCAAGGAGAAAAAACTCCTTGAAGTGAAAGAGAAATTCCTTAATAAGAAGTCTGAACTTGAAAAGGAGGTCCAGCAGAGGAACCAGAAGATTCAGCAGGGAGAGAACAGACTTAAGCAGCGCGAGATAAGTCTTAATCAGCGCCAGGAAGAACTGGGACGCAGAAGACAAGACATTGATCAGCAGCAACAGCGCATCGACAACGAGAAGAAACTGCTGCAGATGAAACAGGACGACCTGGAGAAGATGCAGCTTCAGGAGCGCGAGAAACTTGAGGAACTCAGCGGACTTAGCGCCGACGAAGCAAAGGCTCGACTGGTGGAAAGCCTAAAGGACGAGGCTCGTACCGACGCTGCAAGCTACATCAACGAGATAATGGACGAGGCGAAGCTTAACGCTAACCAGCAGGCTAAGAAGATAATAATACAGACCATTCAGCGCGTAGCTTCCGAGACGGCAATAGAAAACTCCGTAAGCGTGTTCCATATCGATAACGACGAAGTGAAAGGACGCATCATAGGTCGTGAGGGACGTAACATCCGCACCCTCGAGGCTGCCTGCGGCGTGGAGATTGTTGTTGACGACACCCCTGAGGCTATCGTCATCTCTGCTTTCGACCCCATACGTCGTGAGATCTGTCGTCTGGCACTCCATCAGCTCGTTGCCGACGGACGTATCCACCCGGCACGTATCGAGGAGGTTGTCGCTAAGGTTAAGAAACAAGTTGAGAACGAAGTCATAGAGACCGGAAAGCGTACCGCTATAGACCTTGGTATTCACGGACTGCACCCAGAACTTGTTCGCATAGTAGGAAAGATGAAATATCGTTCCAGCTACGGACAGAATCTCTTGCAGCACGCACGCGAGACGGCAAACCTCTGTGCCGTGATGGCTGCCGAGTTAGGTCTGAACCCCAAGAAGGCAAAGCGCGCCGGACTGTTGCACGATATTGGTAAGGTGCCCGACGAGGAGAGCGAACTACCCCACGCACTCTACGGTGCAAAGATTGCCGAGAAGTACAAGGAGAAAGCAGACATCTGCAATGCTATCGGTGCCCACCACGACGAGATGGAGATGGAAACACTCCTGGCGCCCATCGTTCAGGTGTGCGACGCCATCAGTGGAGCCCGTCCTGGTGCCCGCCGTGAGATTGTTGAGGCATATATCAAGCGTCTCAACGACCTCGAGGCAATAGCAATGAGCTATCCTGGTGTAACCAAGACCTACGCTATCCAGGCTGGTCGTGAGTTGCGCGTCATCGTTGGTGCCGACAAGATGACTGACGCTGAGACAGAACAGCTC